>NZ_JBITTH010000007.1:0-339615 GCF_044541755.1 Streptomyces sp. NPDC085524
ATCCACCGGAGTGGACGGGGTATCAACTTCTGGCGTTGATTTTTGGCACGCTGTTGAGTTCTCAAGGAACGGACGCTTCCTTTGTACTCACCCTCAGCAACATCGGCTGGGGCTTTCCTCCGGGCTTTCGTTCTTGCGTTTCAGACTCTATCAGAGTCTTTCTCGCTTGCTTTCCAGGTTCTTCGCTTTCGCGTTTTCCCTTTCCGGCGATTCCGACTCTATCAGATTCTTTTCCGTGTCGTTTCCGACTGGATTGGAATTCCGATGGCCTTCGGGGGGCCTTTCCCTTTCGGGTGGATCAGACTTTATCAGGTCTCCCTGGGTCTTGATTCCCACCCGCCCGCACGACTCGGCCGGACACACATGTGTGCCCGGTTGGTCTCGCGGGGTGGAGACGCAAACGTACTGGAGCGGGGCCCCCGGATGCAAATCCGGTTGCCCCGCTCCGGTGACGTCGCTACGGCGAGGGTCAGACCTCGACGACGACGGGGAGGATCATCGGGCGGCGGCGGTAGCTGTCCGACACCCACTTGCCCATCGTGCGGCGGATGAGCTGCTGGATCTGGTGCGGCTCGGCCACGCCGTCGGAGGCCGCACGTGCGATGGCCTCTTCGATCTTGGTGACCACCGGGGCGAACGCGGAGTCCTCGATGCCGGACCCGCGGGCCTGGATGTTCGGGCCGCTGACGACCTTGCCCGTGGTGCTGTCGACCACGACGTAGACCGAGATGATGCCCTCTTCGCCGAGGATCTTGCGGTCCTTGAGGTGGACCTCCGTGACGTCGCCGACGGAGAGGCCGTCCACGTACACGTAGCCGGCCTGGACCTTGCCGGAGATCCGGGCCTTGCCGTCGATCAGGTCGACGACCACGCCGTCCTCGGCGATGACGATGCGGTCCTTGGGGACGCCCGTCATGGCACCGAGTTCGGCGTTGGCACGCAGGTGGCGCCATTCGCCGTGGACCGGCATCAGGTTCCGCGGCTTGCAGATGTTGTAGAAGTACAGCAGCTCGCCGGCGGAGGCGTGGCCCGAGACGTGGACCTTCGCGTTGCCCTTGTGGACGACGTTGGCGCCCCAGCGGGTCAGGCCGTTGATCACCCGGTAGACCGCGTTCTCGTTGCCCGGGATCAGCGACGACGCGAGGATGACCGTGTCGCCGGGGACGATGCGGATCTGGTGGTCGCGGTTGGCCATGCGGGACAGGGCCGCCATCGGCTCGCCCTGGGAACCCGTGCAGACCAGGACGACCTCGTGGGCCGGCAGGTCGTCGAGGGTCTTCACGTCCACGACGAGACCGGCGGGGACCCGCAGGTAGCCCAGGTCACGGGCGATGCCCATGTTGCGGACCATCGAACGGCCGACGAAGGCGACCCTGCGGCCGTACTCGTGGGCGGCGTCGAGGATCTGCTGGATGCGGTGCACGTGGCTGGCGAAGCTGGCCACGATGATCCGGTTGTGGGCGTTCGCGAAGACGTTCCGCAGTACGCCCGAGATCTCGCGCTCGGGCGGGACGAAGCCCGGGACCTCGGCGTTCGTCGAGTCGGAGAGGAGGAGGTCGATGCCCTCCTCGCTCAGACGCGCGAAGGCGTGCAGGTCGGTGAGGCGCTTGTCCAGCGGGAGCTGGTCCATCTTGAAGTCGCCGGTGGCGACGACCATGCCCGCGGGGGTGCGGATCGCGACGGCCAGGGCGTCCGGGATGGAGTGGTTGACGGCGATGAACTCGCAGTCGAAGGGGCCGAGGGCCTCGCGCTCGCCTTCCTTCACCTCGAGGGTGTAGGGGCGGATGCGGTGCTCCTGGAGCTTCGCCTCGATGAGGGCCAGCGTCAGCTTCGAACCGATCAGCGGGATGTCCGGCTTCTCCCGGAGGAGGTACGGGACGGCGCCGATGTGGTCTTCGTGACCGTGCGTGAGGACGATGCCCTCGATGTCGTCGAGGCGGTCCCGGATCGACGTGAAGTCCGGCAGGATCAGGTCGATGCCCGGCTGCTCCTCTTCGGGGAAGAGGACGCCGCAGTCGACGATCAGCAGGCGGCCGTCGAACTCGAAGACGGTCATGTTCCGGCCGATCTCGCCGAGACCGCCCAGGGGGATGACCCGCAGGCCGCCCTTGGGGAGCTTCGGCGGCGGGCCCAGTTCAGGGTGCGGATGGCTCAAAAGTCTCTCCTTCACCACACACGCCACGTACCCCTTAAGGCACGTGGCGCGCATGTCATTCGTGCACTTGTTGCTGTGTGTATTGGTCTTGCTTATTCAGTTGTGAAGTCTGTTGTCAGAGCTGTACCCCGCCGGCAGCAAGATCGATCTTGAGCTGGGCCGTCTCTTCGTCGGTCAGCCCGATCAGCGGGAGCCGCAGCGGGCCGGCGGGCAGGCCCTGCAGGCTCAGCGCGGCCTTCGTGGTCATCACGCCCTGTGTGCGGAACATGCCCGTGAAGATCGGGAGCAGCTTCTGGTGGATCTCGGCGGCCTTCTGGACGTCCCCGCCCAGGTGCGCCTCCAGCATGGCGCGCAGGTCGGGGCTGACCACGTGGCCGACCACGGAGACGAAGCCGACCGCGCCCACGGACAGGAGGGGCAGGTTCAGCATGTCGTCGCCCGAGTACCAGGCCAGGCCGCTCTGCGCGATGGCCCAGCTGGCACGGCCGAGGTCGCCCTTGGCGTCCTTGTTGGCCACGATACGGGGGTGCTCGGCCAGCCGGACGAGGGTTTCCGTCTCGATCGGGACACCGCTGCGGCCGGGGATGTCGTAGAGCATGACCGGCAGCTCGGTGGCGTCGGCGATCGCCGTGAAGTGCCGGAAGAGGCCCTCCTGCGGCGGCTTGCTGTAGTACGGGGTCACGGCGAGCAGGCCGTGGGCGCCGGTGCGCTCGGCCTGGCGGGCCAGTTCGAGGGTGTGGCGGGTGTCGTTCGTGCCGATGCCGGCGACCACGTGGGCGCGGTCTCCGACGGCTTCGAGGACGGCTCGTACGAGGTCGCTTTTCTCCGCGTCGGTGGTGGTCGGCGACTCACCAGTGGTGCCGTTGATGATCAGGCCGTCGTTGCCTGCGTCCACCAGGTGGACGGCGAGCCTCTGCGCGCCGTCGAGGTCGAGGTCGCCATCCGCCGTAAACGGCGTGATCATGGCGGTGAGGACCCGCCCGAAGGGGGTCTGCGGAGTCGAGATCGGAGCCATGGGTAACACGCTACTCGCTGCCACGCTCGCGGTGTCCCCTCGGGGGACGTCAACAGTGTGTTGGAGCCCGGCACTGCCTGCTCGGGGGTTCAGGCAGTGCCGGGTCCGTTTGATCAGCCTAGATGAACTTTACGAAACGTCGCAATACGGACACTTCGTACTTGCCGCAGCACATCTGTACGTGACGCTCGTATCGGACCTTACGGGGCAACCCGACCGTTGCCGTTGAAGGCCGCGTAGGTGAGCGGCATGAGCTCCGCCCAGTGGCGCTCCATCTTCTCGCCGACCATCTCGATCTCCCGCTGCGGGAAGGACGGCACCGCGGCGAGCTCGTGCTGGGTGCGCAGGCCGAGGAAGTGCATCAGCGAGCGTGCGTTGCAGGTGGCGTACATCGAGGAGAAGAGGCCCACCGGCAGGACCGAACGGGCCACCTCGCGGGCCACACCGGCGTTCAGCATCTCCTGGTAGGCCTCGTACGCCTGGCGGTAGGAGTCCTCCATGACCCGCCCGGTCAGCTCCTGCTGCGCCTCCGTGCCCTCGACGAAGACGTACTTGCCCGGGCGGCCCTCCTGGACGAGCCTGCGCTCGGCGTCCGGGACGTAGAAGACCGGCTCCAGCTCCCGGTAGCGGCCCGATTCCTCGTTGTAGGACCAGCCCACCCGGTGCCGCATGAACTCGCGGAAGACGAAGATCGGGGCGCTGATGAAGAAGGTCATCGAGTTGTGCTCGAAGGGGCTGCCGTGGCGGTCGCGCATCAGGTAGTTGATGAGCCCCTTGGAGCGCTCCGGGTCCTTCTGCAGCTCGTCGAGGGACTGTTCGCCGGCGGTGGAGACCCGGGCCGCCCACAGCACGTCGGAGTCGGCGGCGGAGTGCTTCACGAGCTCCACCGTCACATCGCTCCGGAAGCTGGGTTTCGGATCTGAAGCAGCGGTCTCGCTCACCGGGGTCCTTCCAGACGTGCATGCGTGGGGCGCGCCCACTCTACGTCGGCGCCGGCGGGTCGCCGCGCACGCTCGGATGGGGTCCTGCCGCCCGATCAGCTGACGGGGCGACATGAAATCTGGTGAATGTCCCGAAATCCGGCACCGATTGACCGTTTCGTACGTCTATCCAGGAGAACCCTCAGATCGCCCGCCACCCACACCGAGGAGATGCCCGCCGATGTTCCGCCGGCGCGAACCCGTCCCGTTCGCCTTCGTCGCCGAGGCCGACCGTTTTCGCAGCAACGTCACTCCGCCGCCGCGCGAGAGTCTGAGCAAGAGCCAGTTGGCCGCCCGTAGTCTGGTCGGTCTGACCGTGGTGGCGGGGCTCGTCGGCTCGCTGCTCTTCGGCATGCCGGCACTGCAACCGAGCAAGGCGCCCGAGAAGTCGCAGCAGTCGGAGGCGTCCGAGGGGCGGTAGCCTCACGGGCACAGCCCAACCGAACGTGCATGTGAGTGAGGTCCAGCCGTGCCCCTGCCCTTCCTGACGGCCGACGGCGTGTCCGATGCGGACGACGACGAAGCGGTACTGGCCCATGTCGACCACGACCGCTGGCGGCGGCCCTACCGGCCGGGCCCCTGGCGGGTGGCCCTCTCGGCCGTGCTGCTCCTGCTGTCCGCCTTCATGTTGCTGGCCACGATGATCGTCGCCTTCGCCGGCGCGTTGGCCGGGGCGGGTGTGTGCCTGCTCGCCGCCCTCTCGGTGGTCGGGTCGGCGCTGCGGATGCTCCAGGTGGGCGTCTGGGTGAGCCGTGCGGGACTGCGCCGGGTGGGGTTCTTCGGGAGCCGCACGATCGCGTGGAGCGAGATCGTCGAGCTGCGTACGGTGCAGCAGCCGGTGCGCTGGCTCGGGCTGCCGAGGACCGTACAGGGGCAGGCGCTGACGGCGACCGTCCGCGGCGACGCGGAGCTGCCGGCGCTGCTGACCGACCACAGCGCCGATTTCCTGTCGCGGTCCGAGGCCTTCGACCGGGCCGCCGACATGGTCGGGGCGTGGGCCGAGGAGTACCGGCCCGTGCCAGTGGGCTGAGCGCCCGTCACGCCCCGGCCACCGCAACCATTAATCGAGAAACCACGACGGCGATCAGCCACGTCCGCGAGAGCGGCGCCGGCTTAGGTGCACAGAGGGGTGCAGGGCGATCGCGCGCTGCATCGCCGTGCGGGCCCGCGGGGTGTCGCGGGCGTCGCGGTAGGCGACGGCGAGCCGGAACCAGTTGCGCCAGTCCCCCGGCGCGTCCTCGGTCTCGGCCTTGCGGCGCGCGAAGACCTCGTCGGCGGAGTCCCGCAGGATCCGGCCGTACTGGTCCCGTTCCAGTTCGTCGACGGGCAGGCCGCCCTCGGCCTCCAGCTCGGTCGCGAGCTGGTGGGCCTTGGTGACGAACTGCGTGTTCTTCCAGAGGAACCAGACGCCGATGACCGGCAGGATCAGCACGGCCGCCCCGAAGGTGACGGTGAGCCAGGTGCCGTGCTGGATCAGCATCAGGCCCCGGCTGCCGGCCAGGACGAAGTAGACGACCAGGACGGCGGCCGTGAGGAAGTACGTGATCTTCGCGCGCATCGTGAAATCAGTTCCGGTCAGCCCAGGTCGAGGAAGTTTTCCAGGCCGAAGGTGAGGCCCGGGGTCTGCGTCACACGGCGCGCGCCGAGCAGGATGCCCGGCATGAAGCTGCTGTGGTGCAGGGAGTCGTGACGGATGGTCAGGGTTTCGCCCTCGCCGCCGAGCAGCACCTCCTGGTGGGCCAGCAGGCCCCGGAGGCGGATGGCGTGCACCGGCACCCCGTCGACGTCCGCGCCGCGCGCCCCCTCGAGGGCGGTGGCGGTGGCGTCGGGCTGGGCGCCGAGGCCGGCCTCGGCCCGGGCGGCCGCGATGAGCTGCGCCGTACGGGTCGCGGTGCCGGAGGGGGCGTCGACCTTGTTCGGGTGGTGCAGCTCGACGACCTCGACGGACTCGAAGTAGCGCGCGGCCTGGGCGGCGAACTTCATGGTGAGGACGGCACCGATGGAGAAGTTCGGGGCGATGAGCACGCCGGTCGCCGGGGAGCCGGCGAGCCAGGTGTCGAGCTGGGCGAGACGGTCCTCGGTCCAGCCGGTGGTGCCGACCACCGCGTGGATGCCGTGGCGGATGAGGAAGTCCAGGTTCCCCATGACCGAGGCGGGGGTGGTCAGCTCGACGGCGACCTGGGCGCCGGACTCGGCCAGCGTCTCCAGCTTGTCGCCGCGGCCGAGGGCGGCCACCAGCTCCATGTCTTCGGCGGCCTCGACCGCCTTGACCGCTTCGGAGCCGATGCGGCCCTGAGCTCCGAGGACCGCCACGCGCAGCTTGCTCATACTGTTTCCCTTACGTCCGTACCGAATCAGGCGACCGCTTCGTCGAGGCGGGCCGCCTGCTTCTCCTTCAGGGGGCCGATCACCGCGAGCGAGGGCCGCTGGGCCAGTACATCCTGTGCGACGGACCGGACGTCCTCCGGGGTCACGGAGGCGATGCGCGCCAGCATGTCGTCGACCGACATCTGGTCGCCCCAGCACAGCTCGCTCTTGCCGATCCGGTTCATGATCGCGCCGGTGTCCTCCAGGCCGAGGACGGTCGAGCCCGAGAGCTGGCCTATCGCGCGCTTGATCTCGTCGTCGGCGAGCCCGTCGGAGGCCACCTTGTCGAGCTCGTCGCGGCAGATCCGCAGGACGTCGTGGACCTGGTTGGGGCGGCAGCCCGCGTACACGCCGAAGAGGCCCGTGTCGGCGAAGCCCGAGGTGTACGAGTACACGCTGTAGGCCAGGCCGCGCTTCTCCCGCACCTCCTGGAAGAGGCGGGAGGACATGCCGCCGCCGAGTGCCGTGTTCAGCACGCCGAGCGCCCAGCGGCGCTCGTCCGTGCGGGCGAGGCCGGGCATGCCCAGGACCACGTGGGCCTGCTCGGTCTTGCGGCCGATCAGGTCGACGCGTCCGGCGGTGCGGATGCGCTTGGTGCCGGTGCGCGGGCCGATCGGCTCGGCGTCGGTGTGCTTCAGCGCGCCGGCCTTCTCGAAGGCGGCGCGGACCTGGCGCACGACCTTGTTGTGGTCGATGTTGCCAGCCGCGGCGACCACCAGGTGGCGGGGGTCGTAGTGCTTCTTGTAGAAGCGGCGGATCCGGTCGGCGCCGAGGGCGTTGATCGTGTCGACGGTGCCGAGTACGGGGCGGCCCAGCGGGGTGTCTCCGTACATGGTGTGCGCGAACAGGTCGTGCACGCAGTCGCCCGGGTCGTCCTCGGTCATCGCGATCTCTTCGAGGATGACCCCGCGCTCGGCGTCGACGTCCTCCTCGCGGATCAGGGAGCCGGTGAGCATGTCGCACACGACGTCTATGGCCAGCGGCAGGTCGGTGTCGAGCACCCGTGCGTAGTAGCAGGTGTACTCCTTCGCCGTGAAGGCGTTCATCTCGCCGCCGACCGCGTCGATCGCGGAGGAGATGTCCAGGGCGCTGCGCTTGTGCGTGCCCTTGAAGAGGAGGTGCTCCAGGTAGTGCGTGCTGCCGGCCAGCGACGGGGTCTCGTCACGGGAGCCCACGTGGGCCCAGATGCCGAAGGTGGCGGAGCGGACCGAGGGCAGCGTCTCGGTGACCACGCGCAGGCCGCCGGGGAGGACGGTGCGCCGGACGGTACCGATGCCGTTGCTGCCCTTGAGGAGGGTTTGGGTACGGGCGACGGCCCGCCCCTCCGAAGAGGGGCGGGCCGTCACACGGGAACTACGCGACATCACTTGTCGGAGTCGTCCTTGTCAGCGTCGTCACCGGCGGCCTCGCCGTCGATCACGGGGATCAGGGAGAGCTTGCCGCGCTGGTCGATCTCGGCGATCTCCACCTGGACCTTGGTGCCGACCGCGAGCACGTCCTCGACGTTCTCCACGCGCTTGCCACCGGCGAGCTTGCGGATCTGCGAGATGTGCAGCAGGCCGTCCTTGCCGGGCATCAGGGAGACGAAGGCACCGAAGGTGGTGGTCTTGACGACCGTACCCAGGTAGCGCTCGCCGACCTCCGGCATGGTCGGGTTGGCGATCGAGTTGATCGTGGCGCGGGCGGCCTCGGCGGCCGGGCCGTCGGAGGCGCCGATGTAGATGGTGCCGTCGTCCTCGATCGTGATCTCGGCGCCGGTGTCCTCCTGGATCTGGTTGATCATCTTGCCCTTGGGGCCGATGACCTCACCGATCTTGTCCACCGGGATCTTGACGGTGATGATCCGCGGGGCGAACGGGGACATCGCGTCCGGCGTGTCGATCGCTTCCATCATCACGTCGAGGATGTGGAGGCGGGCGTCGCGGGCCTGCTTGAGGGCGGCGGCCAGGACGGAGGCCGGGATGCCGTCGAGCTTGGTGTCCAGCTGGAGCGCGGTGACGAACTCCTTGGTGCCGGCGACCTTGAAGTCCATGTCGCCGAAGGCGTCCTCCGCACCGAGGATGTCGGTGAGGGCGACGTAGTGGGTCTTGCCGTCGATCTCCTGGGAGATCAGGCCCATGGCGATACCGGCGACGGGGGCCTTGAGGGGCACACCGGCGTTCAGCAGCGACATGGTGGAGGCGCAGACCGAGCCCATGGACGTCGAACCGTTGGAGCCGAGGGCCTCGGACACCTGGCGGATCGCGTAGGGGAACTCCTCGCGGGTCGGGAGGACCGGCACGATCGCGCGCTCGGCGAGCGCGCCGTGGCCGATCTCGCGGCGCTTCGGCGAACCGACGCGGCCGGTCTCGCCGACGGAGTACGGCGGGAAGTTGTAGTTGTGCATGTAGCGCTTGCGGGTCACCGGGGAGAGGGTGTCCAGCTGCTGCTCCATGCGGAGCATGTTGAGGGTGGTGACGCCCAGGATCTGGGTCTCGCCACGCTCGAACAGCGCCGAGCCGTGCACGCGCGGGATGGCCTCGACCTCGGCGGCGAGGGTACGGATGTCCGTGATCCCGCGGCCGTCGATGCGGACCTTGTCCTTGATGACGCGCTCGCGCACCAGGGCCTTGGTCAGGCTGCGGTAGGCGGCGGAGATCTCCTTCTCGCGGCCCTCGAAGGCCGGGAGGAGCTTCTCGGCGGCGATCTCCTTGACGCGGTCCAGCTCGGCCTCGCGGTCCTGCTTGCCCGCGATGGTCAGCGCCTGGGAGAGCTCGCCCTTGACGGCGGCCGCGAGGGCCTCGTACACGTCGTCCTGGTAGTCCAGGAAGACCGGGAACTCGCCCTCGGGCTTGGCGGCCTTGGCGGCCAGGTCGGCCTGGGCCTTGCAGAGGACCTTGATGAACGGCTTCGCGGCGTCGAGACCCGCGGCGACGATCTCCTCGGTCGGCGCCTGGGCGCCGCCCTTGACGAGGGCGATGGTCTTCTCGGTGGCCTCGGCCTCGACCATCATGATCGCGACGTCGCCGTCCTCCAGGACGCGGCCCGCGACGACCATGTCGAAGACGGCGTCCTCGAGCTCGGTGTGCGTCGGGAAGGCCACCCACTGGCCGCGGATCAGCGCGACGCGGACGCCGCCGATCGGGCCGGAGAAGGGCAGGCCGGCCAGCTGCGTGGACGCGGACGCGGCGTTGATCGCGATGACGTCGTACAGGTGGTCCGGGTTGAGCGCCATGACCGTGGCGACGACCTGGATCTCGTTGCGCAGGCCCTTCTTGAAGGACGGGCGCAGCGGGCGGTCGATCAGGCGGCAGGTGAGGATCGCGTCCTCGGAGGGGCGGCCCTCACGGCGGAAGAACGAGCCGGGGATCTTGCCGGCCGCGTACTGGCGCTCCTCGACGTCCACCGTCAGGGGGAAGAAGTCGAGCTGGTCCTTGGGCTTCTTCGACGCGGTGGTCGCGGAGAGCACCATCGTGTCGTCGTCCAGGTAGGCAACGGCGGAGCCGGCGGCCTGGCGGGCCAGACGGCCCGTCTCGAAGCGGATGGTGCGGGTGCCGAAGGAACCGTTGTCAATGACGGCCTCGGCGTAGTGGGTCTCGTTCTCCACTAGCGTTTTCTCCATTTTCGTCGTCTCCGTCCCCCGCCCGTGTGGCGGTGGACGGTTGCGGAGAAGCGCGCCTGGCCTGGGGGCCGGTCTTCGATCGAAGTACCCGGTTCCGTGCCCGCGGGGCATTCCGGGTACCACTACCGAGGACCGGCGGCGTAGGGAGGGCGCTCCTCCTCTTCAGTCGTGCGCGTCTTCGTCAGCCGCGCACTGCGTCCGTTCCAGACTACAAAGGGTCCGGTCCGGTCCGCACGTACAGCAAAGGGAGCGGCCCCCGGAAGTGGGAACCGCTCCCTCCACGACGCTTTACTTGGCGCCGGCCGCACCGCGGCGGATGCCGAGGCGCTCGACCAGCGTACGGAAGCGCTGGATGTCCTTCTTGGCCAGGTACTGCAGCAGGCGGCGACGCTGGCCGACCAGGATCAGCAGACCACGACGGGAGTGGTGGTCGTGCTTGTGGGCCTTCAGGTGCTCGGTCAGGTCCGAGATGCGGCGGGACAGCATCGCGACCTGGACCTCGGGGGAGCCGGTGTCGCCCTCCTTGGCACCAAACTCTGCGATGATCTGCTTCTTCGTAGCGGCGTCGAGCGGCACGCGTACTCCTCGTTTAGGTCTTCGTTGCCACCGAGTGCCCCAGGTCGAATTCTCTGGGGATCTTCCGTGACTCGGGAGGCGGGGCTCGCTGAGCGCAGTCCACAGACCCTCTCGTCGAGGGGTCCGGGGGACGCGTACACAAACGGCCGTCACACAGCGTACCAGGCTGCCGGGTCGCGACGTCTCAGCTGGTGAGAGAGCGGGCCCGGGAGTAGACGTCCAGCACGGCCAGGGCCAGGGGGACCAGGCTGAGCAGGACCGCCGCCTCGGTGAGGTCGAGCAGCCTTCCCCAGAAGGGTGACAGGCCCTTGCGGGGGATGACAAGCGCAATTCCCGCGAGGAGGGCCGCGCCGCCCGCGACCGCGGCGGTCAGCCAGATCGTACGGATGGCCATGCCGCTGTGGTCCTGCTTGGCCAGGGCTTCGAGGAGCTCGAGCGGCGGGTGCAGGGCCAGGCCCAGGATCAGCAGGGCGACGGCGATCAGTCCGGCGGCCAGGGCGCACGCCACCTGCGAGGTGTAACGGAAGAGCCGGGCGCGCAGCAGCATGGCGAGGCCGGTGGCGAGGGCCAGCAGGCGGCCCCAGGTGTTGTCGGAGAAGCCGAGGACGGCGGCGGAGCCGACGGCGACCGCGGCGCAGCCGGCGACGAGGCCGAGCAGCATCTCGTGGCCACGGCGGGCCTGGGCGGCGATGGCTTCGGCGTCGAGCGGGGCGCCCTGGTCGGAGCCGTCGGCGGCGGACTGGTCACCGTACGGCTCGGTGTCGTAGCGGTCCGGGGTCCCCGCGTGGTCGATGTACTCGTCCGTGGCGCTCTGCGGGGCGGCGTAGCCGATGGGCAGCCGGGCGACGCGGGCGGAGAGGCCGGGCAGGAAGGCGACGAGGCCGATGGCCACGGGGGCGCAGGCGGCCGCGGTGTAGGTGGCGGAGGCCTCCGTGGCGATGGCGACGAAGGTGGCGAGGGTGCCGGTGGCGGCCACGAAGGTGGCCGCGACGAAGGGGGCGTCCCCGCTGGGGGTGAGCGCGACCAGGGCGACCGAGGCGACGAGGACGCAGACGCAGCCGAGGAGGAACTGGAGGCGGCCGGGCCCCTCGCCGGCGGCGGGGGCGATGGTCCCGGAGCCGGCGATCAGCAGGAGCGGGAGGGAGCTGAGGCCGAGGGCGACGGCGGAGCCGCGGTCGCGGTAGACGCGTGCGCGCACCCCGGCCAGGGCGGTGAGCAGGATGCCGACGGCGCCGGCGATGACGCCGGGCAGTCCGTGCATGTCGTGGCGGATCGGGTCGGCGTACCAGAGGACGAAGCCCAGCATCACGAGGAGCACGGAGGCTCCGGCCAGGCCCGCGCCGCGCAGCATGTCGTCGCTCCAGCGGTGCCGGTCGCGGACGACGGCGGAGGCGACGGCGTCGGAGACGTCGTCGAAGACGGCGGGCGGCAGGGACTCGGCGAAGGGGCGCAGGCTGAGCACTTCGCCGTCGAGGACCTGCTGGGCGGCGAGGGTCCGTGCGCCGTCGAGGACGGTGCCGGAGCGGCGCACGAGGTGGAAGCCGGTGGGGGCGCCCACGGGCTGGGTCTGGCCGGTGAGGCGCAGCAGCTCGGGGTAGACGTCGGCGACGGCGATGTCCTCGGGGAGGGCGACGTCGATGCGGCTGTCCGGTGCCACGACGGTGACCCTGCAGAAGCCGGTCGTTGCGGCCGTACTCACCTGTGTGACCCCCGTTGTCGGTGTCCGCGTCGGCGGACGGTTCGCGGATGCGCATGCCCGGACCGGGCCTTGGCGCGCCACCCTACCGGGCATATGGCGGACTGTCGGCAAGTAGGATCACGGTCGCGCGGAGGGGAACCCCTCCGCGCCCGGGACTTGGGGGCGCCGGTTGCGGTGTCCCGTCCGTTTTCGAGGGGATGCTCCGGTGAGCCAGATCGTCGTCAAACGCCCGCCGCGGTCCCTGCCGCCCGAAGTCCCTTCGGACGAGCTGAGGCTGGAGGCTCCTCCGGAACTCCCGCGCGGTCAGCAAGAGGGCATGCTGATGCAGGTCCTGCCGATGCTCGGCATGGGCTCGTCCGTCGTGTTCTTCTTCATGACGCCGAATCCCATCATGCGGATCATGGGCACGCTGATGCTGGTGTCCACCGTCGGCATGATCGTCGCCCAGTTGGTGCGCTACCGGCGCGGTACGCAGGGGCAAATGGCCGATGTGCGCCGGGACTACCTCAAGTACCTCGCACAGACGCGCCGTCAGGTGCGCCGCACCGCACGGGCCCAGCGCGACGCCCAGTTGTACCTGCACCCGGCTCCCGAGCAGTTGTGGTCGGTGGTCGCGGAGGGCTCGCGGCTGTGGGAACGGCGCGTCGGCGACCCGGACTTCGGGCAGGCCCGGCTCGGCCTCGGCTCGCAGCGGCTGGCGACGCCGCTGGTGGCTCCGGACACGGCTCCGGTGGACGAGCTGGAGCCGTTGACGGCGGGCGCGATGCAGCGCTTCCTGAAGGTGCACTCCTCTCTGGACGGGCTGCCGGTGGCGGTCTCGATCCGGGCCTTCTACCACGTGACGGTGTCCGGCGAGCCGGAGTCTGCGCGGGGTACGGCGCGGGCGCTGGTGGCGCAGCTGGCGACGCTGCACTCCCCCGAGGACCTGATGGTGGCCGTGGTGGCGGCGCCGGGTGCGGTGCCCGCGTGGGACTGGACGAAGTGGCTGCCGCACACGCAGGTGCCGGGCCAGGTCGACGGGGCCGGTACGAAGCGGCTGTTCGGCGATGACCTCGCGGAGCTGGAGGGGCTGCTGGGGTCCCGGCTGGAGGGGCGGCCGCGGTTCAGCCGCGAGGTGTCCCCGGTGCTGGACCAGCCGCACCTGGTGGTGGTGCTGGACGGCGGGATGGTGCCGCCGGACTCGGTGTTCGCCGCGGCCGAGGGCCTGCAGGGCGTGACCATCGTCGAGGTGGTCGCGGGGGAGCTGGACGAGCTGCGCGGCGGGCTGTCGGTCGTGGTGCGGCCGGGCCGGCTGCGGCTGGAGTCGGGTGGGGGCGTGGCCTACGAGGGCGTGCCGGACACCCTGTCGCTGCCCGCGGCGGAGGCCCTGGCCCGGCAGCTGGCTCCGATGCGCACCGGTGGCGGGGACGAGGACGAGCCGCTGCTGGCGAACCTGGACTTCACTGACCTGCTGAACCTGGGCGACGCGGCCTCGATCGACGTGGCGCGGACCTGGCGGCCGCGGTCCGCCGGTGAGCGGCTGCGCGTGCCGATCGGTGTCGGCGAGGACGGCGCCCCGGTGATGCTGGACCTCAAGGAGGCCGCGCAGGAGGGCATGGGCCCGCACGGCCTGTGCGTGGGCGCGACCGGTTCCGGCAAGTCGGAGCTGCTGCGCACGCTGGTGCTGGGCCTCGCGGTCACGCACACCTCGGAGACGCTGAACTTCGTACTCGCCGACTTCAAGGGCGGCGCGACCTTCACGGGCATGGGGCAGATGCCGCACGTCGCGGCGGTCATCACCAACCTGGCGGACGACCTGACGCTCGTGGACCGCATGGGCGACTCGATCCGCGGTGAGCTGCAGCGCCGGCAGGAGCTGCTGCGTTCGGCGGGCAACTACGCGAACATCCACGACTACGAGAAGGCCCGCGCGGCCGGCGCCCCGCTGGAGCCGCTGGCCTCGCTGGTGCTGGTCATCGACGAGTTCAGCGAGCTGCTGACCGCGAAGCCCGACTTCATCGACATGTTCATCCAGATCGGCCGCATCGGCCGTTCGCTGGGCGTGCACCTGCTGCTGGCCTCGCAGCGCCTGGAGGAGGGCAAGCTGCGCGGCCTGGACACGTACCTGTCGTACCGGATCGGTCTGCGGACCTTCTCGGCGGCGGAGTCGCGGACCGCGATCGGCGTGCCGGACGCCTACCACCTGCCGTCGGTGCCCGGTTCGGGCTACCTGAAGTTCGGTACGGACGAGATGACGCGGTTCAAGGCGGCGTACGTCTCGGGCACCTACCGTTCGGGCGGACCGGACCTGTCGGTGGGCCTGTTCCCGGTGGAACGGCGGCCCGCGCTGTTCACGGCGGCCCCGGTGCCGGTGGTGTACGCGGCCCCGGACCCGGCGTACCTGGCGGCGCAGTCCTCGCGGGAGGACGACGCCCTCGCGGACACGGTGCTGGACGTGATCGTGGGCCGGCTGGAGGGCCAGGGCGTGCCGGCGCACCAGGTGTGGCTGCCGCCGCTCGACCAGGCGCCGCCGCTGGACCAGCTGCTGCCGGCGCTGGCGCCGAGCCCGGAGCGCGGGCTGCACGCGGACGGGTACACGCGGCCCGGCGGGCTCGTCGTACCGCTCGGCCTCATCGACAAGCCGTTCGAGCAGCGGCGCGAGGTGCTGTACCGGGACTTCTCGGGTGCGGCGGGCCACATGATGGTGGTCGGCGGTCCGCAGTCGGGCAAGTCGACGCTGATGCGGACGCTGATCTCCTCGTTCGCGCTCACGCACACCCCGCGCGAAGTCCAGTTCTACGGGCTGGACTTCGGTGGTGGCAGCCTGTCGGCGGTCGCCGAGCTGCCGCACGTGGGCGGGATCGCCTCGCGGCTGGATCCGGAGCGGGTGCGGCGCACGGTCGCGGAGGTGGCGGGCATCCTCAACCGCCGCGAGGAGTTCTTCCGGTCCAACAGCATCGACTCGATCGGCACCTACCGGCGGCGGCGCGCGGCGGGCGACCTGCCGGGCGAGGCGTGGGGCGACGTGTTCCTCGTCATCGACGGGTGGGGCAACTTCCGCGGCGAGTACGAGGGCCTGGAGCAGGTCGTCAACGACATCGCGGCCCGCGGCCTGGGCTACGGCATCCACGTGGTGATCACCGCCGCGCGGTACATGGAGGTGCGGGCCGCGCTCAAGGACCAGATGCTGAGCCGGCTGGAGCTGCGGCTGGGCGACGTCATGGACTCCGAGTTCGACCGGAAGGTCGCGGCGAACGTCCCCGCGGGTATGCCGGGCCGCGGTCAGGTGGCGGAGAAGCTGCACTTCCTGGGTGCGCTGCCGCGGATCGACGGCTCGCACGACGCGGGCGACCTGTCGGAGGCCACCGCGGCCTTCGTGGAGGCCGTCAAGCAGAACTGGTCGGGTGCCGCGGCTCCCGGCGTGCGGCTGCTGCCGCGGCTGCTCCACTCCGACCAGCTGCCCAAGGGCGGGGAGCACCCCGGCCGCGGGATCGCGATCGGCATCGACGAGACCGACCTGGAGCCGGTGTTCGTCGACTTCGAGTCCGACCCCTTCCTGCTGGTCTTCGGCGAGAGCGAGTCGGGCAAGACGAACCTGCTGCGGCTCATCGCCCAGCAGATCGCCGCGCGCTACACCCCCGACCAGGCCCGTCTGGTCGTGGGCGACTACCGGCGGGGCCTGCTGGGGGCGCTGCCGGAGGAGCACCTGCTGGAGTACGCGCCGATGGCGAGCTCCCTGCAGATGCACATGGAGGCGCTGGGCGGGGTGTTCTCGCGCCGGCAGCCGCCGACCGACGTCACTCCGCAGCAGCTGCGGGACCGCAGCTGGTGGACGGGACCGGACGTCTTCATCATCATCGACGACTTCGACCTGGTGGCGACGAGCCAGGGCAATCCGCTGGCGCCGCTGGTGGAGTTCCTGCCCTTCGCCCGGGACACGGGCGTGCGCTTCGTCATCGCGCGCAACTCGGCGGGTGCCTCGCGCTCCCTGTACGAGCCGTTCATGCAGCGGATCAAGGAGCTGGGCGCGCAGGGCGTCGTCCTGTCCGGCGACCCGTCCGAGGGCGACCTGGTCGGCAACGTCCGGCCGCGTCCGATGCCGCCGGGCCGGGCCCTGTACTCCTCGCGCAGGCGGGGCACGTCGCTGGTGCAGCTCGGGCGGGTGCCGGCGGGCATGTGACGCCGGGGATGTGGGGAATCTCGTCCCCTAGGGCGGTGCAGCGCCGATAATCGGCGGTGAAGACCGCGCCACCGAGGGGAAAGGCCGCACATGGGCACCCAGCAGGAGAAGGACGAGCTGTACGCGCTCGACATCAGCGGCGTGGAGTGGGAGGGCCCGCCCGGGACCAGCCCGGACGAGGAGCGGGTCGAGATCGCCCGGCTGCCCGAGGGCGCGGTGGCCATGCGGTCCTCGCTGGACCGGGACACGGTGCTGCGGTACACGGCGGCCGAGTGGGAGGCCTTCGTACTGGGCGCCCGGGACGGGGAGTTCGACCTGGACCGCCACCACCCCTGAGCGGCCCGTGACATGCGGAAGGGGCGCGCCCGGTGCGGGCGCGCCCCTTCTCGCGTACCTGGCTCAGAAGGCCTCGGTGAACAGGCGCGAGGCCTTCACGTCGGTGGAGCGGTAGTCGTCCTTGCCGCGCTCGATCAGCTGGGCGACCTGCTCGAGCTGGTTCTTCATGTGGTCCGCCTGGCCCTTGTACTTGGCCTGGAGCTGGACGTACGCGGCGTGGGCCTCACCGTCCCAGGTGTCCGTGACGACCTTGAGCGCCTGGTCCATCGCGGCCAGGTCGTCGACGATCTTCTTCGAGACCGTGCGGATGCGGTTGGCCATCTGCTGGACGGACTCGTATGTGACCTTGGTGTGGCCGTCAGTGGCAGCCATGTTCTTCTCCTTAGCGCTGAGCGGGGGCTTACCGGAAGGCGACGTGCGTCAGATGGAGTTGAGGCCCGAGTTGTTGCCACCCGCGTTGGACTGAACGGCGCTGAAGGCCGCACGCACGTCGTCGTCCTGGGCGTTGCTCAGGTTCTTGGTCTGGGCGACCGCGTTGTGCAGCACCCCGAGCAGCCGACGGATCTGGTCGTGGTCCTCGTTGACCACCGTCTGGGCGTTGATGAACCCCTGGGCACCCACACCGGTCCAGCCCGCACTCACGGTGGCGAGGATGTCGGCCAGCTCACGGGCCTGGGTGGTGACGGCCTCGGCCGTTTCGGAGATCTTGTTCTTGGCCTGGACGATGGGATCGTCTGCAAGTCCGAAATTGTTGCTCATCCGAAGCTCCTCACTTCTCAATTCGCCGGCAGGAGCGGCGGATTACGTGGCGGAGCGGACACTTCCGGCGCGGCTTTTCAGCCATGCGCCCGGAGATCCCCCTCCGCTTCACGAGAATCCCCCGATCACAGTCGTGAAGCCTGTTGTCACTCTAGCCAGTTCGGCAGCCCGGCCCAACACCAGCGGCCTGCTTCTGTTGATGAACCGTGACCGTTCACTGCAAACGGCGTCGGCGGTTCCGTGCGTCGCGCACGACGGTCGCGGTACCCGCGATGACGGCGATGAGGACGGCTCCGATGCCGAGAGCGTACGTGCCCAGGCGCTCCTGGCGCTCCTGCGCCGTCTCGGCCAGGGTCAGTTCCGCCGCCTCGGGAGCGGCCGCGGGCGGCGGCCCCGGGTCGGGGACCGGGGCCTTGGGGGCCTCGCGGTCCTGGCTGAGGGCGCGCACCGGGTCGACGACACCCCAACCGACGTAGTCGTCACGGCCGTTGACGGAACGCTCGGCGGTGTTCTGGATCTGCCAGACGATCTGCTGCACCGTCCAGTCCTCGTGCTCGGCGCGCAGCAGGGCCGCGACCCCGGCGACGTACGGGGCGGAGAAGCTGGTGCCGTTGTCGATGCACTGGCCGAAGCCGGGGACGGTGGAGACCATGTCGACGCCGGGCGCCGCGACCCCGATGAAGTCGCCGGGCTGGGAGAAGGCGGCCCGCTCGTTGTTGCGGTCCGAGGCGCCGACGGCGAGCACGCCCGGGAAGGCGGCCGGGTAGGTCTTGCGCTTCTCGCCGCTCATGCCGTCGTTGCCGGCGGAGGCCACGACCACGACCTTGGAGTCGATGGCGTGCTGGACCGACTTGCCGAGTTCGGAGTCCGCGAGCATCGGCACGTCGGTGTCCTGGGAGATGTTGATGACCTGGGCGCCCTTGGCCACCGCGTGGTCGATGGCCTGGCTCAGGGACAGTGCGTTGCCCTTGCCCTGCCCGTCGTTCTGCCGGATCGGGATGATCGTGGCCTCCGGGGCCAGGCCGACGAAGCCCGTTCCCTCCTGGGGGCGGGCCGCGATCAGCCCGGCGACCTTGGTGCCGTGGCCGACGGTGTCGGTCGTGCCGTCGCCGCCCTTCGGGTCGACGAAGTCCTTTCCGGCCCCGGTGTCGACGGCCCCGGCGAGCTGCGGGTTCCCCCGGTCCACTCCGGTGTCGATGACGGCCACCCGGACGCTGTTGCCCTTCTTGTCCTTGCCCTTGGTCTGCGCCCAGAGCTCGTCGAGGAGGAGGCGCTGCAGGGCCCAGGGCCGGTCGGCGATCTGCTTCTTCATCGGGAAGGTGCACTCGCCGGCGCCGTCGAGGCGGAAGGCGTGCGGGGGCTGGGGCGCGGCCGCCGCGGGCGTGGCGGCGCAGGCCGCGAGGAGGGTGAGGGCGGCGGTGAGGAGCCGGGCGCGGCGGCTGCGGGGCTGGGACATCGGCGGCATCGGCGGCTTCCTCACGAACCCTGGGGCTGGCGGGCGGAGTTGGTGTCCAGGCGCGGGCCCTTGGAGAGGAACTCCGACCAGGCGATGGGCACCAGGGAGGGGGTCACGCTTCCGTAGCCGAGCCGGATCTGAGCCTGGCTGGCCTCGGGGCGGGCGTCCGTGGCGCCCTTCGCCGGGTCGGCCGCGCCGATCTTCGACTTCTCGGCGTCGCTGTCGCCGTTGGCCTGCACGGCGTACCGCAGGCCGGTGTCGGTGACGAGGAAGAGGGCGCCGCCCGCGGTGGTCTGCTTGCCCTGGACCTGGGTGTAGAGGAGGCCGGAGCCCGGGGTGACGTAGGAGCTGGTGCCGCTGGCCGTGATGTCGATGGGGAACGCGGGTCCCGCCCACGTGCTCAGGGTCTGGTTGCCCTGGGCGTCGACGGAGTGCAGGACGTTGCAGACGGTGTCGCGGCCGCTGCCGCCGCCGGAGCCCGCCACCTGGCCGCCCACGGCCGGAGCCGTCTCGTTGATCCGCTCGGACTTCTTCTGCGGCCACCGGGTGTCGCCGGCGAACCGGGTCGCGTCGGGGTGCAGTGCCTGCAGGTCGACCTCGCGGGCCTTGCCGTGCATGTTGAGGCCGTCGGTGGCGGGGGCCGAGATCAGCAGCCAGGCGACGAACTCGGAGACCGGTGCGACCTTCCCGGGCAGCACCACGTAGTTCTGGGTGCCGGCGCCGTCCTGCGCCTTGAGCACCATGCCGACCTTGTTGTCGGCGGTGATCAGGCCCTTGACGTCGGCGTTGGTGCCGGCCTTCGCGGGGAGCTGCGGGAAGGCCAGGTCGTCGCCGGAGTTGAGGGTGGCCAGCCACTGCTCGGTGACCTGCTGCGGGGTGGCGCTGGTGCCGACCAGCGCGTTGGTCATCGTCCCGGCGGCCGGGGTGCCCTCCGGGAACTTGTACTTCGTGCCCGCGCCGTCGACGAGGTAGCGCTCCTTGTTCGCGCCGGTGCTCTGCACGTACAGCACCTGGCTGTCGGTGAGCTTGCGCTGGTCGTCCATGCGGGCGGCCTCGCGGTCGGCGAGGACGAAGGTCGCCGTCTGCACGCCCTTGCCGTTGCCGCCCGGCTGCTGGCAGACGGCCCACCGCTTGGCCTTGCCCGCGTCGTCCTTGGAGGGCAGCCGGTCGGGGGCGTAGGGGATGCCGATGATGGGTCCGCGCGGAACCTTGCCGCTGTCGAGGACGCCGTCGGCGACGGTGACGACCTTGCCGGACTTGGCCGGTTCGAGCAGCAGCCGGGCCGAGGCGAGGTTCAGCACCGGGTGCAGCCGCTTCTGCTCCTTGCCGTCCACCTTCGTCGTCAGGACCACGTACCGGGTCGTCGACTCCTTGCCGACGATGACCTGGACCCCGGGCGCGTCCCAGCCCTTCGGGGCCGTGGGCTTGAACATGCCCCACGCGCCGAAACCCGCGATCACCAGCGCCCCCGCGACGAGCCCCGGCAGGACCGCGCGCAGCGGGCGCGGCGCGCCCTCCTCGGTTCCCGTGGCGGAAGGCTGGAGGAACGCAGCCACCGTGCGCCGCTTCGCAAAGGTGTACGCGTTGAGCTCATCACGTCGTGATGCCATGACCGCCTGCTTCTCCCCGCACCGCCCGGTCGGTGAGTACTCCCCCAGCTACCGCCGGGAGGTGCCCCCGCCCCCGGGCCTCGATTGTCGGACCGGGCACCTACTATGCCTCTTGACGGACCGTACGCAGGGGCCGGGTAGGGTGAGGCTGCCGCTCAGCGCCTTCCGGACCGCCGCATTGAGGATCAACAGGGCGTCAGCGCTTGTTGGGGTGGACTGGGGAGATTCCGGCGGTCGTGCGGCAGGTGCCGCGCCGTTCCGGGATTCATGGGGCCCTGCCCCGGAAAGGGGAGCTGCGCGAGTGATGGCCACCGCGACGCGGCCACGGACTGCCGCGGCCGCACCCGCCCGCAGCGGGGTGACGCCGCATCCGAAGTCGGCCCCCGGCCGCTTCGGCCCGTTCCGACTGCAACAGCTCGTACTGCTCCAGGTCGCCGCGGCCGCCCTGCTGGTGGCGTGGGTGGTGGATCCGGTGCTGCTGGTCCCCGCAGGCGTGCTCGCCCTGGCCCTGGTGGTGCTCGCGGTCGTACGCCGCCACCAGCGCTCCCTGCCCGAGTGGCTCGGCGGCGCCCTCGCACTGCGCGCCCGTAAGCGGCGCGCCGCTTCCCTGGCGGTGCCGGCGGGCACCGAGCCCGGGCTGGCTCCGCTCGTCGAGGCGGATCCGGCGCTGCGGACGCTCACCTTCAGCGACCGCGACCGGCGCCCCGTCGGGATGGTCGGCGACGGCACCTTCCTGACCGCGGTCGTCCAGGTGGACACGGACGCCACCGCGCTGCGGCCCGACCGTTCGGAGCGGCCGCTGCCGCTGGGGCTCGTACGGGACATCCTCGAAGTGGACGGCATCCGGCTGGAGTCCGCGCAGCTGGTGCAGCACACCCAGCCGGCTCCGGCCCCGCACCTGCCGGCCCAGTCGATGGCCACGCGCAGCTACGCGCCGCTGCAGGCCCGCACGGGCACGCCGGCGGTGCGCCTGACCTGGATCGCCCTCAAGCTCGACCCGGAGCTGTGCCCCGAGGCGGTCACCGCGCGCGGTGGCGGGCTGGCGGGCGCGCAGCGCTGCGTGGTGCGGGCGGCGGACCAGCTGGCGAGCCGGCTGACCGGGGCCGGGTTCAGGGCCACCGTGCTCACCGAGCAGGAGCTGACGGCGGCGCTGGCCACCTCCTCGTGCGCGAACCCGATGGCGATCACCCAGGCGGGCCGGTCCGCCAGCACGGGGCGGCGCACCGAGGAGACCCCTCGGACCTGGCGCTGCGACGACCGGCGGCACACGACGTACTGGATCGGGCGCTGGCCCCAGCTGGGCGGCACGGGGGCGGCGCTGCCGCAGTTCGTGGCGCTGCTGACCTCGCTGCCCGCGCTGGCGACCAACTTCAGCCTCACGATGTCCTCCGCCGAGCGACAGGGCGTCACCCTGGCCGGACACGTACGGGTGACGGGGCGCAGCGACGAGGAACTGGTGGCGGCACGACGGGAGTTGGAGCGGACGGCACGCGGCGTGAAGGCCGGGCTCGTCCGTCTCGACCGGGAACAGGTGCCGGGGCTGCTGGCTTCGCTGCCGCTGGGAGGCGCCCGATGAGGGGTGGTTTCGGGCTGGTCGGCCCGCGCCGGGAGCGGCACGTGGTGTCGGCCTCCGATCTGGACGCGCTGGCACTGCCCGTCGGGGACGACGGGGTCGTCATCGGCGTGGACGCCGAAGGCCGGCCGGCGGTGCTCGGCATCAACCGGCCCACGCCGTACGAGGTGACCCTGATCGGCGGTCTGTGGACGGCGCAGGTGCTGGCGCTGCGGGCGGCGGCCACCGGTGCGCGGGTCGCGGTGGAGACCGGGCGGGCGCACGTGTGGTCAGGGCTGGCCCAGGCGGCGGGCGGCGGGCAGCCGTGCGTGACCCTGCACGAGGTGGGCCGGATCCCGCCGCAGGGCGCGTCCGCGGGCAGCCCGGTGCTGGTGATCCGCGACTGCGGGATGCGGCCGCCGCGCGGGCGCGTGGTGGCCGGTCCCTGGCAGTCGGTGCTGACCCTGCTGCCGTATCTGAGCCCGACGGCGCCGCGGCTGCTGCAGCAGTCCGCGCTGGTGGGCGTGCAGCGGGTGTCCCCGGACGAGGCGGAGCAGGTCGGGCGGCTGATGAACCTTTCGCGGCGGGCGGTGGATTCGCTGCCGACGCTGGGTGACGGGGTGACGCTGTGGTGCACGGGACGGGACCGGCAGTTCGTCATGACCCAGGGGACGGAAGCGGAGACGGGCCTGCTGGGCGGGGCCCGGCGCATCGACTGACGGCCGACCGGCCGTCGGTCGGGCCCGGTTGGCCATCGGCCGGCCGGGGGGTGGCCCATCGCCCCGCGCACTACCGCGCGGGGCGGGGCGGACGGGGGCGGACACGGGCGGCGGGCCGCGATTAGGCTGGGCGCGGGCGCGCGTCGAAGTGGGCGCCGGACCAGTGTTCGACAGACCAGGAGGACCAGTGAGCGGCGATCGGAACGAGAGGCGCGGCGGGACGTGGGACGTCCCGACGGACGATCAGTCCGACGCGGAGCCCGAACTGACGGGCGAGTTCACCATCGACTACACCCCGCCGGCCTGGTACACCCAGGGCGCGAGCCCGGCCGCGGTACCGGGGCTGCCCGAGGGCAGCGGCTTCGAGCCCCACCGCCCGTCGGAGCTCGACTCTCCCCGGACGATGCGGGTGGGCCCGCCGGCCCAGCGCCCGGCGCCGGACGGGGCGGGCGCGCAGTCCGCTGCGCACGGCGGCACGCCCCCGGCCCCGCACGCCCCGCACGCCCCGGCGGAGGCCTTCCCGCCCTACCCGGCGCCCGCCTTCCCGTCGGCCCCGTCCGGCGGCACGCCTGCACCCGACGCGGCCCCGCCGTACCCGGCACCGGCCTTCCCGACGCCGCCCGCGGGCGGCGCAGCCGCGCCCGAGCCGTACCCGGCACCTGCCTCCCCGACGCCGCCGTCCGGCGCAGCGCCCGCGCCCGACGCGGCCCCGCCCAACCCGGCGCCCGCGTTCCCGACGCCGCCGTCCGGCCGCGAGCCCGCGCCCGACGCCCTCCCGCCGTACCCGGCGCCGGGACCGGCGGCCCTGCCTCCGGCGCCCGACGCCGGTACCACTCCGCCGAGCGAGCCGCTCCCGCCGTACCTCGTTCCCGCACCGGGCCTGCCGTCGGCCCCCGTCGGCGGCGCGCCCGCGCCCGACGCACCCACGGCCCCCGCCGAAGCGCTCCCCGCGCACCCCGTTCCCGCACCGGCACCGGCACCTGCCCTGCCTCCGGCTGCGGTCGGCGCCGGGCCCTCGCCCGATGCACCCACCGCGCCCGCCGAAGCGCTCCCGGCGCTCCCGGCCCCGGGGGCGGACGCACCCGCGCCCGGCGGCGCCGGTCCGCACGACACCCCCGCCGACGGGGTTCCCGTACTGCCTGCCGCTACCGCGGACGCGCCGCGGGGCGACGGGGAGAACCCGTTCGGGGGACCCGGTGGTGAACTCCCGCCGCTGCCGCACGCCTTCGAAGGGGAGGACGCGGGCTATTCCTTCGCCCCACCGCAGCCCCAGCAGCCCCAGCAGCAGCCGCACCAGCCGCAGGCTCCCGCGCCGCACCAGCACCAGCACCAGCAGCAACCGCAGCCGCAGCCGCAGCCGACCCCTCAGTACGACCCCCGCTCCGGCGGCCAGTGGCCCGCGCCGCAGCACCAGCTGCCGCCGCAGCCCCACGACCCCCGCTACTCCTCCGGGCAGACCACCGGCGGGGCGCCGCTCGGCTACACCGCCGCCGTCGAGCTGTCGTCCGACCGGCTGCTGCGCAACAAGCAGAAGCCGAAGAGCAACAACAACGCCGCCGCCGGGGGCCGTTTCCGCTTCGGCGGCAAGGCGGCCGAAGCGGAGCGCCGGCGCAAGCTGGAGCTGATCCGCACCCCGGTGATGTCCTGCTACCGCATCGCCGTCATCAGCCTGAAGGGCGGCGTCGGCAAGACCACGACCACCACCGCCCTCGGCGCCACCCTGGCCACCGAGCGCCAGGACAAGATCCTCGCGATCGACGCGAACCCCGACGCCGGCACCCTCGGGCGCCGTGTTCGCCGCGAGACCGGCGCCACGATCCGGGACCTGGTCCAGGCGATCCCGTACCTGAACTCGTACATGGACATCCGCCGGTTCACCTCGCAGGCGCCCTCCGGTCTGGAGATCATCGCCAACGACGTCGACCCGGCCGTCTCGACGACCTTCAACGACGAGGACTACCGCCGCGTCATCGAGACGCTCGGCCGCCAGTACCCGATCATCCTCACCGACTCGGGCACCGGGCTCCTCTACTCCGCCATGCGCGGGGTCCTGGACCTGGCCGATCAGCTGATCATCATCTCGACCCCGTCGGTGGACGGCGCGAGCAGCGCCAGCACCACCCTCGACTGGCTCTCCGCCCACGGGTACGCCGATCTCGTCTCGCGCTCGATCACCGTCATCTCGGGGGTCCGCGAGACGGCCAAGATGATCAAGATCGAGGACATCGTCCAGCACTTCGAGACCCGCTGCCGCGGGGTCGTCGTGGTGCCGTTCGACGAGCACCTCGCGGCCGGCGCCGAGGTCGACCTCGACATGATGCGGCCCAAGACGCGCGAGGCGTACTTCAACCTCTCCGCGCTCGTGGCGGAGGACTTCGTCCGGGCCCAGCAGCAGGGCGCCCCCGGCCACTGGGGTGCTCAGCAGCCCCAACAGCCCCAGCCGCACCAGCAGCCCCCGTACGGCCAGCCCCAGGGGCAGCCCCAGGCCCAGCCGCAGTACCAGCAGCACCAGGCACCTCAGCCGCAGCAGCCGCCCTACGGCCAGCCGCAGCCGTACCCGCAGCCCGGCCAGCCCTGGCAGCAGCCGCCGGCCCCCCAGCAGCCGCAGAACCCGCAGAACCCGCAGCAGCCCCCGCGCGACCCGCGCCTCGGCTGAACGAGTGAGGGCCCGTACCACCGGTACGGGCCCTCACTCGTCGTGCTCCGCCCAGCGGCGGCGGCGCCGTCAGCGCGACAGGTCGTACGCGTCCGTCAGCATCCGCGCCCGCTTCACGTCGTCCGCGATCGCCTCGAGCAGCCCGTCGAGCGACTCGAACTTCGCCATCCCCCGCACGTACGCGAGGAAGTCCACCGCCACGTGCATCCCGTACAGGTCGAGGCCGATCCGGTCGATCGCGTACGCCTCCACGGTCCGCTCGGTCGCGTCGAACTGCACGTTCGTCCCCACCGAGATCGCCGCGGGCATCCGCTCGCCGGCCGCCGTCAGCCAGCCCGCGTACACCCCGTCCGCCGGGATCGCGGTGTGCGGCGCCGTCTCGACGTTCGCCGTCGGGTAGCCGAGCTCGCGCCCGCGCTGCGCACCGCGCACCACCACGCCCTCGACCCGGTGCGGGCGGCCCAGGATCTCGGCCGCGCCGTCCATGTCGCCCTCGGCGACGAGCTTGCGCGCGAGCGTCGAGGAGAACGGCACTCCGCCGCCCGCCTCGCCCCGCTCGACCAGGTCCACGACCTCGACCACGTAGTCGTACGTGGAGCCCAGCTCGCGCAGGAAGTCGACGTTCCCGGCGGCCCGGTGGCCGAAGCGGAAGTTCGGACCCTCGATGACGGCCCGCGCGTGCAGCTTGTCGACGAGCACCTTCACGATGAAGTCGGCCGGGGACAGCTGCGAGAACTCCGCCGTGAACGGCAGGATCAGCAGCGCGTCCACGCCCAGCCCGGCCATCAGTTCGGCTCGCCGGTCGTACGGCGCCAGGATCGGCGGATGGCTGCCGGGGCGGACGACCTCGCTCGGGTGCGGGTCGAAGGTGACCACGACCGACGGCACGCCGAGCTCGCGCGCCGTCGCCACGGCCCGTCCGATGATCAGCTGATGACCTCGGTGCACGCCGTCGTAGGAGCCGATGGTGACGACGCTGCGTCCCCAGTCCTGGGGGATGTCCTCCAAGCCACGCCAGCGCTGCACTGTGACCGCTCCTCGCCCGAACCCGTTTAGGCCTTGTATTTGAATGCCGATTACAGGTCTAAGACTGCCATGCCGGTGCCCGGTGCCCAGCATCGGCGTCTGGGTGCATCAACTGCCGTGTCAGTTCGTCACGTCACATCCTGGGCCGCTCTGCTGAGGGTCTCCACCGTCCGCCGCGCGCTCGGCCCCAGCAGGGCCGCCGCCTCGGCGGCCGCCTGAGCCTGCCAGCGGGCCACGAGGGCCCCGAACGCGGGGGCCGTCCGGGCCAGCTCCACCGTCCGCCGCTCGAACACCGCGGCCCCGCCGGGGGCCCGCAGCAGCTGCCGCCCGGTGCGGCGCAGCAGCTCCCGCGTACGGTCCTCCGGCCGGGCGGCGGCCCCGGCCGCGAGGGAGCCGAGGAAGGCGTCGAGCACCAGCGGGTCGGTCTCCTCGCGCAGCAGTACGTCGGCCAGCTCGCGGCGCAGCGCGTACGAGGGCTCCCCGCCCGGCGCGGCCAGTACGGCGGCCAGCTCGGCCCGCACCCCGGCCGGGGCGCTGCGCAGCAGGTCCAGCACGAGCGGGCGGACGACGGGTCCGGCGGCGAGGCCCTGCTCGAGGCGCAGGCCCACGAAGGCGGCCGCGTGCCGTGCGTCCTCGGGGTGCCCTGCCAGGTGCTCCCGTACGAGCTCGGCGGCGCGGCGGGCGAGACCCGGCGTGGTCAGTGCGGCCAGGGCCCGCACCACCTCCCCGTCGGCCCGCTCCCGCAGGGCGGCGAACACCGCGTCCGGGTCGGGCAGCACGGGCAGGGCCGCGACCAGCGCGGAGGCGGGCAGCCGGGTGCCGTGCTCCGGGTCGCGGAAGCAGGCGAGGGCGTCGGGCAGGTAGCGGCCGCGCATCTGCGGGTCGCGGAGCAGGGTGGCGAGGGCGCTGCCGTGCAGGGTGGCATCGGCGGGGCGGGCGAGCAGCGCCTGGGCGGCGTAGCGCAGCAGCTCGCGGTCGGCGGGGGTGCGTACGTGGGGGGCGGTGGCGAGCCCGTAGGCGGCGGCCGCGACGCGCCGCCCGGGCCGTTCGTCGTGGGCCCAGCGGTCCACGGCCCGGCACATGGCGGAGGGTTCCTCCTCGGCGAGCACGGAGAGCAGCTCGTCGGCGCGGGGGTGCGCGGCGGCGACGAGCTGCTCGGTGAGGTCGTCGACGGCGAGCCGGCGGTGGGTGTGCAGCAGGGCCTGCGCCGCGCCGGCGACGGTGGCGCCGGGGCGGCCCCGGAGGCGGCGGCCGTCGGTGAACCAGGCGCAGAGCAGCGGCTGCACGGTCTGCGGGTCGCGGGCGAGGCGGCGGGCGGCCGCGTCGAGGAAGCGGTCGCCGGGGACCGCCTCGGCGGGGTCGGCGGGCAGCAGGCGGCGCAGCAGGTCGAGCCGCTCGGGCTCGGGCAGCCGCAGCCGGTTCCAGAACCACCCGCCGAACTCGCCGGGCCCGGAGCGCGCGACGTGCTCGGCCAGTGCGTGCAGGACGGGGAGGTGCGGGTGGGCGTCGGCGGCCCGCAGCAGGGTCTCCCGGAGCAGCCGGGCGGCCCACCAGACGGGGTCGGGCAGGCCGGGCCCGTCGGGCCGGCCGGGCCCGTCGGATGGGCCGGGCCCGTCGGATGGGCCGGGCCCGTCGGATGGGCCGGGCCCGTCGGGTCGGCCGGGCCCGTCGGATGGGCCGGGCCCGTCAGGCGGGCCGGCCGGTGCGGGCGGGGTTTCCGCGTAGGTGTTCAGGGCCTGGACGAGGCGGGTGAGCTCGGTGTGCAGGCGGTCCGGGGGGAGCCTGTGCAGGGCCTCCAGGACGGGCCCGATGCGGTGCCGGGGGACGGGCGGGCCGGATCCGTACGGGTGGTGGACGAGCGAGCGGAGGGCCGCGGGGACGTCCAGGTGGCAGGCCTGGAGCCAGTCCGACAGCTCCTCGTGGGCGAAGCGGTAGCCGGGCCCGGCGGGCACCAGCAGCCCCTCGGTGAGCACGGCGGAGGCCCAGCCGGTCCGCCACGGGAACAGCTCCTCGAACGAGGCGCGGTCCAGCTGCCCCTGCCCGGGCCCCAGACAGCGGCGGGCGGCCTCGTGCACCCGGCCGGCCACGCGGGCCGCGAGCCGCCGTACCCCGGGGCCGTGGACCCCGCCGGGCGGCCCGGCCGCGGCGGCGATCCGGACGGCCGCCCGCAGGGCCACCAGGTCCAGGTGGGCGGCGAAGACCTCGTCGCGCCCGGGCCGCCCCGCGGTCACCTCGGCGGCGCGGACGTCGGCGAGCAGGCGCAGCGTGAGGGGGTGCCTGGCATCGGCATCCCGGACGGCGTCGGCCGGGATGCCGAGGCGGGCGCGGGCGGCCTCGGCCTCGGCGGGGGCGAGGTCGCCGAGCGCGAGTGCGGACGGCATGCGGCGGGCCGGGCGGGCCGGGGTGTGCAGCACCCCGGGCGGGTGGAACGCGCCGGCCCGCTCCCAGTACTCGGGCCGGGCCGCGACCACCAGCCGGGTGCCGGTCGCGCGCAGCCACGCGACGGTGGCTTCGGTCCAGGGGCCCGGGCGCCGTGCGAGCTCGGGCGGCATCTCCTCGGGCGCGTCGAGCACGACGAGCAGCCCGCGCCCGGCGGCCGCGGCGACTCGTGCCACGCTCTCGGCAATGCCGTGCGGCTGCGCCGCTCGGGCGGGGTCCTGGGTTCCGCCGGGCCCCGCAGACCCCGGAGGCTGCGCCGCCCAGGACCCCTCCGCGGCTCCGCCCGTGCCGGACGACTCCGCCGGCCGGGCCACGCCCGGGACCCCGCCGGCGCTCGGCGGCTGCGCCGAACGGGCCGCCTCCGGGGATCCGCCGGTGCCGGGGCCGCGCCGTGGCGTCTCCTCGGGCTCCGAACCCTTCCAGGGGGTGGAAGGGGACGGGGTGGTTGCGTTCGGAGCCCTGCGGGGACGCCCCGGCACACCCCCGTCCCCGTCGGAACCGGGCGTCGCGATGATGCGGGCCGCTCCGGTCAGGGCGCGGGTCATGGCGGCGGCCAGGGAGGTGTCGGCGGCGTGGAGGTCCGCGCCGCGGAGCCAGAGGGTCGGGGAAGGGCGGGTGCCCTGGGACCGGCGGGCCGCGAGGGCGGCCAGGGCCGTGGTGCGGCCCGTGCCCGGGTGTCCGATCAGGGCCAGGACCAGTGCGTCGGCCGCGGTGAAGGCATCCAGTTCGGCCGTCACGGCCGGCCGCTCGACGACCTCGTCGAGGGGAAGGGCGCAGCCCAGGGTGGTGCCGGTCAGTTCCAGGGCTCCGGCCAGGTTCAGGTCCGCCCCGTAGGCCGGTACGGTCGCTGCGTTGCGGGCCAGGAGCTCGGCCAGGGCGGGGTCGGCCGCGGCCGCCGCGCGGAGGGCCACCGCGCTGCCGCCCGACAGGACGGCCAGCACCGCTCCGGTCTCCGCGTCGATGACGGGGCCCCCGCAGGCCTCCCCGCCCATGCTCAGGGCGTCCCGCCCGTCGGTGCCGATCGCCAGGTCCACGACCAGGGCGTGCGCCCCCAGCACCCGCGCCTGCCGCCACCCGCGGGCGGGCACCCGTACGTACGTCCCCTGCGGGATGACCTCGCGCACCGCCACCGGCAGCGGCCGTACGCCGAGTCCTTCCGCCCGTACGAGCGCCACCGGGGCGCCCGGCGGGGCCGTGACGTCGGCCAGGCAGCTCCGCCCGGCGGGCCCGTGCAGGAGCACCCTGGTCAGGCCGTCGACGGCCTCGTGGCCGGTGACCACCGTGCCGCGGTCGTCGGCGACGAAACCGCTGCCGCGCGGCCGCCCGGCCGGATCGCAGATCGTGACGAGCTCCGCCATGGCCGCACCACTCCCCCGCAACTGCCCGTTCTCACGAACGGTAGGCAGGTGAAGATCAGCAAGAAAAGCACGCGGGGCGAACGCGCCCCCCTTCGCTCCCTCCATTCACTCCGAGCGCCTGCTCGGACGGGTGAATACCGGGGTCCGGGTGGATAGAGACCTACCCGAGGGGGGTCGTGGAGCGGTGAGCGTCGGCTGATCGGCGCTCACCGCTCCACGTCAGACGAAGACCGCGAGGGACTTGGCCTTGCCGCCCTTGCTCTCCACGAGGCCGAGCAGCGTGCCCTCCGGTCCGAAGACCGCCACCGTCTGGCCGGCCGCGTAGGCGTCCGGCATCTCGATCCGCACGCCGTTGGCGAGCAGCGAGGCCCGGCGGGCGTCCAGGTCCCAGCGCGGGAAGGCCGCGGCGGCCGCCTCGCCGATCGGCATGACGGTCAGCTCCTCCTGGAGCTGGTCCAGCGTCCGCGCCCGGTCGAGCCTGTACGGGCCGACGCGGGTGCGCCGCAGCGCGGTCAGGTGGCCGCCGACGCCGAGGTCGGCGCCGAGGTCCCGGGCCAGGGCGCGGATGTACGTACCGCTGGAGCAGACGACGGAGACGACGAGGTCGACGACCTTGGTGCCGTCCTCGGCCTCGGCCTCGCGCATGTCGTACACCTGGAAGGAGGAGACCGTGACCGGTCGGGCCGGGATCTCGAAGTCCTCGCCGTCGCGGGCGCGCTTGTAGGACCGCACACCCTTGATCTTGATGGCGCTGACCTTGGACGGGACCTGCATGATCTCGCCGGTGAGCCTGGCGATGCCCGCGTCGACGCCCTCGCGGGTGACCCCGGAGGCGTCCGTGGACGAGGTGATCTCGCCTTCGGCGTCGTCCGTCAGGGTGTCCTGGCCCAGCCGGATCGTGCCGAGGTACTCCTTCTCGGTGAGCGCGAGGTGGCCGAGGAGCTTGGTGGCCTTCTCGACACCGAGGACGAGGACGCCCGTCGCCATCGGGTCCAGCGTGCCTGCGTGGCCTACGCGGCGGGTCTTGGCCATCCCGCGCATCTTGGCGACCACGTCGTGCGAAGTGAAGCCGGACGGCTTGTCGACGATGACAAGGCCGTCCGGCGTCTTTCCTGCGTTGCTCATTCGGCGGCTGCGTCCTCGTCGTCGCCCGGCTTCTTGTACGGGTCGGCGTCGCCGGCGTACTGGGCACCGGAGGAGACCTCGCGCACCTGGGCGTCCGAGGCGCGCGCCTTGTCGAGGAGGTCCTCGATGGTCTTGGCGGTCTCCGGGAGGGCGTCCGCGACGAAGGTCAGGGTGGGCGTGAACTTGGTGCCCGCCGCCCGGCCGACCGCGGAGCGCAGTACGCCCTTGGCGCTCTCCAGGCCCGCTGCGGCGGAGGCGCGTTCCTCGTCGTCGCCGTAGACCGTGTAGAAGACCGTGGCCTCCCGCAGATCGCCGGTGACCCGGGTGTCCGTGATGGTCACGTGCGTACCGAGGCGGGGGTCCTTGACGCCGCGCTGCAGCTTCTCGGCCACCACCTCCCGGATGAGGTCCGCCAGCTTCTTCGCCCGCGCATTGTCGGCCACTGGTCCGTCTCCTTCTTATGTCTTGCTATCAGTCTTCATCACCGTGGAGGCGCCGTCGCACGGACAGCAGCTCCACTTCCGGACGCGCCGCGACCAGCCGCTCGCAGCGGTCCAGTACGTCCGAGAGGAACCCCGTGTCCCCACTCACGAGGGCGACCCCTATGCGGGCCCTGCGGTGCAGGTCCTGGTCGCCCACTTCAGCCGCGCTCACGGAGAACTTGCGTTGGAGCTCGGCCACGATGGGCCGGACCACGGAGCGCTTCTCCTTCAGCGAGTGGACGTCGCCGAGGAGCAGATCGAAGGACAGAGTCCCCACGTACATGCAGTTCCGGATATCCCGCCGGTGCGGGTTCGGTGGCCTGCCGGCCGTCGCTCGGCAGGGTCACCAGAACCGTACACGCAACGGCCGGGGCCGATCGACGGATATTCCGTCGACCGGCCCCGGTGTCAAACCGCCTGGCGCTTACGCGCGGGGCTTCTCGCGCATCTCGTACGTCGCGATGACGTCGTCGATCTTGATGTCGTTGTAGCTGCCGAGGTTGATACCGCCCTCGAAGCCTTCGCGAATCTCGGTGACGTCGTCCTTGAAGCGGCGCAGACCGGAGATGGTGAGGTTCTCGGCGATGACCTTGCCATCGCGCAGGAGCCGCGCCTTGGTGTTGCGCTTGACCTCGCCGGACCGGATGAGGACACCGGCGATGTTGCCCAGCTTGGACGAGCGGAAGACCTCGCGGACCTCCGCCGTACCGAGCTCGACCTCTTCGTACTCGGGCTTGAGGAGACCCTTCAGGGCCGCCTCGATCTCCTCGATGGCCTGGTAGATCACCGAGTAGTAGCGGACGTCGACGCCCTCGCGGTCCGCCATCTGCGCGGCACGGCCGACCGCACGGACGTTGTAACCGATGACGATGGCGTCGGAGCCCATCGCCAGCGAGATGTCCGACTCGGTGACCGCACCCACACCGCGGTGCAGGACGCGGATGTCGACCTCTTCGCCGACGTCGAGCTGGAGCAGCGAGGACTCGAGGGCCTCGACCGCACCGGACGAGTCGCCCTTGATGATGAGGTTGAGTTCCTGGACCAGACCGGCCTTGAGGACCGAGTCGAGGTCTTCCAGGGACACCCGGCGGACGCGCTTGGCGAAGTTGGCGTTGCGCTCACGCGCAGCACGCTTCTCGGCGATCTGACGGGCGGTGCGGTCCTCGTCGACGACGAGGAAGTTGTCGCCGGCGCCGGGGACGTTGGTGAGACCCAGGACCAGGACGGGGGTCGCGGGACCCGCTTCCTCGATGTTGTTGCCCTTGTCGTCGAGCATGGCGCGCACACGGCCGTAGGCGTCGCCCACGACCATCGTGTCGCCGACGCGGAGGGTACCGCGCTGGACGAGGACGGTGGCGACGGCACCGCGGCCACGGTCGAGGTGGGACTCGATCGCAATACCCTGAGCGTCCTGCTCCGGGTTGGCGCGCAGGTCGAGCGAGGCGTCGGCGGTGAGGACGACGGCCTCGAGCAGGGAGTCGATGTGCAGACCCTGCTTGGCGGAGATGTCGACGAACATCGTGTCGCCGCCGTACTCCTCGGCGACCAGACCGAACTCGGTGAGCTGACCGCGCACCTTGACCGGGTCGGCACCCTCGACGTCGATCTTGTTGACCGCGACGACGATCGGGACGCCGGCGGCCTTGGCGTGGTTCAGCGCCTCGATCGTCTGCGGCATGACGCCGTCGTTGGCCGCGACCACGAGGATCGCGATGTCGGTCGACTTGGCACCGCGGGCACGCATGGCGGTGAACGCCTCGTGACCCGGGGTGTCGATGAAGGTGATCTTGCGGTCTTCACCGTTGACCTCGGTGCCCACCTGGTAGGCGCCGATGCCCTGGGTGATGCCGCCGGCCTCGCCCGCGACGACGTTCGTCTTGCGGATGGCGTCGAGGAGGCGGGTCTTGCCGTGGTCGACGTGACCCATGACGGTGACGACCGGCGGACGCGGGAGCAGGAACTCCTCGCCGCCCTCGTCCTCGCCGAACTCGATGTCGAAGCCCTCGAGGAGCTCGCGGTCCTCCTCCTCCGGGCTGACGATCTGAACGACGTAGTTCATCTCGTCGGCAAGGAGCTGGAGCGTCTCGTCGGAGACGGACTGCGTGGCCGTGACCATCTCGCCGAGGTTCATCATCACGGCGACGAGCGACGCCGGGTTGGCGTTGATCTTCTCCGCGAAGTCGGTGAGGGAGGCACCGCGCGACAGGCGCACGGTCTCGCCGCCACCGCGCGGCAGCATCACGCCGCCGACCGACGGGGCCTGCATGGCCTCGTACTCCTGGCGACGCTGGCGCTTGGACTTGCGGCCGCGACGGGCCGGACCACCGGGACGGCCGAAGGCACCCTGCGTGCCACCACGGGCACCGGGACCACCGGGACGGCCACCGAAGCCGGGACGACCGCCGCCACCGGCACCGGCCGGACCGCCGCCGAAGCCGCCGCCACCCGGACGGGGGCCGCCGAAGCCGCCACCCGCGGGACGCGAGCCCGGACCGGCCGGACGGCCGGCGAAGCCGCCGCCGCCGGGACGACCGGCGCCACCGGGACGCGGGCCACCGGCACCGGGACCACGGCCGCCGGGGCCGCCGCCGGGACGGGGACCGGGACCACCGGCAGCGGGACGCTGCGGCATCATGCCCGGGTTCGGACGGTTACCGCCCGGGGCCGGACGCGGAGCGCCGCCCTGCGGACGGGGCATGCCGCCCGGGGTCGGACGGGCGCCGCCGGGACCCTGCGGACGCGGAGCGCCACCGGGACCACCCTGCGGGCGGGGAGCACCCTGGCCGCCGCCGGCACCGGGGGCACCGGGACGCGGGGCACCGGCCGGACGGGGCGCCTGCGGGCGCGCCATGCCGGTGGAGCCGCCGGAGGTGAAGGGGTTGTTGCCCGGACGGGGACCCGCCGGACGGGCGCCGCCGGGGCGCGGGGCCTGGGCGCCGCCCGCGGGGCGGGGAGCCTGGGCGCCGGGCGTGGCACCGGCCGGGCGCGGGGCGCCGGGACGGGCACCGGGCTGGCCCTGGGCCGCCGGACGCTGCTGCGTCGGACGGGGACCGGGGGCCGCGGCGGGACGCTCGGTGCGCGCCGGGGCGGCCGGGGCCGCCGGAGGCGCGGAGAACTCGGTCGCCACGGGAGCCGCCGGAGCGGGCTTCGGGGCGGCCGGGGCCTTCGGGCCGGGACGCGGGCCGGAGGCGGCCGGAGTCACCGGTGCGGGCGCTGCGGGGGCCGGAGCCTCCGCGACGACCGGCTTGGGGGCCGGTGCGCCGGGCTTCGGCGCAGCGGGACGTGCGGGACCCGGAGTCGGAGCCCCGGGCTTGGCGGGGGCAGCCTTGCGGGGCGCACCCGGCTTTGCAGCGGACTTGCCGGCGTTGCCGCCGGGGCCCTGCAGTGCGTCGGTCAACTTGCGCACAACCGGCGCCTCGATCGTCGAGGACGCCGAACGGACGAACTCACCGAGTTCCTGGAGCTTGGCCATGACGACCTTGCTCTCAACTCCGAACTCCTTTGCGAGTTCGTATACCCGGACCTTAGCCACTTCGCTCCTTTTAGGTCCGGGTTACGCCGGACCGTCGCTACTTCATGGGCGTACTCATCGCGTACTCATCGAGTGCTCATCGCAATCTCGACCTACTTCCAACTCGCGAGGTACCTGACCGCACGGGGCTCCGTGCCGTACTACTTCATTACGGTGTGACCACGGCCTCACCGGCCATGGCTTTGCGCAGCTCCGCCGTGTCGAGCGCTCCGGCGGACCGGAGGGCCCGGGGGAACGCGCGGCGGCGGACCGCCTGGTCGAGGCAGACCACGACCGGGTGCACGTAGGCACCCCGGCCGGGCAGCGTACCGCGATGATCGGGGACGCATTCGTCTCCGATCGCCACGATGCGCAGCAGATCGCTCTTGGCCGCTCGCTCCCGACACCCCACACAGGTGCGTTCGGGGCATGCGCGGGCTTGCGTCCGGCCAGACACGCCTAAGTCTACCTCCCCGTACCGACCTCACCCCTTCAGGCGAAAAATCGAACGGACGTTGTCGTGTTATTCCCTGTCTACCGTCCGGGAAGCCCCGGCAGGTACCGGTTTATTCCCCGCCCCGGTCCCGGCCGTCGCGGTCCCGGTCGCTGTCCGCGTCCTGGGCCGGCTCGGTGTCCGGGCGGATGTCGATGCGCCAGCCGGTGAGGCGTGCGGCGAGGCGGGCGTTCTGGCCCTCCTTACCGATGGCCAGCGACAGCTGGTAGTCGGGCACGGTCACCCGGGCGGAGCGGGAGTCCCAGTCGACGACCTCGACCTTGCTCACCCGGGCGGGTGACAGCGCGTTCGCGACCATCTCCGCCGGGTCGTCCGACCAGTCGACGATGTCGATCTTCTCGCCGTGCAGCTCGGCCATCACGTTGCGCACGCGGCTGCCCATCGGGCCGATGCAGGCGCCCTTCGGATTCAGGCCCGAGCGGGTGGACCGCACGGCGATCTTGGTGCGGTGACCGGCCTCGCGGGCGATCGCCGAGATCTCGACGCTGCCGTCGGCGATCTCCGGGACCTCGAGCGAGAAGAGCTTCTTCACCAGGTTGGGGTGGGTGCGCGAGAGGGTCACGGACGGACCGCGGACGCCCTTCGCCACCCGCACGACGTACGCCTTCAGGCGCAGCCCGTGCGTGTACTCCTCGCCGGGGACCTGCTCCTGCACGGGCAGGATGGCCTCGAGCTTGCCGATGTCGACGAGGACGTTCTTGGGGTCCTTGCCCTGCTGCACGACACCGGTGATGACGTCGCCCTCACGGCCGGCGAACTCGCCGAAGGTCAGGTCGTCCTCGGCGTCGCGCAGACGCTGCAGGATCACCTGCTTGGCCGTCGTCGCGGCGATCCGCCCGAAGTCCGACGGGGTGTCGTCGAACTCCTTGGGCTCCTGCCCCTCCTCGAGGTCCCTCGGGTCCTCCGTCGCCCACACGACCACGTGACCGTTGGTGCGGTCCAGCACGACGCGGGCGCGGCGGAAGCTCCCCTCGGTCCGGTGGTACGCGATGAGGAGGGCCGACTCGATCGCCTCGACGAGCAGGTCGAAGGAGATCTCCTTCTCCCGGACCAGACCCCGCAGGGCACTCATGTCGATGTCCACGGCTACGCCTCCTCTTCCTTCTTGTCCTTGCGGTTGAACTCGATCTCGACACGCGCCTTGGCGATGTCGGTGAAAGCAATGCGGCGGGCGGTCGCCTTGCGGCCCTTCACGCCCGGGACCTCGAGGTCCATTCCCTCGTCGTCCACGTCGAGGATGCGGGCGATCAGTTCCCCGGCACCCTTCTCGCCTTCGGCGAACAGCTGGAACTTCACGAGACGGCCGACGGCCCGCACGTAGTGACGGTGCTCGGTCAGCGGGCGGTCCGCGCCCGGGGAGCTCACTTCGAGGACGTACTCGTCCTCGCCCATCACGTCGGATTCGTCGAGCTTGTCGGAGACCTCACGGCTCAGCTCGGCACACGTGTCCAGCTCCACGCCCTCGTCGGAGTCCACGATGATCCGCAGCATCCGGCGCTTGCCCGCCTTGGACATCTCGATGTCTTCGAGGTCCAGGCCCTTGGCGGCGACGAGCGGCTCCAGCAATCCGCGCAGCCTGTCGCTCTGGGTGGTGCTCATCCGGGTGACTCCTCGGCCGCGTGTGCTGTTGTGGTTTCCGTCGTGCGTCAGGTCAAAGGGTATCCGGTCCCGGAGGGTGTTGCCGTCCGCCCTGTGGACAGGGCCCCGGGTACCGTGATCACACCCTGCCCCGCCCATCACCCCCGAGGACGTCCCCGTGCCCTGGACCTTGCCTTTCAGGCCCTCGCGAAGGAGCCTGCTCGCCGGTGCCGCCGGTGCGGCGGGCGCCGCGCTGCTCACCGGGTGCTCCGGCGGCCCCTCGCCCGAGGAGGAAGCGCGGATTCCACTCGAACGGCGGATGCGGGAGGCGGCCGTTCGTGACAGCCGGCTCCTGCTGGAACGTTACGACGCCACGAGCGCGGCCCATCCGGACCTGGCCGGGCAGCTCGCTCCGCTGCGGGCGGCCGTCGCCGCGCACACGGCGGCCCTGGCCCCGGCCGCCGCGGGCACCCCGGCTCCCAGCCCCGCCTCCCCGTCCGGCGCCGTGGGGGCCGCCGCCCCCACGGGCGGTGCCGAGCCGGTGCCGCCGAAGCCCACCGACGCGCTGACCGCCCTCGCGGACGCGGAGCGCAAGCTCTCCGAGGCCCGCACCATCGACCTCGCCGGAGCCCCCGGGGAACTGGCGCGGCTGCTGGCCTCCGTGGCCGCCTGCGGAGCCGTCCACGCCCACCTGCTGACCTCGAACCCCGGAGCCGCGTCGTGAGTGCCGGACCCTCCCCCGACGGGAACCCGCTGCCGGCCGCCCAGGCCGCCCTGGCCGCCGAGCACGCGGCGGCGTACGGCTACGGCGTCATCGGCGCGCGCACCACCGGCGCCCGCGCGACCCAGGCCCGGGAGGCCTACGGCGGCCACCTCGCGCGGCGGGACGCGCTGACCCGCACCGTGCGGGAGCTGGGCGGTGCGCCCCGGGCGGCGGAGGCCGCGTACACGCTGCCCTTCGAGGTGCGCACACCCGCCGACGCCGAGCGGCTGGCGGCCGAGATCGAGGACCGGGTGGCCGGCGCCTACTCCGACCTGGTGCGGGCCGCGCAGGGCCCGCTGCGCCGCGAGGCGGCCGACGCGCTGATCGCCGCGGCCGTGCGCGCGGCACGCTGGCGCGGTGTCGGCGTAGCCTTCCCTGGGCTCCCGGAACGATCGGATCGAGCCGAGCAGAGCTGAAAGGGACCACGCACGCATGGCTTTCGAACCGCCGCAGCGGCTTGTGAGGGCGCTCGGCGAGACGCCGCAGACGGACCAGGACGCGGACTGGCTGGCGCGGCTGCCCGGGCTCACCGCGGTCGCGCTGTCCCGGCGCGGGGTGCAGGCCCAGCGGGTGCAGGCCCCGGGCGGCCGGAGCAGCCTGGTCGTCCTCGTCCGGTACGCCGACGGGACCCCGGCCGCACTGAAGATGGCGCCCCCGTACGCCCGCCCCGACCTGGAGCTGGCCGCGCTGGCGCACTGGGGCGGCTTCGGGGCCGTACGGGTGCTCGACACGCGCTACCACGAGGAGGACGGGGCGCTCCTGCTGGAGAGGCTGCACGCGGAGGTCTCGCTGCGGTCGCTGCCCGAGGCGAAGGCGCTGCTGGAGGCCGGCGGCACGCTGCGCAGGCTGTGGGTGGCCCCGCCGGCCGGGCACGGCTTCGAGTCGGTGGCTGCGCGCACGAAGCGGCAGTCCGAGGCGCTGCGGGCGGCTCCGCCGGAGGTCCGGGCACTGGCCGACGCCGCGCTGGCGATGCGCGAGGAGCTCGTCGCCCTGCCGCCGGAGGAGCTGCTGCTGCACGGGAACTTCCGGCAGGGCAAGGTCCTGGCGGGCGACCGGGCGCCGTGGCTGACGGTGGGCCCCGAGCCGCTGGTCGGCGAGCGGGCCTACGACCTGGCGCGGCTGGCCCGGGACCGGCTGGAGGATCAGGTGGCCTCCTCGACCGGTGCGGCGGGCGCCCGCCGGCGCGTGCAGCGGCTCGCGGACGCCCTGGGGGTGGACCGGGACCGGCTGCGCGGCTGGACGCTCTTCCGGGCGGTGGAGTCGGGCAACCGCGCGCTGGCCGCCGGGCGGCACCGGGACGCGGAGCAGCTGCTGGAGTTCGCGGCCTGGTTGTAGGGCATACCGTGAATAGGTAGGCATGTCCGTTATGTGACACGCGGCATGCGTCATGCGGCATGCACAGCAGGGGGCCGTCATGGTCGAACAGCTGCTGACGGCGGCGATCGCCGCCGGTGTGGGCATCGTGGTCTACATGGGCGCGGCGGCCCGCGTGGTGAAGCAGTACGAGCGGGGCGTGGTCTTCCGCTTCGGCCGACTGCGTGACGAGATACGGCCGCCCGGCTTCGCCGCGATCGTCCCCGTGATCGACCGCATGCGGAAGGTCAACATGCAGATCGTGACCCTCCCCGTGCCGGCGCAGGAGGGCATCACCCGGGACAACGTCACGGTCCGGGTGGACGCGGTCGTGTACTTCAAGGTCGTCGACCCGGCGAACGCGATCGTGGCCGTGGAGGACTACCGCTTCGCCGTCTCGCAGATGGCGCAGACCTCGCTGCGGTCGATCATCGGCAAGTCCGACCTGGACGACCTGCTCTCCAACCGGGAGATGCTCAACCAGGGCCTGGAGCTGATGATCGACAGCCCGGCGGTGGGCTGGGGCGTGCAGATCGACCGGGTCGAGATCAAGGACGTGTCCCTGCCGGAGACGATGAAGCGGTCGATGGCCCGGCAGGCGGAGGCGGACCGGGAGCGGCGGGCGCGGGTGATCAACGCGGACGCGGAGCTCCAGGCCTCGCACAAGCTCGCCGAGGCGGCGGGGGTGATGTCGGACCAGCCGGCGGCGCTGCAGTTGCGGCTGCTGCAGACGGTGGTGGCGGTGGCGGCGGAGAAGAACTCCACGCTGGTCCTCCCGTTCCCGGTGGAGCTCCTCCGCTTCCTGGAACGCGCGGCCCCGACCCCGCCGGACACGGCCCCGACCCCGGAACCCCCGCCTACGGGCCAGCAGCCCGCACCCCCGCCTGCCGACGCGGAGCCCGCGCCGCCACCTGCCGGCCTGGAGCCCGCGCCGCCACCCGCCGACCTGAAGCCCGCCCCCTCGCCCACCGGCCTGGAGCCCGCAGCCTCGCCCACCGGCCTGGAGCCTGCGCCCCCGTCTGCCGGTCCGGAGGACGCGGCCCCGCATGCGGGGTCCGGCCCTGCGGCGCCCGCCCCGAGGCCGGAGGCTGCGGCGCCGCCCAATGTCGTGAACGGGTCTGCGCCGGTGGACGGCGGAGGGCCGGTCCGGCCGCGGTCGGAGGCGGACGGGGCGCCGGAGTAGCCGCTGCGCGGAGCGGTCCTCTACCCGCCCTTCCACCGTTCCCCGGGCTCCGCCCGGACCCGCGCCTCAAACGCCGGCGAGGCTGTCATTCCAGCCCGTCCGGCGTTTGAGGACCGGGGTCCGGGGCGGAGCCCCGGTTTCGGGAAGGGGCGGGGTGGGGGAAACGGCTCCGCGCAGCGGCACCCGCGCACCCGGCACCTGCACACCCCGCCGCACGGCGCACCGCCGCACGGCGCACCGGTAGCCGCCGCACGGCACCGGCACCGGCACCGCACCGCCGCCAGGGTCACGTCAGGCGGGACAGGGCCTCCTGCAGGGGGAGTTCCTCGCGGGTGCCCGTGCGGCGGTTCTGGAGTTCGACCACCGACTCCGCGGACCGGCGGCCCGCCACCAGGATCCACGGGACGCCGATCAGCTCCGCGTCGGTGAGCTTCACCCCCGGGGACAGGCCCGCGCGGTCGTCCAGGAGGACCCGCAGGCCGGCTTCCGCCAGGGCGTCGGCCGCCGAGGAGGCCAGCTCCTGCTGGACCGCCTTGCCCGCGGCCACCACGTGGACGTCCGCCGGGGCCACCTCCGCCGGCCAGCACAGTCCGCGCTCGTCCGCCGACTGCTCGGCCAGCGCCGCCACCGCCCGGGAGACGCCGATGCCGTACGAGCCCATGGTGACCCGGACCGGCTTGCCCTCCTTCCCGAGGACGTCGAGGCCGAACGCGTCCGCGTACTTGCGGCCGAGCTGGAAGATGTGGCCGATCTCGATGGCCCGGTCGAGCCGCAGCCCGGCGCCGCAGTTCGGGCAGGGGTCGCCCGGTTCGACGACGACCACGTCGAGGTACTGGTCGACCTCGAAGTCCCGGCCGCAGACCACGTTCCGCGTGTGGGTGCCGGCCCGGTTGGCGCCGGTGATCCACGAGGTGCCCGGGGCCACCCGCGGGTCGGCCAGGTAGCGGACCTTGTCCAGGCCCTGCGGGCCCACGTAGCCGCGTACGAGGTCGGGGCGGTCGGCGAAGTCCTCCGCGGTGACGAGCTCGACGACGGCCGGGGCCAGGTGTTCGCCCAGCTTGCCGAGGTCCACCTCACGGTCCCCCGGCACGCCCACGGCCACGATCTCGCCGTCGACCTTGACCAGGAGGTTCTTCAGCGTGGCCGAGGCGGGCACCCCGAGCTGCGCCGCGAGCGTCTCGATCGTCGGGGTGTCGGGGGTGTCCACGTCCTCCGGCGCGGGGTGCTCCCCGGCGACGGGCGTCAGGGCGAAGGTGACCGCCTCCGTGTTCGCCGCGTAGGCGCAGGAGGGGCAGTCCACGAAGGTGTCCTCGCCGGCCGCCGCGGGGGCCAGGAACTCCTCGGACGCCGAGCCGCCCATCGCCCCGGAGACCGCCGACACGATCCGGTGGTCCAGGCCGAGGCGGGTGAAGATGCGGACGTACGCCTCGCGGTGCAGCCGGTAGGACTCCGCGAGGCCCTCGTCGGAGACGTCGAAGGAGTACGAGTCCTTCATCTGGAACTCGCGTCCGCGCAGCACGCCGGAGCGGGGCCGCGCCTCGTCCCGGTACTTGGTCTGGATCTGGTAGAGCATGACCGGCAGGTCCTTGTACGAGGTGCACTGGTCCTTCACCACCAGGGTGAAGATCTCCTCGTGGGTGGGGCCGAGCAGGTAGTCCGCGCCCTTGCGGTCCCGGAGGCGGAACAGCAGGTCCCCGTACTCCGACCAGCGCCCGCTGACCTCGTAGGGCTCCTTGGGCAGCAGCGCGGGGAGCAGCACCTCCTGGGCGCCGATCGCGTCCATCTCCTCGCGGACGACGCGCGAGACGTTGTCCAGCACCCGCTTGCCGAGCGGCAGCCAGGTCCACACGCCGGCCGAGCTGCGCCGGACGTAGCCGGCGCGGACCAGCAGCCGGTGGCTGAGGGTCTCGGCGTCGGCCGGGTCCTCGCGGAGGGTCTTGGCCATGAGGCGGGACATGCGCTGCACGGGGTGCGTGCGGTGGTGTGTGGACATGTCCGGAGGCTACCGGGGCGCGGGCGGGCCCCGGAAACCCGTTTTCCCGTCTCAGGGCCTGCGCAGCGGCAGCTCGGCGCCCATCACGGCGTACGGGAGGCTCGCGCTCGGGAAGAGGACCTGGCGGGCGAGGTCGTGGTAGCCGAGGGCCCGGTAGAGGCCCCGGGCGGGGCTCTCCGTGTCGATGGCGGAGAGGATCGACCGCGGTTCGGCGGCGCTGTCGGTGATGCGGGTGATCAGCTCGCGGCCGACGCCGTGGCCCTGGAAGCCGGGGTGGACGTGCAGTTCGGTGATGACGAAGGAGCCGTCGAGCCAGGCTTCGTGGCCGCCGGCCCGCAGGTAGGGCTCGACGATGCCGGACCACCAGTGGCGGCGGTCGTTCGGCATCCCGTAGACGAAGCCGGTGAGTGCGCCGTCCTCGGTGAACGCGCCGAGCGCGCGGGCTCCCGGGCAGGTCATGTGGCGCTGGACGATGTAGCGCCGGATGCCGACCTCCTCCTCGCTGAGGCCGAAGGCGACGGCCTGCACGCGCAGGGCCTCGTCCACGCGGGCGGCGAGGTCGAGGGGGCCGATGCTCAGTCCGGAAGGCAGCATGCGGCTGACCTTACTGCGCGGTACCGGCGTGCCGGTATGCCAGGCCCCGTTCGGGGCCGGGGCGTTCAGAAGAGCACGCTCATGAACGCGCCGACCTCGCGGAAGCCGACGCGCCGGTAGGCGGCCCGCGCCGCTGTGTTGAAGTCGTTCACGTACAGGCTGACCACGGGTGCGACGTCGCGCAGGGCGTAGTCGACGACGGCGGCCATGCCGGCCTCGGAGTGCCCGCGGCCGCGGAATTCGGGGTCCACCCACACGCCCTGGATCTGGCAGGCCTTGGCGGTGGCTGCGCCGATCTCCGCCTTGAAGACGACCTTGCCGTCCTCGACGCGGGCGAAGGACCGGCCGGTGCCGACGAGCTCGGCGACGCGGGCCTGGTAGAGCAGTCCGCCGTCGCCGGCCATCGGGGAGATGCCGACCTCCTCGGTGAACATGGCCACGCAGGCGGGCATGATCAGGTCCATCTCGTCCTTGCGGATCCGGCGGACCAGGGGGTCGGGGGCGACCGTGGCGGACGAGTGCTCGATGACCATGAGCGGCTGGTGGGAGCGGACCTCGCGGGCCGGTCCCCAGCTCGGCTCCAGGAGCCGCCACAGCAGCCGGGTGGGCTCGGCGGGGCCGACGATGGAGGAGCAGCGGCGGCCGGTGCGGCGGGCCCGGTCGGCGAAGGCGCGTACGGCTTCGGGTCCGGCGCAGACGGGGACCAGGTTGGCGCCCGCGTAGCAGAGGGAGCGGAGCTCTCCGTCGGCGTAATAGCCCCACATCTCGCCGCCCAGGCGCCAGGGGTCGAGCCCGGCGACCTGGACCCGGGAGGTGACGAAGGCGTTCTCGACCGGCTCGCGTCCGAGGACTTCGAGCGCGGCGTCGAGATCACTGGGTTCAAGGACCCTTGTCGTGGTCTGCGTCAACACGGGGGCCTCACGGTACAAGTCTGCTGATCTCCGCACTGTACCCGCCGGGGCCGGAGGATGCCCGGTCCAACGGGTCACGAAAAGGCCCCGGCCCCGCCCGCGAGCTGCGGGAACGGGGCCGGGGCAGGGGCCTTGGGAGGCTCGTGCGCGGGGTCCGGATCAGACGCCGATGGCGACGGTGGGCTCGCCGCTCATCACGCCGTCCTTCTCCATCTGCTCGGCGATCTTCATCGCCTCTTCGATGAGGGTCTCCACGATCTTCGACTCGGGGACGGTCTTGATGACCTCGCCCTTCACGAAGATCTGGCCCTTGCCGTTGCCGGAGGCGACGCCGAGGTCGGCCTCGCGGGCCTCGCCGGGGCCGTTGACGACGCAGCCCATGACGGCGACGCGCAGCGGGACCTCCATGCCGGTGAGGCCCGCCGTGACCTCCTCCGCCAGCTTGTAGACGTCGACCTGGGCGCGGCCGCAGGACGGGCAGGAGACGATCTCCAGGCGGCGCGGCTTGAGGTTCAGCGACTCCAGGATCTGGATGCCGACCTTGACCTCCTCGACCGGCGGGGCCGAGAGGGAGACGCGGATGGTGTCGCCGATGCCCTCGGAGAGCAGTGCACCGAAGGCGACGGCGGACTTGATGGTGCCCTGGAAGGCGGGGCCGGCCTCGGTGACGCCGAGGTGCAGCGGGTAGGTGCACTGGGCGGCGAGCTGGCGGTAGGCGTTGACCATCACGACCGGGTCGTTGTGCTTGACCGAGATCTTGATGTCGCCGAAGCCGTGCTCCTCGAAGAGGGAGGCCTCCCACAGCGCGGACTCGACCAGCGCCTCGGGGGTGGCCTTGCCGTACTTCTTCAGCAGCCGGGCGTCGAGGGAGCCCGCGTTGACGCCGATCCGGATCGGGGTGCCCGCGTCGTTCGCGGCCTTCGCGATCTCCTTGACCTTGTCGTCGAACTGCTTGATGTTGCCCGGGTTCACGCGGACGGCGGCGCAGCCGGCGTCGATCGCGGCGAACACGTACTTCGGCTGGAAGTGGATGTCGGCGATGACCGGGATCTGCGACTTCTTCGCGATCACTGCGAGTGCGTCGGCGTCGTCCTGCGTCGGGCAGGCCACGCGGACGATGTCGCAGCCGGAGGCGGTCAGCTCGGCGATCTGCTGGAGGGTGGCGCCGATGTCGGAGGTGCGGGTCGTCGTCATCGACTGCACCGAGATCTGTGAGTCGCCGCCGACGGCCACGGAACCGACCTGGATCTTGCGGCTGACCCTGCGGTCGGCAAGCTTCGTCGGCACGGCCGGCATTCCGAGAGAGATGGCAGTCATCTGCTGTGCAACCCCAAGGTGTGGATCATGGTCCCGAATTCGGCGGGCTCCAGCCTCCGAGATTACGGCAATCCCCGCGCGCCCCTCGCATCCGAGGGGGGTGCGCCACCCGAACGTAGGGAGCCGGGCACGATCCGTGCCCGGCTCTCCTGTGCGTGGGGTACCGCCCCCGGCCGCTAGGTGATCTTGATGGGGTTCACCACGTCGGCGACCATCACCAGCAGCGTGAAGCAGATGAACACCCCGGCCACCACGTACGCGACGGGCATCAGCTTGGCCACGTCGAACGGGCCCGGGTCGGGGCGCCGGAAGACCCGTGCCAGGTGGCGCCGGACCGACTCCCACAGGGCGCCCGCGATGTGCCCGCCGTCCAGCGGGAGCAGCGGCAGCATGTTGAACAGGAACAGCGAGAGGTTGAAGCCGGCCAGCAGGTTCAGGAAGAACACGAGCTGGTGCTGGGCGGGGATGTCGAGGGTGAAGATCTCCCCGCTGACCCGGGCCGCGCCGACGACGCCCATCGGGCTGTCCTGCTTGCGCTCGGCCCCGTTGAAGGCCGCGTTCCACAGGTCCGGGACCTTGGCCGGCAGCTGGACCAGCGACTCCACGCCGGCCTGCATCATCTCGCCCATGCGGTCGACGGACTGGCCGAAGGACTGCGGGACGTAGCCGGGGGCGGGGGTGAAGCCGAGGAAGCCCGCGGTGACGTACTGGTCCTTGACGTACTTGCCGCTGCCGTCCGTCTTGGCGACCTTGTTCTCGATCAGGGTCGCCTTGAGCTCCACGCGCTGACCGGCCCGCTCGACCGTGAGGGCGGCGGGGCCGACGGTGGCCCGGATGTCCTTCTGCAGGGCGGACCAGTCGTCGACCGGGCGGCCGTTGAAGGCGACGATCTTGTCGCCGGGCTTCAGGCCGGCCGCCTTGGCGGGGGCGGCGGGGTCGCCCGGGAGGCACTTGTCGCGCTTCTCGCTCTGCTGGATGACGCAGTCGGAGACGGTCTCGACCGAGGTGGTCTGCGTGTTCAGCCCGAAGGTCATCAGGGTGGTGACGAAGATCGCCACGGCCAGGACCAGGTTCATGAACGGGCCGGCGAACATCACGATCACGCGCTTCCACGGCTTGCGCGTGTAGAAGAGCCTGCTCTCGTCCCCGGGCTGGAGCTCCTCGTACGCGGCCGAGCGCGCGTCCTCGATCATCGACCGGAACGGCGAGGTGGACCGGGCGGTCACCTTGCCGTCCTCGCCGGGCGGGAACATCCCGATCATGCGGATGTAGCCGCCCATCGGGATGGCCTTGATCCCGTACTCGGTCTCGCCCTTCTTCCGCGACCAGACGGTCGGGCCGAAGCCGACCATGTACTGCGGCACGCGGATGCCGAACAGCTTGGCCGTGGAGAGGTGCCCCAGCTCGTGCCAGGCGATGGAGACCAGCAGGCCGAACGCGAAGATCGCGATCCCGAGCACCGTCATCAGAACTGTCATGCGCGCGCCTCCGCGGCGGCCCGAGCCGCCATCTCCCGCGCCCGGGCCCTGGCCCAGGCCTCTGCTTCAAGGACGTCCTCGACGGTCAGGGAAGTTCCCGACGCCGGCGTCCCGTGCTCTGTGACCACGGCAGAGACCGTATCCATGATTGCTGTGAACGGCAGCCGGCCGGCGAGGAAAGCCTCGACGCACTCCTCGTTGGCCGCGTTGAACACGGCGGGGGCGGTGCCGCCGAGGGTCCCGACGTGCCGGGCCAGGCCCACCGACGGGAAGGCTTCCGTGTCCAGCGGGAAGAACTCCCAGGTGGACGCCTTGGTCCAGTCGAAGGCGGGGGCTGCGTCCGGGATCCGCTGGGGCCAGCCGAGGCCGATCGCGATGGGACCGCGCATGTCCGGCGGGGTGGCCTGGGCGAGGGTGGAGCCGTCCGTGAACTCCACCATCGAGTGGACGTAGGACTGCGGGTGGACGACGACCTCGATGCGGTCGAAGGGGATGTCGTAGAGCAGGTGCGCCTCGATGACCTCCAGCCCCTTGTTGACCAGCGTCGCCGAGTTGACGGTGATGACCGGGCCCATCGCCCACGTGGGGTGGGCCAGTGCGTCCTCGACGGTGACGGCGGCCAGCTCGGCGCGGGTGCGGCCGCGGAAGGGCCCGCCGGAGGCGGTGACCACGAGCTTGCGCACGTCGGCCCGGGTGCCGGCGGCGAGGGCCTGGAAGAGGGCCGCGTGCTCGGAGTCCACCGGGATGATCTGACCGGGCTTCGCGAGGGCCTTGACCAGCGGGCCGCCGACGATCAGCGACTCCTTGTTGGCGAGGGCCAGCGTGCGGCCCGCCCGCAGTGCGGCGAGGGTGGGCGCGAGGCCGATGGAGCCGGTGATGCCGTTGAGGACGGTGTGGCATTCGGAGGCGGCGAGCTCGGCCGCCGCGTCGGGCCCGGCCAGGATCTCCGGCAGCGGCTCGCCGGCCCCGTACTGGGCGTTCAGCGCCTCCTTGAGGGCCGGTACGACGTCCTCGCGGGCGACGGCGACCTTCTCGACCCGCAGCTGCCGGGCCTGCTCGGCCAGCAGTCCGACCCGCCCGCCGGCGGCGGACAGCGCGGTCACGCGGAACCGGTCGGGGTTGCGCAGGGCCAGGTCGATGGCCTGGGTGCCGATGGAGCCGGTGGACCCGAGGATGACGATGTCCCGGCGGCCGGCCGCGGGGTCGAAGAGGAGGTGCGGGTCGGCGAGGGGGGCTGGGCTGTCGCTCATGCCCCCATTGTTGCCGCAACTCACGCCGGCTTGGACACGGAGTCCCCCTGGACGACGGCGGCCAGGAGCTCGGGCAGGGTCCCGGCGAACTCGGGGAGCGAGCGGGCGGCCCGCCACCAGGCCCCGGTGTCCCGGCGCAGGGCCGTCTCGAAGAGGCGGTCGGCCTCGGCCCGGGCATCCAGCACGGCCTGCGGGCGGTCGTGCCGGTCGGGGTGGTCCACGTCCCCGAGCCAGTGGTCCTCGTCCAGCGCCCAGGCCGCGGGGGCCTTGTGCCGGATGACGTCGGTGCCGGTGAGCACTCCGCCGTCCAGGCAGGCGCGGACCCAGCGGATGTCCTCGCCGAGGTCGCCCATGGCGTTGGGGACGGCGAGGCTGGCCAGGGCCAGTTCGCGGTGCGGATCGTCGCCGGGCGGGACGGAGCGGGGGGCCAGGGCGTCGATGGCCCGGGTGAGGCCGGGCACGGCGGGCGCGGGCGGGTCCGCGGGCGCCGGCGCGGTCCCGGCCGCCACCGCGGCGGCCAGCTCCGGGAGGGTGCCGCGGAAGGCGTGGGCGTGCCGGTGCAGCTCCGCCCACAGCCGCGGGTCGTCGCCCAGCGCGGGGCGCAGCACCCGCCGCAGGGCCGCGCGCATGCCCGCCCACTCGTCGAGGTTCCACGCGAAGCGGCCGATGGCGTGGGCCTGGCCGAGCAGCAGGGCCCGGTGGGCCGGGGCCACGGAGTGCGCGAGCTCGTCGAAGGTCAGGGTGCCGGTGCGCACGGCGCGGACGGCGGGGCGGTGCCAGTGGGGCCCGTAGGAGGCCTGGGCGCGCGTGTCGAGCAGGGCGAGGCATTCCCGCCGGCCGAGCCCGGCGACCAGCAGCAGTGCCTCGACGGAGCCGGGCGGCAGCGGGGCGCGGGCGTGCTCGCGCAGCAGGGCCTCCGGGTCGAGTGCGTGGGGCAGGGCCAGCACCCGGAGGGGGATGCGCGGCCGGTGGCTGCCGTGGCGGCGCAGGAGTGCGAGGAGCTCGTCGCCCGTCAGGGGCGGGGCGTCGGGGCCGGGCTCGCGGCCCAGCTCGGCGCCGAGGGTGGCGAGCAGGTCCGGCGAGGGCCCGGGGCGGCGTGCGTACCTCGCGGGGCCGGGCAGGCCGGGCAGCGGGCGGCCGCGCACGTGCGGGTTGCGGGCGATGGTGCGGCGGTCCTCGTCGGTGCCGTCGCGCAGCAGGAGCGTGACGACGGGAGCCGGGAGGTGTTCGTCGCGGCTCAGGTAGCGGCGGGTGGGCGCGTCGAGGCGGCCGAGCAGGTCCGCCGCGACGGTGTCCGGTGCGTGGCGCAGGAGCAGCGCCACGCACCAGGCCAGCCGCCTGCTCTGTCTGTCGACGTCCACATGCATCCGATTCCCCGTCGCCGCTCCTGTACGCCTTTCCGCGTGCGGAGATGATCTCAGCCGACGGGGCCGGGGTCAGCGGATGGGGCGGTGGACGTTCGGGTGGGTGGAGGGGCCGGGGGCGGCGTCCGCGATCCAGGGGCCGTCGCCGGAGGGGTCGATGATCCCTTCTTCGAGCCAGGCGTAGGTGCCGGTGAGGACGCCCGCGACGACCTTGCGGTCGAGGTCGTCGGTGTTGGACCACAGGCGCCCGAAGAGTTCCTCGATGCGGAGCCGGGACTGCTCGCAGAAGGCGTCGGCGAGCTGGTAGGCCTCGCGGCCGTGGTCCCCGGTGGCGCGCAGGTGTTCGGCGCGGACGCAGGCCGCGCTCATCGCGAAGAGTTCGGCGCCGATGTCGACGACGCGGCCGAGGAAGCCCTGTTTGGTCTCCATCCGGCCCTGCCAGCGGGACATCGCGTAGAAGGTGGAGCGGGCGAGCTTGCGGGCTCCGCGTTCGACGTAGCGCAGGTGGGTGGAGAGGTCGGGGTGGCCGGCGGGGTGGAAGGCGCGGTAGGTGCCGGGGACCTGGCCGGCGCCGGTGGCGAGCTTGGGCAGCCAGCGGGCGTAGAACCCGGCGGCGCGGGCGCCCGCCTTCGCCTTGTCGCCGAGCGCCTTCTCCGGGTCGATGAGGTCGCCCGCGACCGACAGGTGGGCGTCGACGGCCTCGCGGGCGATCAGCAGGTGCATGATCTCCGTCGAGCCCTCGAAGATCCGGTTGATCCGCAGGTCGCGGAGCATCTGTTCGGCCGGGACGGCCCGCTCTCCGCGGGCGGCCAGGGATTCGGCGGTCTCGAAGCCGCGGCCGCCGCGGATCTGGACGAGCTCGTCGGCCATCAGGCAGGCCATCTCGGACCCGTAGAGCTTGGCGAGGGCGGCCTCGATGCGGATGTCGTTGCGGTCCTCGTCCGCCATCTGGGAGGCGAGGTCGACGACCGCTTCCAGGGCGAAGGTGGTGGCGGCGATGAAGGAGATCTTGGCGCCGACGGCCTCGTGCTCGGCGACCGGGCGGCCCCACTGCTCGCGTACGCCGGCCCACTCGCGGGCGATCTTCAGGCACCACTTGCCGGCGCCGACGCACATGGCCGGCAGCGAGAGCCGGCCGGTGTTCAGGGTGGTCAGGGCGATCTTGAGGCCGGCGCCCTCGGCTCCGATGCGCTGGTCGGCGGGGACCCGTACCCGGTGGAAGCGGGTGACGCCGTTCTCCAGGCCGCGCAGGCCCATGAAGGCGTTGCGGTGTTCGACGGTGATGCCGGGCGAGTCGGCCTCGACGACGAAGGCGGTGATCCCGCCGCGGTGGTTCTCGCTCTTCGGCACCCGGGCCATCACGACGAGGAGGTCCGCGACGACCCCGTTGGTGGTCCACAGCTTCACGCCGTCGAGGACGTACGCGTCGTCCCCGTCGGGGACGGCCGTGGTGGCCAGCCGGGCCGGGTCGGAGCCGACGTCGGGTTCGGTGAGCAGGAAGGCGCTGATGGCGGTGGTGGCGCAGCGCGGCAGGTAGGCGTCCTTCTGGGCCTGCGTGCCGAACATCTTCAGCGGCTGGGGCACGCCGATCGACTGGTGCGCGGAGAGCAGGGCGCCGATGGCGGGGCTGACGGATCCGACGAGGGCGAGGGCCTTGTTGTAGTACACCTGGGTCAGGCCGAGGCCGCCGTACTTGGGGTCGATCTTCATGCCGAGCGCGCCGAGCTCCTTGAGCCCGCGCACGGTCTCGTCGGGGATCTTCGCCTCGCGTTCGATGCGCGCCCCGTCGACGGAGGTCTCGCAGAATTCCCTCAGCCGGGCCAGGAAGGCCTCGCCGCGCCGGACGTCCTCGTCGGCGGGGAGCGGGTGGGGATGGATCAGGTCGAGGCGGAACCGCCCCAGGAAGAGCTCCTTGGCGAAGCTGGGCTTGCGCCAGTCCTGTTCCCGGGCCGCTTCCGCGACCTGCCGTGCCTCGCGCTCGGTCACCTTGGGCGTTACGGGACGTGCGGGCTGTGTTGCGGACATGAGCGGGCTCACCTCGCCGCGGGAGTCGGTGGAACCGGCCTACCGGCCGGTACTACCTGTCAGACGTACCCGTTTCACGGCGCGGGGAAAATCCCGGCTGGGCCGGGTGGATGAAAAGGAGACGGCCGGAGCCCCCGCACAGTAGGCTCCGGCCGTCGGCTCAGTGGCCGTACGAGATCAGATGTCGAGGCCGGTCAGGACCAGGACCCGCTCGTACGTGTAGTCGTCCATCGCGTAGCGGACGCCCTCGCGGCCCACACCGGACTGCTTGACGCCGCCGTACGGCATCTGGTCGGCGCGGTAGGACGGCGCGTCGCCGACGATCACACCGCCGACCTCGAGCTCGCGGTGGGCGCGGAACGCGGTCTGGACGTTGCGGGTGAAGACCCCGGTCTGCAGGCCGAACTTCGAGTCGTTGACGGCGGCGAAGGCCTCGTCGGTGTTCTCGACCTTCAGCAGGGTCAGGACCGGGCCGAAGACCTCTTCGGTGGCGAGCTTGACGCCGTCCGGGACGTGGGCGAGGACGGTGGGCTCGAACGAGGCACCCTCGCGCTTGCCGCCGGTCAGGAGCTTGGCGCCCGCGGACACGGCCTCGTCGACCCAGGACTCGACACGCTTGGCGGCGTCCTCGGAGACCAGGGGGCCGACGTCGGTGGCGTCGTCGTTCGGGTCGCCGGTGACCTGCGCCTGGACCTTCGCGACGACCTTCTCCACGAGGCGGTCGTAGACGGAGGCGTCGGCGATCACGCGCTGCACGGAGATGCAGGACTGGCCGGCCTGGTAGTTCGAGAAGGTCGCGATACGGGTCGCGGCCCAGTCGAGGTCCGCCTCGGAGGACCAGTCGTCCAGGACGACGGCCGCGGCGTTGCCGCCGAGCTCCAGCGTGCAGTGCTTGTGGGGCACCGACTGCTGGATGGCGTAACCGACGGTGTCGGAACCGGTGAAGGAGATGACGGGCAGGCGCTCGTCCTTCACCAGGGCCGGCATCTTGTCGTTCGCGACCGGCAGGACCGACCAGGAACCGGCCGGGAGGTCGGTCTCGGCGAGCAGCTCACCCAGGATCAGGCCGGAGAGCGGCGTGGCCGGGGCGGGCTTGAGGATGATCGGCGCGCCGACGGCGATGGCGGGGGCCACCTTGTGGGCGCACAGGTTCAGCGGGAAGTTGAACGGCGCGATGCCGAGGACCGGACCCTTGACGAAGCGGCGGGTCAGGGCGAGACGGCCGACGCCGCCGGCGTCGGTGTCGAGGCGCTGGGCCTCTCCGCCGTTGAAGCGGCGCGCCTCTTCGGCGGCGAAGCGGAACACGGACACCGCACGGCCGACCTCACCGCGGGCCCACTTGATGGGCTTGCCGTTCTCGGCGGAGATCAGCTGGGCGATCTCCTCGGTGCGCTCGACGAGCCGCTTGGACACGTGGTCCAGGGCGGCGGCGCGTACGTGGGCGGGGGTCGCGGAGAACTCCGCCGTCACGGCGTGCGCCGCGGCCACGGCCTCTTCGACCTGCGCGTCGGTGGGCACGCTGACGGTGCCGACGAGGCGTCCGTCCCACGGGGAGTGGACGTCGAAGCTGTCCTCGCCGGTGGCCTGGCGGCCGGCGAGCCAGAAGGCGTGGGTGGAAGTCATGCGAATCCCGGCCCTTCGGAGTGTGCGGTGGGTCCTTGTCCCCTCCACCGTAGGACTCCGTCGGGGATTCGGCGTTTATCCGGGGTGTAGTACCTCGTGTCGGGGGCGCGCCGGTTTGTCAGTGTCCGGCAGCCACCCCGCCGTGCCGGGCCCGCCGACGCGCGAGCGCCGCCGGAGGCAGATCCAGCCCCTCCGGCGTTTGAGGAGCGGGGGTCCGGGGGCAGCGCCCCCGGCAACGGCGCCGCGCCCGGCGCTCTCACCGGTACCTACGACGGGGTCGAACTGGCCTTGAGGGCGAGCCACAGTTCCATGCGTACGTCCGGATCCTCCAGGGAGCGGCCGAGGATCTCCTCGACGCGCTTCATCCGGTAGCGCAGGGTGTGCCGGTGGACGCCGAGGTCGGCGGCGGCCGCGTCCCACTGGCCGTGCCGGGAGAGCCACGCCTGCAGGGAGGCCACCAGGTCGCCGCGGCCCGTCGCGTCGTGCTCCCGCAGGGCGCGCAGCGTCCCCTCGGCGAAGGCCCGTACGGCGTCGTCGGCGAGCAGCGGCAGGACCGAGCCCGCCGCCATGTCCTCGTGCTCGACCATCGGCCGGCCGCGCCTGCGGGCCACCGCGAGGGCCTGGTCGGCCTGTTTCAGGGCGGCCGCCACGGTGCCGGGTCCGGCCGGCGCGGACAGCCCGACCACCAGTTCGTCGGGCTCCGGCCCGCTCGCGTCCCGGCCGCGCCTGGCCTCCAGCGCCTCCGCATGGTCCGTGCACGCCTGTACGGCCGAGCCCGCGTCGGAGGCCAGCACCACGAGCCGGCCCGGCTCGGGCACCACCAGCAGCGCCTCGCCGGTACGGGCGGCCGCCGACTCCACCGCGTCGGTCAGCAGGGCCAGGCCCTCCGGCTGGGCCGTGCCGGGGAGCGCCGGTTCGGCCACGATCAGCCGGAAGGGCGCCTCCAGGAGGGCCCCGTACAGGTCCCCGGCCACGGCGCGGGCGTGCTCCGCCTCCCCCGCCAGCAGCATCCGCAGCACCGCCGCGCCCAGCCGGGACTCGGCGTCGTGCAGGGAGCGGGAGCGCTCGGTGGTGAGGGTGAGCAGGGCGACGGCGGAGTGCACGGCGTACCGCTCGGCCGTTCCCAGCGGGGCGGCGGTGCCGACGGCCAGCGCGCCGCGCGGCCGGCGCCCGGTGCCGAGCGACTGGAGCTCGACCCGGTCCTCCGCGCCGCCGACCACCGCGCTGGCGGGCGCGGGCCGGTCCCGCAGCCGCTCCACGTCGGGGGTCAGCCGGGCGGCGCGGCGGGCGGCCCAGTCGGGGGCCGCGGCGACGACGGCGCCCGAGGTGTCGTAGAGCGCGGCCCAGCCCTGTACGTGCGCCGCCAGCCTGCCGAGCAGTTCGGCGGGGCCGTCGGCGGACAGCGCGGCCCGCGTGAGTTCCCGCTGCGCCTCGAAGCCGGCGGTGACGGCCCGGTACTGGTCCGCCGCGAGGGCCGCGGACACGGCCTTGCTGATCGCGAGGAAGGGGGTCTTGCGCGGCACCTCCAGCAGCGGCATCTCCTCGGCCCGCGCGGCCTCGACCAGGGCCTCGGGGATCGCCTCGTAGTTGACCCCGATGGCGAAGCCGATGCCGACGACGCCGGCCGCGGCGAGGCGCCGTACGTAGCGGAGCATCTCCTCGGGGTCCTCCGCGTCCAGCTTCATCGCGGTGATCAGCAGCAGCTCCCCGCCCTCCATGTAGGGGACGGGGTCGGCCAGCTCGCTGACGTGGGCCCAGCGCACGGGGGTGTCGAGGCGGCTCTGCCCCGCCCGGACGCCGAGTTTGAGCGCCGAGTGCTGGACGAGTGAGGCGAGGGTGAGCGGCATCGGTTACCAGGGGCCTTAGCGGGGAGGGGCGACGGAGGGACGGGCCGACGGGGAAGGGCGGAGCGGAGGCCTACAGGCCACCAGAACGACCGCACGGGCTTTTCGCCGTGCCGTATGAACGGCTCCCCTCGATTCTGCCACCCCGTACGGGTCCGGGCGCGGTTCAGGCCGATCCGGCCAGCCGCACCAGCAGCGGCGCCGCCCGCTCCCCGCGCACCGAGGTCAGGGACAGCACGGCCGAGCCCGGGGGCACGGCGTGCGCGAGGTCGGATGCGGACCAGCGCTCGCGCTCCACCTGCCGCACGGTCACCGCGTCCGTGGTGACGGCCTTGCCGGTGACGAGCTTGCGGAAGGCGTGGATGGCCCGGGTCAGCGGCTGGTCGGCGAAGACGGTGCGGTGGGTGACGTCGCGGGTCTCGACCCACTCGGTGCCCCAGGCCTCGGCGAAGCGCTTGCCGTCCCAGGTGGTGACCCCGGAGAAGGCCATCCGGCAGCCGACCGCCCCGAGCAGCGGGGTGCGCAGGGCCTCAGGTACGTCGTCCAGCGTGCGCAGGGTCAGCAGCACCCCGGCGTTCGCCGAGCGCAGCCGCTGTACGCCGCGCACGGTCTCCGGGGTCAGGGTGTGGGAGGCGTCGTCGAGCGCGAGGAAGGCGAAGAGGGAGCGGTCGGTGCGGGCCGCCGCGGCGGCGTTGAACTGGGCGAGCAGCAGCCGGGCCAGCATCCGGGAGGCGTCGGCGTGCGCGCGCTCGGGCAGGTCCACCCGGACCCGGATCGGGTGCTCCAGGGCGCGCAGCGAGAAGGGCCTGCCCTGGCCGGTGGTGTCGAAGAAGCCCGCGAAGGCGGGCCGGTCCAGCAGGGCCACCCGGTCGGCGAGGGCCGGGCCGGGGTCGCCGTGGGCCCCGTACTGCCGCTCCCGCGCGTCGAGTTCGCGGAGCATGGCGTGCGCGCCGGCGTCCTCCAGGGCGCGCCGCAGCCCGGCGAGGGCCGGCTGCACCTGGTCGAGCAGCTCGCGCAGCTCGGGCACGGCGGGGAAGCGCCCGTACGCCGTCCGGAACGGCCCGAGGAGCTGTGCGAGGGCGGTCGCGGCGCGGCGCACGTCGATGCCGGGGACGTCTCCGACGAAGCCCTCGGCGAGCAGGGTGGCGGCCTCGTCGGGGTCGGTGGTGCCGCCGTAGAGGTCGAGGTCGTAGACGGACCCGGGGTCGCCGACGCGGACCACGACGTCGTACGCCGCGTCGGGCCCGAGCTGCGCCCCGGCCGCCCCGACGGCGACGACGGCCGCCTGCCCGGCGAGCGCCTGCAGGGCGAGCGACTCGACGACGGGCCGCACGAGGCGCCCCGTCTTCCCGGCCCCGGAGGGCCCGACGGCGAGGAGCGAGGTACCGAGCACTCCGGGGTCGAGGGCGAGGCCGGTGCCGCGGCGGGCGTAGGGGTTGCGCGGCTCGTCCTCGACGGTGCCGAGCCGTACCTGGCGGACCAGCAGATCGTGCCGGGCCGCCCTGACGGGCAGGTCCCGCGCCCCGGAGGGGTGCGCACAGGCGGCGGCGCCCTTGTCCCGCACGGCCTCGGCGAAGGCCCGCAGCCGGCTGGGGTCCGCCTGGACCGACTCCCAGGCCCGCCGGATCCGGGCGTAGTCCACGTCGTTCATCCCCCCGTCGACGATGCCGGTCTCCAACCGGTCGGCAATGTCCCCGAGTCCGGCCGCCCGCACCTGCGGCCACAGCACGGGGTCGCCGGCCGGAGCGGCCGGAGCGGCACCGGCCGGCGGCTGCCGGCGGGCGACGCCGTCCGCGGAGGCGGCCGGGCGCGATCCGGGCAGGAGGCGTCGCAGCCACCGCCCTCCGCCTCCGATCCAGGCGAAGGCGAGGACGAGGAGCACGTCGATCACGTTCCTCGTGGTGGTCATGAGCTCGTGGTTGGCCTCCGGGGTGCCGTCGAAGGTCAGGAATCCCTCCGCCAGCTGCCGGAGCGGCAGTTGGTAGTTGTGGACGAGCAGCAGGGTGACGTAGGCGAGGGGCACGGCCGCCAGGGGCTGGATCCAGGGCCCGCGCGCTTCCGCGAGGCGGCTCCAGGCCACACCCCAGTTCCCCAGCCGGCCGAACCCGTAGAGCAGTGCCGCGTCGAAGAGCAGCTCGTAGATCGGCTTGGCGCGGACGCCGCCGGTCCGTGCGAGGGGCTCGCCGTTGCCGGCCCACCAGCTGTTGGGCGTGAAGAGCTTCAGCGGCACGTCCCAGAACGGGATGTAGCCGTTCCGCATGAGGGACCAGACGAGGACGCACGCCAGGAAGGAGATGACGGCCCCGCTCGCGAGCGCCCGGTCGGGGGTGCGCGCGGGTTCCACTGCGGCGCGGGGGGTGTGGGCGTAGCGCCAGACACCCGGCTCGGCGGTGGGGCGGGCCGTGCGCAGCCAGTCGGCGAGGGCCGGTCGCCCTCCGGGGGCATGGCGCGGCTTCGGCGGAGGGGTGGGGGGTGCAGACGGTTTCGGGATGCGGCTCGGGCGCGTCGTGTTCGCCTCGTGCGTGCCCTCGGTGTCCATGAACCCCTGCCCCCTGCCAGTTCCGGTGCTGCGCCGCTCAATCTAGTGCCCGGCCCGCACCTTCGGCCCGTACCCGGTCATGATCCACAAGACACGCCGTACGTCCCTCCTATGGCCGTCACGGACAAGGACACGCGGGCACCACTCCCGAACGGAGCATGCAGGACCCCCGCCCCCGGGCCTAGCCTGCGGACAAAGACACAAGTGCGTCCGAAATCATCCCAGGGAGCTCCCTATGACCGCTGTCCCGCAGGAGCGCAAGCTCGTCACCGCGATCCCCGGCCCCAAGTCGCAGGAGCTGCAGGCCCGCCGCCTGGAGACGGTGGCCGGCGGCGTGGGCTCCGTGCTCCCCGTCTTCACGGCCCGCGCGGGCGGCGGCATCATCGAGGACGTCGACGGCAACCGCCTGATCGACTTCGGCTCCGGCATCGCCGTGACCTCCGTCGGCGCCTCCGCCGAGGCCGTCGTGCGCCGCGCCTCCGCGCAGCTCGCCGACTTCACGCACACCTGCTTCATGGTCACCCCGTACGAGGGCTACGTCGAGGTCTGCGAGGCGCTGGCCGAGCTGACCCCGGGCACCCACGCCAAGAAGTCGGCGCTGTTCAACTCCGGCGCCGAGGCCGTCGAGAACGCCGTCAAGATCGCCCGTGCGTACACCAAGCGCCAGGCCGTCGTCGTCTTCGACCACGGCTACCACGGCCGTACGAACCTCACGATGGCGCTGACCGCGAAGAACATGCCGTACAAGCAGGGCTTCGGGCCGTTCGCCCCCGAGGTCTACCGCGTCCCGGTCGCCTACGGCTACCGCTGGCCCACCGGCGCCGAGAACTGCGGCCCCGAGGCCGCCGCCATGGCGATCGACAACATCACCAAGCAGATCGGCGCCGAGAACGTCGCCGCGATCATCATCGAGCCGGTCCTCGGCGAGGGCGGCTTCATCGAGCCGGCCAAGGGCTTCCTCCCGGCGATCGTGAAGTTCGCCAACGAGAACGGCATCGTCTTCGTCGCCGACGAGATCCAGTCCGGCTTCTGCCGCACCGGCCAGTGGTTCGCGTGTGAGGACGAGGGCATCGTCCCCGACCTGATCACCACCGCCAAGGGCATCGCGGGCGGTCTGCCGCTCGCCGCCGTGACCGGCCGCGCCGAGATCATGGACTCCGCCCACGCGGGCGGCCTGGGCGGCACCTACGGCGGCAACCCGGTGGCGTGCGCCGGTGCGCTCGGCTCCATCGAGACCATGAAGGAGCTCGACCTCAACGCCGCGGCGAAGAACATCGAGTCCATCATGAAGTCCCGCCTGGCCGCCATGCAGGAGAAGTACGAGATCATCGGCGACATCCGCGGCCGCGGCGCCATGATCGCGATCGAGCTCGTGAAGGACCCGGTCTCCAAGACCCCCTTCCCGGAGGCCGCCGCGTCCCTCGCCAAGGCCTGCCACGCCGAGGGCCTGCTCGTCCTCACCTGCGGCACCTACGGCAACGTGCTCCGCTTCCTCCCGCCGATCGTGATCGGCGAGGACCTGCTGAACGAGGGCCTGGACCTCATCGAGGCCGCGTTCGCCGGCATCGGCACGGAGATCTGATCGAACGTCTAGAACGTCCGATCGCAACGCCCGGCCGGTACCCGCGGTAACGGTCGGGCGCTGTGAAGAAGGTGTGGGGGGCCGATGGCAAGAGCGCGTTCCTGCTGTCGGTCCCCCTTCCGCTGCCGTACGGTTTCTGCAGATGAGTGAGACACCCCGCTCCCGGGAAACCGGGGGCGAAACCAGTACCGGGCTTCCCCAGCGCCGCACTGGGCATGCGTTCGCGCACACTCCTCGCCGATCGGACAGCCGTCCGCCCCAAACCCCCCGGGGCGTACGGCAACCCGATCCGGGCGGCCGTCCCGGAACCACCCCCCCTGTTCCGGGACGGCCGGCCATTCTCCTCGCGCTGTGCGCGGGCCTCCTCGGCCCCTTCGCCCTGATCACCTGGCAAGTCCTCGTGTCGGGCCCGCTCCTGACCCCGGACCACGCGCTCAGCCGCGCCCTGGTGCGCACGCTCCCGGACTCCCTCACCGAGCGCCTCGCCGACCTCGGCAACATCCCGGTCGCCGTGCCCGTCCTCGTCGTGGCCATGGTCTACGCGGCCCGGCGCGGCCGGTACCGCGCCGCGTGCGCCGCGGGCCTGGCGATGGCCCTGGTCCCGGCCCTGGTCGTCCCGCTGAAGGAGTGGACCGCCCGGCCCGGTCCCCTGGAGCCCTGGGCCGCGGGCTACTACCCCTCCGGCCACACCGCCACCGCCGCCGTCGCCTACGTCGGGGCGGCCGTGCTGCTGCGCCCCCACACCCGCCGCGCGTGGCCGACGGCCGCCGCCCTCGTGCTCACGGGGGCGACGGCCGTCGGTCTCGTCGTGCGGGGCTGGCACTGGCCGCTGGACGTCCTGGCCAGCCTCCTGATGTGCGCGCTCCTGCTGCTCGGGGTGCGGTGGGTCAGCTCGCCGCGCCCGGGAAGTACGCGTCGAAGTTCCGGCTGAACTCCCCGCCCCCGAATCGGTCCCAGTTGACCGACCAGGTCATCAGGCCGCGCAGGGCGGGCCAGGTGCCGTGGGTCTGGTAGCCGCCGCAGTTCGTCTTCCTGGTCAGGCAGTCCAGGGCCTTGTTCACCTCGGCGGGCGGGGTGTGGCCGTTGCCGGCGTTGGGCGTGGCCGGCAGGCCGATGGCGATCTGGTCCGGGCGCAGCGGCGGGAACACCCGGGCGCTGTTGCCGGCCACCGGGAAGCCGGTGAGCAGCATGTCGGTCATGGCGATGTGGAAGTCGGCGCCGCCCATGGAGTGGTACTGGTTGTCGAGGCCCATGACCGGGCCCGAGTTGTAGTCCTGGACGTGCAGCAGGGTGAGGTCGTCGCGCAGGGCGTGGATGACCGGCAGGTAGGCGCCGGCCCGCGGGTCCTGGCCGCCCCAGGGGCCCGAGCCGTAGTACTGGTGGCCCAGCTGGACGAAGAAGGTCTCGGGGGCCATGGTCAGGACGAAGCCGGGGCCGTACCTGGCCTTCAGGGTCTTCACGGCCGAGATCAGGTTGACGATTCCGGGGGTGGTGGGGGCCCTGAAGTCGGTGTCTCCGGCGGCCAGGGAGAGCGAATGGCCCTCGAAGTCGATGTCGAGGCCGTCGAGGCCGTACTCGTCGATGATCTTCCCGACGGAGGAGACGAAGGTGTCGCGGGCTCCCGTGGTCCCGAGCTGGACCTGGCCGTTCTGGCCGCCGATCGAGATCAGCACCTTCTTGCCCGCCGCCTGCTTGGCCTTGACGGCCGCCTTGAACTCGGCCTCCGACTCCGCGTTCGGGCATTCGGTGACGGGGCAGAGGCGGAAGCGGATGTCGCCGGAGGTCACCGAGGTCGGCTCGCCGAAGGCGAGGTCGATGACGTCCCAGGAGTCGGGTACGTCGGCCATCCGGACGTAGCCGGAGCCGTTGGCGAAGCTCGCGTGCAGGTAGCCGACGAGCACGTGCGCGGGGAGGCCGCCGCCGCCCCCGCCTCCGCCGCTCGTGGTGGTCGCGGAGACGGGGGCGCTCCTGGCGGACTCGCCGGCCGCGTTCACCGCGCCGACCCGGAAGGTGTACGTGGTGGAGGCCGCGAGGCCGGTGACCGTCGCCGAGGGGGCGGTGACGGAGAGGGGCGCGGCGCCGTCCCGGTAGACCGTGTACGAGGTGGCCCCGGGCACCGCCGTCCAGGACAGGGAGATCGCGCTCGAGGAGGTGGCGGAGGCGGAGAGGCCGGTGGGGACGGCCGGCGGCTGGGGGCGGCCCGGGCCGCCCGGGGCGGGTCCGACGAGGGTGAGGTCGTCGGTGAAGTGGGCGGGCTGGCCGTACCAGCCGTGCGTGTAGACCGTCACGGAGGTGGTCGACGGGCCGGTGCGGAAGCTCGTCGTCAGCTGCTTCCAGACGCCCGCGCTCTGCGTCCAGGTGGACACGTCGGTGGTGCCGGTGCCGCTCGCGCCGAGGTAGACGTACGCGCCCTGCACCCAGGCGGTCAGCGTGTACGCCGAGTCGGGCTCGACGGTGACGGTCTGGGAGCAGCGGGCGTTGTCCTGGCCCGCCGGGGTGGCCCGGAGGGCCGAACTCCCGCCGTGGACGGGGGTGGTGACGACGGCTCCGCTGCCCGCCGAGCAGCTCCAGCCGTCGAGGCCGGTCTCGAAGCCGCCGCCCAGGACCAGGTCGGCGTCGGCCGCCGCCGCGGGCGGGCCCGCGGCGAGGAAGCCGGCCACCGCGAGTGCGACGGCGGCGGTGAAGGACATGGCTCTGCGCACAACTGCCTCCGGGGCGTGGGGGGATGGAGGGGGTCAGCGGCGCCCAAGATGGTCCAGACCAATGCCCTTGTCAAGGGTTCCGGCTCCTCTCCGCCAGCACGCGCGCGGCCGCCTCGTGCAGGGCGAGCTCCAGTACCGCCGGGTCGGTGAGGGTTCCCGTGCCGTCCGGGAGCACCAGCCAGCGCACCCCGCCGGTGGCCCGGCCGGGATACGGGACCACGATCCAGGTCCCGCGCCCCGCTCCCCGTACGCCCGTGCCGAGCCAGCGGGACGCGGTGCCCGGGGGCACGAAGAAGCCCAGCCGCGCGTCGCCGAAATCGGCGAGCACCGGGCCGGGCCGGTCGAGGAGCATCTTCAGTACGTCCAGGGTGGGCCGCCCCAGCTCACCGGGCAGGATCAGCACGTCCCAGCGCCGGCCCGCGGGCAGCAGCGCCACCCCGAGGGGGTTGCGCTCCCACTCGAACCGGCACGCCTCCGGATCGGGCGCCGCCGATACCAGCCATTCCACCGCCGTCTTGGTCTCCGGGATGGTCATCGCCCGGCCTCCGTTCCCTGTTGGTGAGGTCCTCACCTGGGGAGAGCGGGGCCGGGCGCGACTATGACGCGGGTTCGGGCACCCCGTGGCGGTGAACCGGGTCACAGGGCGAAGGAACGGTACGCCTGGGTCGTGCGCCGGGGTGGGAGGCCCCGGCGCACGCCGCGCCTCAGCTGTCGAAGCCGAGCCCGAAGCGGTCCAGCGTCCTCAGCCACAGGTTGCGGCGCCCGCCCCGGGCGTCCGCGCGGGCCAGCGACCACTTGGTGAGCGTGATGCCGGTCCAGGCGAAGGGCTCGGGCGGGAACGGCATCGGCTTGGAGCGGACCATCTCCAGCCGGGTCCGCTCCGTGGGGACCCCGTCCAGCAGGTCGAGCATCACGTCGGCACCGAAGCGGGTGGCGCCCACGCCGAGCCCGGTGTACCCGGCGGCGTAGGCGACCTTCCCGGAGTGCGCGGTGCCGAAGAAGGCGGAGAAGCGCGAGCAGGTGTCGATCGCGCCGCCCCAGGCGTGGCTGAACTGCACCCCCTCCAGCTGCGGGAAGGCCGTGAAGAAGTGCTCCGCGAGCTTGAGGTAGGTCTCGGGGCGGTGGTCGTACTCGGAGTCGAGCTTCCCCCGGTAGGGGTAGATCGCGTCGTAGCCGCCCCACAGGATCCGGTTGTCCTTGGTGATCCGGAAGTAGTGGAACTGGTTGGCGCTGTCGCCGAGCCCCTGCCGGTTCTTCCAGCCGATGGAGGCCACCTGCTCCTCGGTCAGCGGCTCGGTCATCAGCGCGTAGTCGTAGACCGGGACCGTGAACGGGCGGATCCGCTTGACCAGCGACGGGAAGATGTTGGTGCCCAGGGCGACCCGGCGCGCGAGGATCGTCCCGTACGGGGTCTGGACGGTCATCCCCTTGCCGGCCGAGGCCATCTTCAGGCCGCGGGTGTTCTCGTAGATCCGTACGCCGAGGTCCAGGCAGGCCTGCTTGAGGCCCCAGGCCAGCTTCGCCGGGTTGAGCATCGCGACGCCGTCGCGGTCCCAGACGCCCGCGAGGAAGGTCGGGGAGTTCACCTCCGCGCGCACCGCGTCCTGGTCGAGGAACTCCGAGCCGGCCAGACCGGCCGCTTCGGCCTCCCGGAGGAGCTCCTTGAGCTCCTCGACCTGGTGCGGCTCGGTGGCCACGTCGATCTCGCCGGTGCGCTCGAAGTCGCAGTCGATGCCGTAGCGGGCGACGGCCTCCTCGATGGCGTCGAGGTTCTGCGCGCCCATCTCCTCCAGCTTGGCGAGCTCGCCCGGCCAGCGGGCCAGCCCGTTGGCGAGGCCGTGGGTGAGGGAGGCCGCACAGAATCCGCCGTTGCGGCCGGAGGCGGCCCAGCCCGCCTCCTTGCTCTCGATCAGGACGACGTCCCGCTCCGGGTCCCGCTCCTTGGCGAGGAGCGCCGTCCACAGGCCGCTGTAGCCGCCGCCGATGACGAGCAGGTCGCACCGCTCGTCGGAGGTGAGCGCCGGCTGGGGGGCGGGCCTGCCGGGGTCGTCCAGCCAGTACGAGACGGGCTTCGCTTCGGAAAGGGATTTCGCAACACTACGCATGGCGACTGGGGCCATGTCTTCCAACTCCCTACAGGGTGTTACTTGGGCTGTGCCTTCTTGCGGCGGTTGCCGACCATCTGGCCGGCGAGGACCACCAGCACCGCGATGACGAACATCGCCGTGCCGATGACGTTGATCTGTACAGGCGTACCGCGCTGGGCCGATCCCCACACGAACATGGGGAAGGTGACGGTGTTGCCCGAGTTGAAATTGGTGATGATGAAGTCGTCGAACGAGAGCGCGAAGGAGAGCAGCGCGCCCGCCGCGATACCGGGTGCGGCGATCGGCAGGGTGACCCGTACGAAGGTCTGCACCGGGCCCGCGTAGAGGTCGCGGGCGGCCTCCTCCAGGCGCGGGTCCATGGACAGGACGCGCGCCTTGACGGCGGCGACGACGAAGCTGAGGCAGAACATGATGTGGGCGATCAGGATCGTCCAGAAGCCCAGCTCGATGCCCATGTTCAGGAAGAGCGCGAGCAGCGAGGCCGCCATCACGATCTCCGGCATGGCCATGGGCAGGAAGATCAGCGAGTTGACCGCGCCGCGCGCCTTGAAGCGGTAGCGCACCATCGCGAAGGCGATCGCGGTGCCCAGTGCGGTCGCCACGATGGTGGACCACAGGGCGATCTGGAGCGAGAGCGAGAGCGAGCCGCACATGTCGGCGACCCCGCACGGGTCCTTCCACGCGTCGAGCGAGAACTCCTGCCAGGAGTAGTTGAACCGTCCGGTGGGGTTGTTGAAGGAGAAGACGGTGACGACGGCGTTCGGCAGGATCAGGTAGGCGAGCGTGCCGAGGCCGGCGATGACCACGAGGTTGCGCCGCAGCCAGGTGAGTGGGTTCTTGCGCATCAGACCAGGTCCTCCGTCCCCGCACGGCGGATGTAGATGGTGACCATGATCAGCACGATGGCCATGAGGATGAAGGACAGCGCGGCCGCCGTCGGGTAGTCGAGGATCCGCAGGTACTGGGACTGGATGACGTTGCCGATCATGCGGGTGTCCGTGGAGCCGAGGAGTTCGGCGTTCACGTAGTCGCCGCTCGCCGGGATGAAGGTGAGCAGGGTCCCGGAGACCACGCCCGGCATGGAGAGCGGGAAGGTCACCTTGCGGAAGACCGTGGCCGGCTTGGCGTACAGGTCCCCGGCCGCCTCGTGGAGGCGGGTGTCGATGCGTTCCAGCGAGGAGTACAGCGGCAGGATCATGAAGGGGAGGAAGTTGTACGTCAGACCGCAGACCACCGCGAGCGGCGTGGCCAGCACCCGGTCGCCCTCGGTCATGCCGAGCCAGCTGGTGACGTCGAGGAAGCCGATCTTGTTGAGGACGCCGACCACCGGGCCGCCGTCGGCCAGGATCGTCTTCCAGGCCAGCGTGCGGATCAGGAAGCTGGTGAAGAACGGGGCGATGACCAGGACCAGCAGGAGGTTGCGCCAGCGGCCCGCCCTGAAGGCGATCAGGTAGGCCAGCGGGTACCCGAGCAGCAGGCACAGTACGGTCGCCGTGCCGGCGTAGGCCAGGGAGCGCAGGAACTGGGGGTAGTACTCGGTGAAGGCGTCCCAGTAGGTCTGGAAGTGCCAGGTGACCTGGAAGCCCTCCTCGAGGGAGCCCGTCTGCACCGAGGTCGAGGCCTGGTAGACCATCGGCAGGACGAAGAACACCAGCAGCCACAGGATGCCGGGGAGCAGGAGCCAGTACGGGACCAGCCGCTTGCGCACCGACGGCTTGTGCACCGGGGGCTCGGCCGGGGCGGGCGCCCGGTGCGGCGCCGTGTCGACGGCGGGGCTGGTCACGCGCCCTCCTCGACGGTCTCGATGCCCGCGTCGATGTCCTGGGCCGCGTCCAGTCCGAAGGTGTGCTCCGGGTTCCAGTGCAGGACGACCTCGGCGCCGGGCGCCAGGCGGGCGTCCCGCTCGATGTTCTGGACGTAGACCTCGAGCTCGGGGCAGACCTGGCTGTCGATCACGTACTGGGTGGAGACGCCGATGAAGGAGGTGGCGGCGATCCGGCCGGTGATCTTGTTGCGGCCGGCGCCTATGGAGTCCGCCTCGTCGGCGTGGACCAGGGAGATCTTCTCGGGCCGCACTCCGACCAGCAGCTTCCCGCCGGCGGCGGGGGTGGTCGCGCAGCGGGCCGCGGGCAGGCGCAGCTTCGTGCCGGAGGCCGATACGACCACGTCGGAGCCGGCGGACTCCACGGAGGCCTCGATGAGGTTGGAGGTGCCGAGGAAGTTGGCGACGAAGGTGGTGCCCGGGTTCTCGTAGAGCTCGGCGGGGGCGCCCAGCTGCTCGACGCGGCCGCCGTTCATCACGGCGACGGTGTCGGCCATCGTCATGGCCTCCTCCTGGTCGTGCGTGACGTGCACGAAGGTGATGCCGACCTCGGTCTGGATCCGCTTGAGCTCCAGCTGCATCTGGCGGCGCAGCTTGAGGTCGAGGGCACCCAGCGGCTCGTCGAGGAGGAGCACCTGCGGGTGGTTGATCAGGGCGCGGGCGACGGCGACGCGCTGCTGCTGGCCGCCGGACAGCTGGTGCGGCTTCTTGCGGGCGTGCTCGCCGAGCTGGACGAGGTCGATCATCTCGTCGACCTGCTTCCTGACCGACTTGATGCCGCGGCGGCGCAGGCCGAACGCGATGTTCTCGAAGATGTCCATGTGCGGGAAGAGCGCGTAGCTCTGGAAGACCGTGTTCACCGGGCGCTTGTACGGCGGCAGGTCCGTGACCTCGCGGTCGCCGAGGTGGACGGTGCCGGTGGAGGGGTCCTCCAGGCCGGCGATCATGCGCAGGGTGGTCGTCTTGCCGCAGCCCGAGGCGCCGAGCAGGGCGAAGAAGGAGCCCTGGGGGATGGTCAGGTCCAGCGGCTGCACGGCCGTGAAGGAGCCGTAGTGCTTGCTGATCCCGGAGAGGCGGACGTCGCCGCCTTCGGTCTTGTCAGTCATGAAGGGGTCCCGGGGTGGTGTGGTCGAGGGGTCGGAGGCGGGCCCGGCCGTCGAAAGGGGCTCGGGGTGCCGGGCGCCTAGGCGCCGATGAGCTTCGCGAACTTCTCTTCGTACGCGGTCTCTTCCTCGCTGGTGAGCGAGCGGAAGGCGTGCGCCTTGGCGGCCATCGCCTTGTCCGGGACGATCAGGGTGTTGTCCGCGAGCGCGGGATCGATCTTGGCCAGCTCGTCCTTGACGCCCTCGACCGGGCAGACGTAGCTGATGAAGGCGGCCAGCTGGGCCGCGACCTCGGGCTCGTAGTAGTAGTCGATGAGCTTCTCCGCGTTGCCCTTGTGCCTGGCCTTCGCGGGGACCAGCAGGTTGTCGCTGGAGGTGATGTATCCGGGGGCCGGGATCGCGTACTGGATGTCCGGGTTGCCGGCCTGGAGCTGGATGACGTCGCCCGCCCAGGCGAGGCAGGCCGCGAGGTCGCCCTTGTCGAGGTCAGCGGTGTAGTCGTTGCCCGTGAAGCGGCGTATCTGCTTGGTGTCGACGCCCTTCTGGAGGCGTCCGACGGCGGCGTCGAAGTCCGCATCGGTGAACTTCGCCGGGTCCTTGCCCTGATCGAGCAGGGTCATGCCGACGGAGTCGCGCATCTCCGTGAGGAAGCCGACCCGGCCCTTGAGCGTGGGGTCGTCGAGCAGCTGGGTGACGGAGTCGACCTTCTTCCCGCCGGTGGCCTTCGTGTTGTAGGCGATGACGGTGTCGATGCCGGTCCACGGGTAGCTGTGGGCGCGGCCCGGGTCCCAGTCGGGGTTGCGGAACTGCGGGATCAGGTTGGCGTAGGCATGGGGCAGGTTGGACGGGTCGAGCTTCTGCGCCCAGCCCAGTCGGATGATGCGGGCGGCGAGCCAGTCCGTGACGACGATCAGGTCGCGGCCGGTGTCCTGGCCGGCGGCGAGCTGGGGCTTGATCTTGCCGAAGAACTCGACGTTGTCGTTGATGTCCTCGGTGTACTTGACCTTGATCCCGGTCCGCTTGGTGAACTCTTCGAGGGTGGGACGGGACTTCTCGTCGTCGCTGGTGTCCATGTACTCGGTCCAGTTGGAGAAGTTGATCTCCTTCTCCTGGGCCGAGTGGTCGTCGGACGCCGCTGCCGCCTCCCCCGCCCGCTTGGCGGGCGGGATGCCGCAGCCGGCGAGGGTGGACAGGCCGCCGAGGGTGAGCGCTCCGACGCCGGAGGCGCGCAGCAGCGAGCGGCGGGTGAGGGCGCCGCGCCCGCTGGTGAGGCTGCGCCGCATCGCGGCGAGTTGTGCCTCCGAGAGGCGGTCGGGCTCGAACTGCTCCATGCTCTGTGCCCTTTCGGGAGGTGTACCGCTGGTCGGGCGGTGGTGTCTTTATCGGTCCCCGAAGATCGTGCGGTGCCAGTCCTTCGCGGCAACCGCCGTATTGTCGAACATCACGTGCTTGACCTGCGTGTACTCCTCGAAGGAGTAGACGGACATGTCCTTTCCGAATCCACTGGCCTTGTAGCCGCCGTGGGGCATCTCGCTGATGATCGGAATGTGGTCGTTGACCCAGACGCAGCCCGCCTGGATCTCACGGGTGGCCCGGTTCGCCCGGTAGAGGTCACGGCTCCAGGCGGAGGCGGCGAGCCCGTACGGGGTGTCGTTGGCCAGCGCGATGCCCTCGTCGTCGGTGTCGAAGGGCAGGACGACGAGGACGGGGCCGAAGATCTCGGACTGGACCACTTCGCTGTCCTGGGCGGCACCGGCGATCAGCGTGGGCCGGTAGTACGCGCCCTCGGCGAGGTCCCCGCCGGGGATCTCGCCGCCGGTGACGACGGTGGCGTAGCCGCGGGCGCGCTCGACGAAGCCGGCGACGCGGTCGCGCTGGGCGTGCGAGACCAGCGGGCCGAGGTCGGTGGTGGCGGCGAGGGGGTCGCCGAGGCGGACGGTCTCCATCAGCTCGGCGACGCGGGCGACGAAGGCGTCGTGCAGCGGCCGCTGGACGTAGGCACGGGTGGCGGCCGTGCAGTCCTGGCCGGTGTTGATGAGGGAGGCGGCGACGGCCCCGTTGGCGGCGGCCTCCAGGTCTGCGTCGTCGAAGACCACGAAGGGGGCCTTGCCGCCGAGCTCCAGGTGGAGCCGCTTGACGGTGGCGGTGGCGACCTCGGCGACCCGCTTGCCGACCGCGGTGGAGCCGGTGAAGGAGGTCATGACCACGTCCGGGTGGCCGACCAGGTGTTCTCCGGCCGTGCGGCCGGCGCCCGTGACGATGTTGATCACGCCGTCGGGCAGGCCCGCCTCCTTGGCCGCCTGCGCGAACATCAGGGAGGTCAGCGGGGTGAGCTCGGCCGGCTTGAGGACGATGGTGTTGCCCGCGGCGATCGCCGGGAGGATCTTCCAGGCGGCCATCTGGAGCGGGTAGTTCCAGGGTGCGATGGAGCCGACGACCCCGATGGCCTCGCGGCGCACGTAAGAGGTGTGGTCGCCCGAGTACTCGCCCGCCGCCTGCCCCTGGAGGTGGCGGGCGGCGCCCGCGAAGAAGGCGGTGTTGTCGATGGTCCCCGGCACGTCGAACTCCGTGGACAGCCTGATCGGCTTGCCGCACTGGAGGGACTCCGCGTACGCGAAGTCCTCGGCCTGCTCGGCCAGTACGGCGGCCAGCCGGTGCAGCGCGTCCGAGCGCTCGCCCGGGGTGGCGCCGGACCAGGCCGGGAAGGCCCGCTTGGCGGCGGCGACGGCCTCGTCGACGTCCGCGGTGCTCGCCAGCTCGTAGGTGAGGACCTCTTTGCCGGTGGCGGGATCGACCACGGTGTGTGACTGGCCGGAGGTCCCGGCCCTCAGCTGTCCGTCGATGTACTGCGCGCCGTCTGCGAAGCGGTCTTCGACCTGGAAGCGGTTGCCCATCACGCTCTCACGCTCTCCGTAGCTACAGTTCGAGCTACAGCTCGAATTGAGTGCCGATCCTGACAGAGGAGAACCACTCGGCCAAGTGATTCCGTTGTTGCCTTTTGATTACGCGACGGAATCGGTCGACCATGTGTCGAGGCGCGCCCGAAATCCCGTACGAAGTGTCAGTGGCGACTGTCAGACTCGCGTGCATGGAGATGATCGAGAAGCTGACGGAGCAGGTCAGCCGTGGTGAGCGGGTCAAGTTCCTGCCGTTCTGGGGACACCGTCCGAGGCCGGACGGAAGCCTCGGCCCGAGCTGTCTGAGTCAGTGGTGGCCGTCCGAATTCACTGTGGGTGACGTCCGGTATGCCACGGCGGAGCACTGGATGATGGCCGGGAAAGCACGGCTGTTCGGGGACGCGGAAGCGGAGCGGGCGGCCCTGGAGGCCCGGACTCCGGCCGAGGCGAAGAAGGCCGGGCGGCTCGTGCGCGGCTTCGACAACGGGATATGGGAGCGCGAGCGGTTCGGGATCGTGGTGGAGGGCAGCGTGCACAAGTTCTCCTCCACGCCGGAGCTGGCCGCGTACCTGCTGGGCACGGGGGACCGGGTGCTCGTCGAGGCCAGCCCGATGGACCGGATCTGGGGCATCGGGCTCGCGGCCGACGACGAGCGCGCCCTGGACCCGGCGCGCTGGCGGGGGCTGAACCTGCTGGGCTTCGCCCTGATGGAGGCCCGCGAGCGGCTCCGGCAGGGCGACGCGTCGGGCGGGGCCTGGGGCGGGGCGTGACGGACCGGCGCCGGGTCGCCGCCGTGATCATCCGGGACGGCTGCGTGCTGATGGTGCGCGAGCGGGGCCTGGGCCCCACGGGGCGGCACGACGGGCCGGAGTACTGGACCCTGCCGGGCGGCGGCCTGGAGCCGGGCGAGGAGCCGGAGGAAGCGGTCCGGCGGGAGGTGGCCGAGGAGGTGGGGCTGCGCGCCCTCGGCGTGCGCTTCGCGTACGAGGCCCCCTACCCGTCCGGCTGGACCTCCTGCTTCCGCGTGGAGGTGGAGCCCGGCGAGCCGGTGCTCGGGGTGGACCCGGACCTGGAGTGCGACTGCCCGCGGATGGCGGGGCTGATCTGGGTGCCGCTGTCGCGGGGCACGGACGGGGAGTCGGTCATGGTGCCGACGCTGCTCAGTAATTGCGTGGTGGATCCCGCCCCCGCCGCCTAACGTGATGCTCGTCCAGGTGCGAAGGCGAGACCTACTTCGACTCATGATCGGGCGGCCGCGGGTTCGAGTCCCGTCACCGGCTTCGGCCGGTGTAGCTCAGCTGGTAGAGCACCTTGTGGTTTCGCCGGCTTCGATCTCTGGACACCTACGTCACGCACCTCCCGGTGCGCGGGCTGCGGCTCCTTCTTTCCAGAGAATCCCACGCCGCCGCCACCTTGATCTCGGGAGGCACGCGTGGGGGATGTCCGGTGCGCAGGTGACGGCTACTTCCGGATCAACGGGTCGCGGGTTCGAATCCCGCCCGGCCACGGCCGGTAGCTCAGTTCGGTAGAGCAGTCGACACAGTCCGTCGCCGACTTCGACCTCGGACATCCCCCGCGTCACGCCTCCCCCGCTTTCCTTTGAATTCGGGGGGATTCACCATGGCTCGTTTCAACCTGCGCAGGCTCAAGGCGCCGCCCGCCGCGCCCACTTCGCCCGTCCTCTCGACCCGCCGCGCCCGCACCGGCGAGGGCGGCCCCGGGTACGAACGCGATGCGCGCTCCGAGCTGTTCCTGCTCGCCGTCGCCAACTTCGTGACGCAGCGGACCTTCTACGAGAGCGGCGAGGCCCGCGACGACCGTTTCGCGGCACTCGTGCGCCGGCTCGCCGTCGAGGACCCCGCGTGGACCGCCGGCCTGCTGCACTGGCTCCGCGGGGACGCCAACATGCGCACGGCCTCCCTCGTCGGCGCCGCCGAGTACGTCAAGGCACGCCTCGACGCGGGCGCCACCGACGGGCCCTCGAACCGCCAGGTCGTGGACTCCGTACTGCAGCGCCCGGACGAGCCCGGCGAGCTGCTCGCGTACTGGACGGCCACCCACGGGCGCAACGTGCCCAAGCCCGTCAAGCGCGGCATCGCCGACGCCGTGCGCCGGCTCTACTCCGCCACCTCCCTGCTGAAGTACGACACGCCCTCCAGGGCCTATCGCTTCGGTGACGTCCTCAACCTCGTGCACGCCTCCCCCGACCCGGCCAAGCCCTGGCAGGGAGAGCTGTTCCGGCACGCCCTCGACCGCCGGCACAACCCCGAGGACGCGCAGATCCCGGACGGCAGCCGCACCCTCGCCGCCCACCGGGCCCTGATGGAGCTGCCGGTCCCGGAGCGGCGCGGTGTGGTGCTCGGCCCGGACGGCGCGGAGCGCCTCGCCGAGGCGGGCATGACCTGGGAGGCGCTCGCCGGATGGCTGCAGGGGCCGATGGACGCGGCCGCCTGGGAGGCGGTCATCCCGTCCATGGGCGCGATGGCGCTGCTGCGCAACCTGCGCAACTTCGACCACGCCGGGGTCTCGGACGAGGTGGCCGCACGGGTCGCGGCGAAGATCTCCGACCCGGAGGTCGTCGCCCGGTCCCGGCAGTTCCCCTTCCGCTACCTGGCGGCCTACCAGCACGCGCCCTCGCTGCGCTGGGCGTACCCGCTGGAGCAGGCGCTGGGGCACTCGCTGGCGAACGTGCCGGCGCTGCCCGGCCGGACACTGGTGCTCGTCGACCGGTCCGGGTCGATGTGGAGCCGGCTGTCCGACCGCTCCGAGCTCAACCGGGCGGATGCCGCAGCGGTCTTCGGCGCGGCGCTGGCGCTGCGGGCCGAGCACGCCGACCTGGTGCAGTTCGGCACGACCAGCGCGGTGGTCCCGTACGCCCGGGGCGAGTCCGTGCTGAAGGTGCTGGAGCGGTTCGGGGACCTCGGTGGCACCAATACGGCGCAGGCCGTGAAGGAGCACTACCGGGGCCACGACCGGGTGCTGATCGTCACCGACGAGCAGGCCGCCTCGTACGGCTACGGCGGCGACCCGACGCAGCAGGTGCCGGCCACGGTCCCGGTGTACACCTGGAACCTGGCCGGGTACCGGGTGGGCCACGCGCCCTCCGGCTCCGGGAACCGGCACGTCTTCGGCGGGCTCACCGACGGGGCGTTCCGCATGGTGTCCCTGATCGAGGCGGGCCAGGACGCCGACTGGCCCTGGGCCTAGGCGGCGCGGCGCCGGGCCGGGGTCCGGTCAGACCTTCTCGCGGTTCTGGGAGTTCGAGTACGGGCTGTCGTACGGGCCGTCGGGGAGCGGACCCCGGTCGATGAGGGCGCTGATGCCGACGACGAGCAGCAGCCCGCCGAGCACGATGCCGATGGCGCCGAGGATGATGCCGGCCAGCGCCATCCCGCCGTTGTCGGCCTCGCCGCGGTTCGCCTTGCCCTTGCCGAGGGCGCCGAAGACCACGGCCGCGATGCCGACGGCGATGGCTATGAAGCTGGTGACGCAGCCCACCACGGAGAGGATGCCGAGGACGAGGGCGGTGATGCCGAAGCCGTTGCTCTTCGGCATCCCGTAGGGCTGGTACGAGGCGTAGCCCGGGTATCCCGGCTGGCCCGGGTACACGCCCTGGCCGGGGTATCCGGGCTGGCCGGGGTACCCGTACGTCGGCTGGGCGGCCGGACCGGGGTAGGCGTAGCCGTGGGCGTTCGGGTCGGGCTGCGCCGGATAGCCGTACGCGGCGGACGCGGTCCCTGGCACGGGAGACTCCGCGGGCGACCCGGCCCCCGGCATCCCGATGACCGTGGGCTGGTCGTGCACGGAAGGCGGACCAGACACACCGGACGCGCCCGGCTGCACCCCGTGCGCGGGGTGCGGGCCCTGCGGTTTGCCCAGCTCCACCGCCGGCTGCTCGGGCGGAGCCCACGGGTCTCGCGGCTCGGGATTGTTCTCGGTCATACGGAGCCCCCCTCTCGTACGGCCATGCTAAGCGCTGCCGCTGACGGTCACCGGTCTGCCTACGATGAATGCCGACCTGCCCGCACCAGCGTCTTTCCCGGAGGCATCCCCATGACCGACCTGCACCCCTTCATCGCGGGGCTGCCCAAGGCGGAACTCCACGTCCACCACGTCGGCTCGGCGTCCCCGCGCATCGTCGCCGAACTCGCCTCCCGGCACCCCGACTCGAAGGTCCCCACCGACCCCGAGGCGCTCGCCGACTACTTCACCTTCACCGACTTCGCGCACTTCATCGACGTCTACCTGTCGGTCGTGGACCTGATCCGCACCCCCGAGGACGTCCGGCTGCTGACCTTCGAGGTCGCCCGTGACATGGCGCGGCAGAACATCCGCTACGCCGAGCTGACCATCACTCCGTACTCCTCCACCCGCCGCGGCATCGACGCGAAGGCCTTCATGGAGGCCATCGAGGACGCCCGCAAGGCCGCCGAGGCCGAACTCGGCGTCGTCCTGCGCTGGTGCTTCGACATCCCCGGCGAAGCCGGCCTGGAGGCCGCCGCCGAGACCGCCCGCCTCGCCGTCGACTTCCGCCCCGAGGGCCTGGTCTCCTTCGGCCTCGGCGGCCCCGAGATCGGCGTCCCGCGGCCGCAGTTCAAGCCGTACTTCGACGCCGCCCGCGCCGCAGGCCTGCGCAGCGTGCCGCACGCCGGCGAGACCACCGGCCCCGAGACCATCTGGGACGCCATCCGCGAGCTGGGCGCCGAGCGCATCGGCCACGGCACCAGCGCCACCAAGGACCCGGAGCTCCTCGCGTACCTCGCCGAGCACCGCATCGCGCTGGAGGTCTGCCCGACCTCCAACATCGCCACGCGCGCGGTCGCGGACCTCGACCAGCACCCCGTCAAGGAGATGGTCGCGGCGGGCGTGCTCGTCACCATCAACAGCGACGACCCGCCGATGTTCGGCTCCGACCTCAACAACGAGTACGCGGTGGCCGCCCGCCTCCTCGACCTGGACGAGCGCGGGCTCGCCCAGCTCGCCAAGAACGCCGTCGAGGCCTCGTTCCTCGACGAGGCGGGCAAGGCGCGGCTGAGCGCCGAGATCGACACGTACACCACCGCCTGGCTCGCCCCCTGACGTCCCGTCGACAATGGGGACATGAGCACCCTTACTGCCGTCGGCCACCGCGGCGATCCCTACCGTGTCCGTGAGAACACCCTGGCCTCGATCCGCTCCGCGTTCGCACGCGGAGCGGACGCGGTCGAGATCGACGTCCGGCTGACCCGTGACGGGGTGCCGGTCCTGCTCCATGACGAAACGCTCCAGCGGCTGTGGGGCCACGACGTGCGTCTGGACGCCGTCACGGCCACGCAGTTGCGGGAGCTCACCGGGGGCGGGGTCCCGACCCTCCGAGAGGCCCTGATGGAGGCCGGGGCGGGCCGGCTGATGATCGACCTGCCGGGTGCCACGGCGGAGTCGGTGCGCACCGTCGTGGGCCAGGTCCACGAGTGCGGGGCGCGCGAGCGGACGTACTACTGCGCGGGCCCGAACACCATGCTGGCCGTCCGCTCCGCCGATCCGGCCGCGGAGATCGCGCTGACCTGGACCACGCTGTCGCCGCCGCGCCGGGTGCTGATCGACGCGGTGTCCCCGCGCTGGCTCAACTACCGCTTCGGGCTGGTGAGCCGGGAGCTCACCGACGCCCTGCACCGGGACGGGCTGCTGGTGTCGGCGTGGACGGCGGACACCAAGAAGACGATGAAGGCGCTGCTCAAGGCCGGGGTCGATTCCGTCACCACGAACCGCCTGGACGCGCTGGCCGCCGTACGGGCCGGGCTCGGGCGGTGATACGCGCCTTCCGCGACGGGATCCGCGGCGCCGACCGGCGGTGGCAGGACCTGGGCCTGACCGTGCTCGTGCAGCTGGCCGTCACGATGCCGTTCGTCGTGCCCCGTTCGCCCGAACTGCCGCCCGCGACCTGGGGCTCGTACGCGATGACCACGCTCGCCGTGCTGCCGCTGATCTGGCGGCGCAGGGCGCCGGTCACCGTGCTGGCGGCGATCACCGTCGTCGGGGGGATCTACAAGGTCACGCTCGACGGGCCGGGGCAGCCGCTGCCGTACGCGGGCCTCATCGCCTTCTACACGGTCGCCCTCCAGTGCACGCCCCGGGTCCGGGCGGCCGTGGGCGTGGCCACCGCGGTCGCGGTCGCCCTGTCGGTGGGCTGGGACACGGGTTCGGCGCGGGAGTTGCTCTTCACCCTCTTCGTCTCGGCCGCGGCGTACGCCCTGGGGCGGCTCCAGCACACGCGGCAGGCGTACACCGAGGCCGTCGAAGCGCGCGCCGCCGAGCTGGAGCGGGCCAACCGGATCGAGGCGGAGCAGGCCGCGGCGAACGAACGGGCCCGCATCGCCCGGGAGATGCACGACATCCTCTCGCACGCGGTCAGCATCATGATCGTGCAGGCGGAGGCCGGTCCGGTGGCCGTCCGCAGGGCCCCGGAGCGGGCCGAGGCGGCCTTCGACGCGATCGCGGAGACCGGGCGCGACGCGATGGCGCAGCTGCGCGCGATGCTGGGCGTGCTGCGCACCTCCGAGGCCGCTCCGAGGAGCCCGCAGCCGGGCATCGCCGAGCTGGCGGAGCTGGTGGACCGGGTACGGGCCAGCGGGCTGAGGGTGTCGTACGAGCGGACGGGCGCGGTGCGCGAGCTGCCGGCCGCGCTCGGGGCGACGGTGCACCGGGTGGTGCAGGAGGCGCTGACCAACGTGGTCAAGCACGCCGGGGCCTCGGTGGTGGACGTACGCCTGGAGTACGGGGACGCGGCCCTCACCGTGACGGTCAGGGACGACGGCCGGGGGCCCGGCGGCGGTGGTTCCGGCGGGCACGGCCTGATCGGCATCCGCGAGCGGGCGGCGGCGCACGGCGGAGCGGTGGAGTCCGGTCCGGGGCCGGGCGGCGCCGGGTTCGCCGTGCGGGTGGTCCTTGTAACCTCGCCGCAGGAGGTGGGGACTTGACGATCCGTGTGGTGGTCGCCGACGACCAGGAGCTGGTGCGCAGCGGGTTCGCGATGATCCTGGACGTCCAGGACGACATCGAGGTCGTGGCGGAGGCCGGGGACGGCGCGGCGGCGGTGGAGGCGGTGCGCCGGCTCTCCCCCGACGTGGCGCTGCTGGACATCCGGATGCCGGTGCTGGACGGGATCGAGGCGTGCCGGACGATCTCCGCGGAGAGCGCGTGCCGCACCGTGATGCTGACGACCTTCGACTCGGACGAGTACGTGTACGAGGCACTGCACGCGGGGGCGAGCGGGTTCCTGCTGAAGGACGTGCGGCGGGACGATCTGGTGCATGCGGTACGGGTGGTGGCGGCGGGCGAGTCGCTGCTGGCGCCTTCGGTGGCGCGGCGGCTGATCGAGGAGTACACGGCGGTGACGGCCCGGCAGCCGGCCGTGGCCCCGGCGGCCGCGGAGCGGCTGGAGGCGCTGACGGCCCGGGAGCGGGAGACGCTGCTGCACCTGGGGCGGGGGCTGTCGAATGCGGAGATCGCGGCGGCCCTGGTGGTGAGCGAGCACACGGTGAAGTCGCACGTGGGGAACGTGCTGGCGAAGCTGGGGCTGCGCGACCGGATCCAGGCGGTGATATGCGCGTACGAGACGGGGCTGATCGCGGCGGGTACTCCCTCCGGAGAGTGAGGGGACGGCGTGTCGCCTCCCTCTGGCCGGTGAGTTGTCGTACCGCGAAAGACCCCTCTCTGTGGTGATCCTCAACCACCCCTCTGACCTGCAGCATTGAGTCATCGGGGCCGCAGTGGCCCGGTGAAGTCAGAGGGGGATCCCATCATGAAGGCTCGTACGCGCACACTGATCGCCGCCGCTCTGGTCCTGGGCATCGCGTCCGGACCCGTCGTCGCACACGCCGCCCCGGCGCCCGCGTCCCCGTCTGCGTCTGCGGGGGCCACGGCGCCCCTGGTGCCGACCCCGCCGAACGCCGCGGCGCTGGAGCGGGCGATCGCCGGGCTCGGGGCGCAGAACAAGGACGCGACGGCCGCGCTGGTCCGGGTGGGCGGTACGAGCGGCAGCTGGCGGGGCAGTTCCGGTGTCGCGGACATCGCCACCGGGCGGGAGGCCACCGCGCAGGGGCGGTTCCGGGCCGGGTCGGTGACCAAGACCTTCACGGCGGCCGTGGTGCTCCAGCTGGCGGCCGAGGGCCGGGTGGATCTGGACCGGCCGGTCCGGTGGTACCTGCCGGGGACGGTCCCCGATGCCTACGGCACGGTCACCGTGCGGCAGTTGCTCAACTACACGAGCGGCATACCGGCGGCGGACGGCCCGGGCGACTCCTTCGAGGCGCAGTGGGCGCACCGCTTCGATGTGACCGACCCGCACGATCAGCTGGCCAACGCCTTCGCGAAGGTGCCGGAGTTCACCCCGGGCTCGGCCCAGCACTACCTGAACATCAACTACACGGTGCTGGGCGTGCTCATCGAGAAGGTGACGGGCGCTTCGTACGAGGACGCGGTCGCCCGGCGGATCCTGAAGCCGCTGGGTCTGCGCCAGACCTCGTTCCCGGCCCGGACGCAGACGAAGATCCACGGCCCGCACAACCGGGGCTACCAGGCGGTCGAGAAGGCGGACGGCTCCCGGGAGCTGCGGGACGTGACGGAGTGGAACTCCTCGGACCGGTGGGCGGCGGGGGACATCATCTCGACCACGGCCGATCTGGAGCGGTTCACCATAGCCCTGTTCAGCGGGCAGATCGTGCCGAAGGCCCAACTGGAGGAGATGTTCACGGTGCCCGCAGTGAAGAACTTCGGCAACGGGAAGGACGCCACGCTGACGGCGGGCCTGTCCAGGATCGTCCTGCCGGACGGCACGGTGGCGTGGGGCAAGTCGGGCGGCCGGTACGGCTACAACACTGCGATAGGCGCGACCCGCGACCTCTCCCGCACCCTGGTCTACTCGGTCAACTCCACGAACGCGAAGGGCGAGGACATGAACCCGGTGGCGTTCGGCATCGTGATGGCCGCCTTCGCGAAGTAGGCCCCGGGTCAGGCGGGCATCGCCTCGAGGCGCTTGATCATGCGGCGCAGGACCAGCAGGGGAATCACTCCGAAGACGCCGAAGGACATGTCGATGACGCTCCACCAGACGGGGATGCCGCGGATGGGTCCGCAGATCAGGGCCAGGGGGATCACTCCGGCGCAGGCGATCATGCCGGCTTCGACGATCCAGATGTTGCGGACCGGGTCGCGGTGGACGCCGTAGAAGAAGACGGCGATGACGAGGTGGGCGAAGGCGAGCCAGTCGGTGCCGTAGAGGAGGAAGGGGTACTCGGCGTCGGCCCGGTCCAGCCCGTCGCCCACCCTCCGGAGCCACTCGTTGTCCATCAGGGCGTTGGCCCAGCGGAGTTCGCTCACCAGAGGGAAGGCGGTGAGTCCGCTCAGCACCAGGCAGACGAGGAACAGGACCAGCCAGGCGCGTATCCGCCGCTCAAGGGCGCTTCTCTCGCTCATGCCAGGAAGCGTACACCTGGAGTTGAACGCGTTCAGCCAATTATCTGAACGCGTTCAACTCGACCGTCGGGGTGCTCAGAGTCCGACGATGGCGTTCCAGCGCTTGGCGAAGGTGCGGCGCTCGGCCGTGGAGATGTCACGTGCGACGGCCAGCCGCTTGCGCATCTCCTCGTCGGGGAAGATCAGCGGGTTCTCGGCCAGTTCGGCGGTCTCCTTGTCCTCCGAGCGGGCCAGGACCTCGCGGGCGGCCGGGACGGGGCAGACGTAGTTGACGGATGCGGCGAGCGCCGCGGCCGTCTCCGGGTCGTAGTAGTGGTCGATCAGCGCCTCGGCATTGGCCTTGTGCCGGGCCATGTTGGGGATGAGCAGACTCTCCGCCCAGAGTTCGGCGCCCTCCTCGGGGACCACGAACTCGATGTCGGGGTTGTCGGCCTGGAGCTGGATGACGTCGCCGGAGTAGGCCTGACAGGCCAGCACGTCGCCCTTGCTCAGATCGGAGGTGTAGTCGTTGCCGGTGAAGCGGCGGATGTGCTTCTTGCGCACCAGCTCCTCGACCTGGTCGCACACCCGGTGGTAGTCGGACTCGGTCCAGCGGGTGACGTCCACCCCGTTGCCCTGCATCAGCAGCGAGAAGGACTCGTCCAGGCCGGAGAAGAGGGTGACCTTGCCCGCGAGATCCGGCTGCCACAGGTCCTTGACCGACTTGATCTCGCGGCCCAGGGCCTTGCGGTTGTAGGCGATGCCGGTGATCCCCGACTGCCACGGGACGGTGTGCAGCCGGCCCTCGTCGAAGGCGGGGGAACGCAGCTGCGGGTCCAGGTTGCGGGAGACGTTGGCCTGCGCCGAGCGGTCCATCTTCTGGGCCCAGCCCAGGTGGACGAAGCGGGCGGCCATCCAGTCGCTGACCACGACCAGGTCGTGGCCGGTCTCCTGGTGGTTCATCAGGGCGGGGCTGATCTTGCCGAAGAACTCGTCGTTGTCGTTGATCTCCTCGGAGTACCGGACTTCGATCCCGGTCTGCTTCGAGAAGGAGTCCAGCGTCGGCCGGCTCTCCTCGTCCTCGTCATCGGTGTCGATGTAGAGCGGCCAGTTGGAGAAGACCACGCTCTGCTCGCGCTCGGAGCGGTCCGCGCCCGCGCGCTGCTCCTCCGGGACGTAGGCGGCCGGCACACCGCAGCCCGTGAGGGCGGCGAGCAGTCCCGCGGCACCGAGGCCGCGCAGCGCGTCGCGGCGGGAGAGGTCGAGTCGAGGCATGGCCAAAGCCTCGGTGAACGCCGCAGGGCGGGCAATAGACAAGGTGTCTACTGCCCGCCCCTTCAGTGCTGTGCTGTGATCAGTGCGGCGAGGCCGCCGATCAGCCGTCGAGCGAGGTCATGACGTGCTTGATGCGCGTGTAGTCCTCGAAGCCGTAGGCGGAGAGGTCCTTGCCGTAGCCGGACTTCTTGAAGCCGCCGTGCGGCATCTCGGCGACGAGCGGGATGTGGGTGTTGATCCACACGCAGCCGAAGTCGAGGTTCTTGGACATCCGCATCGCGCGGCCGTGGTCCTTGGTCCACACGGAGGAGGCGAGGGCGAACTCGACGCCGTTCGCGTACTCCACGGCCTGGGACTCGTCCGTGAAGGACTGGACGGTGATGACGGGGCCGAAGACCTCGTTCTGGATGATCTCGTCGTCCTGCTTGAGGCCGGAGACCACGGTCGGGGCGTAGAAGTAGCCCTTGTCGCCGACCTGGTGGCCGCCCGCCTCGACCTTGGCGTGCGCGGGGAGGCGCTCGATGAAGCCCGCGACCTGCTTGAGCTGGTTCGGGTTGTTCAGCGGGCCGTACAGCACGTCCTCGTCGTCCGGCTGGCCGGTCTTGGTGTCCGCGGCGGCCTTGGCGAGCGCGGTCACGAACTCGTCGTGGATCGACTCGTGCACGAGCACGCGGGTGGCCGCGGTGCAGTCCTGGCCGGCGTTGAAGTAGCCGGCGACCGCGATGTCCTCGACGGCCTTGGCGATGTCGGCGTCCTCGAAGACGACGACGGGGGCCTTGCCGCCGAGCTCCAGGTGGACGCGCTTGACGTCCTTCGAGGCGCTCTCGGCGACCTGCATGCCGGCGCGCACCGAGCCGGTGATGGAGGCCATCGCCGGGGTGCTGTGCTCGACCATGGCCTTGCCGGTCTCGCGGTCGCCGCAGATGACGTTGAAGACGCCCTTGGGCAGGATCGAGTCGATGATCTCCGCCATCAGGACGGTGGAGGCCGGGGTGGTGTCCGAGGGCTTGAGCACCACGGTGTTGCCCGCGGCGATCGCCGGGGCGAACTTCCACACGGCCATCATCATCGGGTAGTTCCACGGCGCGACCTGGGCACAGACACCGACGGGCTCACGGCGGATGATCGAGGTCATCCCCTCCATGTACTCGCCGGCCGAACGGCCCTCCAGCAGGCGGGCGGCACCCGCGAAGAAGCGGATCTGGTCCACCATAGGCGGCAGCTCCTCGCTGGCCGTGAGGCCCAGCGGCTTGCCGGTGTTCTCCGACTCGGCGGCGACGAGCTCGTCCGCGCGCGCCTCGAAGGCGTCCGCGATCTTCAGCAGCGCCTTCTGGCGCTCCGACGGCGTGGTGTCGCGCCAGCCCGGGAAGGCGGCCGCGGCGGCCGCCATGGCCGCGTCGACGTCGGCCTGGCCCGAGAGCGGAGCCGTCGCGAAGGCCTCGCCGGTGGACGGATTGACCACCTCGGTGGTCCGCCCGTCGGCAGCGTCCTTGAACTCCCCGCCGATGTAGTTGCGCAGACGACGCAGTTCGGTGGTCACTACAGCCACACTCCTGATCACATGTCCAACGATTGAGACGAATCCCAAGCCTAGCCCCTCTGGCGACGCTTTCGACAGACCCGGACGCCACCAACTACGAAATCGGTGAGATCTGAGTCAGCAAACAACGGATTTCATCGAATCCGTCTTGCGGAACAGACGACCCTCGTGCACAGTGAGGTCGTGGTCAGTCGAAGCGCAGATTCCAGGAACAGACAACCGTCCCCTTCGGTCGATGCTGTGTCCCTGGCGATCATCGAGCAACTGCAGGAGGACGGACGCCGTCCCTATGCATCGATCGGCAAGGCCGTAGGCCTCTCCGAAGCCGCCGTACGCCAGCGCGTACAGAAGCTGCTCGACCAGGGCGTCATGCAGATCGTCGCCGTCACCGACCCGCTCACCGTGGGCCTGCGGCGCCAGGCAATGGTCGGCATCAACGTCGAGGGAGACCTCGACCCGGTGGCCGACGCACTGACCGCCATGGCCGAGTGCGAATACGTGGTGATGACCGCGGGATCGTTCGACCTGATGGTGGAGATCGTCTGTGAGGACGACGACCACCTGCTCGAAACGATCAACAAGAAGATCCGCACGCTCCCCGGCGTGCGATCAACCGAAAGCTTCGTTTATCTGAAGCTCAAGAAGCAGACCTACATGTGGGGAACTCGATAGCCCGTGAGCCAGGACCTCTCCAAGACCGCGTACGACCACCTGTGGATGCACTTCACCCGCATGTCGTCGTACGAGAACGCACCCGTCCCCACCATCGTGCGCGGTGAGGGCACCTACATCTTCGACGACAAGGGCAAGCGCTACCTCGACGGCCTCGCCGGCCTGTTCGTGGTCAACGCCGGCCACGGCCGCAAGGAGCTGGCCGAGGTCGCCTTCAACCAGGCGCAGCAGCTCGCCTTCTTCCCCGTGTGGTCGTACGCCCACCCGAAGGCCGTCGAGCTCGCGGAGCGCCTGGCGGACTACGCTCCGGGCGACCTGAACAAGGTCTTCTTCACCACCGGTGGCGGCGAAGCGGTCGAGACCGCCTGGAAGCTCGCCAAGCAGTTCTACAAGCTGCAGGGCAAGCACACCAAGTACAAGGTCATCTCGCGTGCGGTCGCCTACCACGGCACCCCGCAGGGCGCCCTGTCCATCACGGGTCTGCCGGCCCTGAAGGCCCCCTTCGAGCCGCTGGTGCCCGGTGCGCACAAGGTTCCGAACACCAACATCTACCGCGCCCCGATCTACGGCGACGACCCCGAGGCCTTCGGCCGCTGGTGCGCCGACCAGATCGAGCAGGAGATCCTCTTCGAGGGCGCCGACACCGTCGCCGCCGTCTTCCTCGAGCCGGTGCAGAACGCCGGTGGCTGCTTCCCGCCGCCGCCCGGGTACTTCCAGCGGGTCCGCGAGATCTGCGACGAGTACGACGTGCTGCTCGTCTCCGACGAGACGATCTGCGCCTTCGGCCGCCTCGGCACGATGTTCGCCTGTGACAAGTTCGGCTACGTGCCGGACATGATCACCTGCGCCAAGGGCATGACCTCGGGCTACTCCCCGATCGGTGCCTGCATCGTCTCGGACCGCATCGCCGAGCCGTTCTACAAGGGTGACAACACCTTCCTGCACGGCTACACCTTCGGCGGACACCCGGTGTCCTCGGCGGTGGCGATCGCCAACCTCGACATCTTCGACAAGGAAGGCCTCAACCAGCACGTGCTGGACAACGAGGACGCCTTCCGCTCGACGCTGGAGAAGCTGCTCGACCTGCCGATCGTCGGCGACGTCCGCGGCAACGGCTACTTCTACGGCATCGAGCTCGTCAAGGACAAGGTCACCAAGGAGTCCTTCACGGACGAGGAGACGGAGCGCGTGCTCTACGGCTTCCTCTCCAAGGCCCTGTTCGACGCCGGCCTCTACTGCCGCGCCGACGACCGTGGCGACCCGGTCATCCAGCTGGCCCCGCCGCTGATCGCCGACCAGGGCACCTTCGACGAGATCGAAGGCATCCTGCGCTCGGTGCTCACCGAGGCGTGGACCAAGCTCTAACCCGAGCTGTACCCGGACCACCCCGTCCGCCCGGACTGTAAATAGTCCGAACCACACGGCCCGGATCCCCCTTTCGAGTGAGAAGGCGGGGGTCCGGGCCGTGTGCTGTCACCATCCAAGACGTTCATCTCTTTACATCTCCATGCGGCGCCAGTGACCGAACGGGCTCCGCTTCGTTCCCCCGGACGGAGGTGTACGCCATGGTGGCTCCACCGGACAATGCCCCGCCTGACAATGACGTCCTGTGGGCACGGTCCCTTCAGTACTCCCACAGCGGGTCCCCCCGGACGAAGTCTGGGGGAGGATCGCCCGGCATCGCCGGGATCTCCCTGGGAGTGCGCCAGGGCGAGATCCTGGCCCTGACCGGTCCCCGCGGCAGCGGCAAGACCACCCTGCTGCGCTGCCTCTCCGGGCAGCTGCGGCCGGAACAGGGCGAGGTCTGGTTCAACAGCGTCCCCGTGCACACCATGGGCGCGCTGGCCCGGGAACGGCTGCGCCGCGACCGGTTCGGCTGGATCGGCCCCGAGCCGCAGCTGCTGCCCGAGCTGAAGGTCTGGGAGAACGCGGCCCTGCCCCTGCTGCTCGCCGGCGCCTCCCACCGCAGTGCGAAGCACGCCGCGTGCGAATGGCTGGAACGCCTCGACATCGGCGGCTCCGCCCGCAAGCGGCCCACCGCCCTGGGGCGGGCCGAGTCCCAGCGGGTGGCCCTGGCCCGGGCGCTCGTCCACCAGCCCGCGGTGATCTTCGCCGACGAGCCGACGGCCCCGCTGCACCAGGCCGACCGCGCCCTGCTGCTCCGCACGCTCACCACGGCGGCCCGCTCGCACGAGATCACCGTGCTGCTGGCCACCCACGACGAGGACAGCGCCGCCGTCGCGGACCGCCGCCTCGCCCTGCTCGACGGCCGCTGGGCCGGGGCCGCGCCGGCCGCCCCCTCCTCCGGTCCCGAAACGTCGGAGGGGCAGGCCGCGTGCTCGCTCTCCGCCTAGCCCGAGGCTCCCGGCCCCTGGTCCAGCTGCGCCGGCTCCTCGTCGCGGCCGCCTCGGCCGGCAGCGGGTTCCTGCTGCTGTACGTGCTCCAGGAGGCCGTGGTCCGGCCTGCCGGATCGTTCCCTCGCCTGCTGTGGGCGCTGGTCCCGCTCGCCGCGACCGTCCACTTCGCCGCCGCCGTGGCCCGCACCGACCCCGCGACCCGCCCCCGCGCAGGGCTGGACGCCGCCGGTCTGGGACCCGTACGGCTCACCCTGGTCGCGGCGGTCTCCACCGCCGTCGCCTGCACCCTCGGCAGCGCCCTCGCGCTGGCCGTCTTCCTCCACCTGCGCGGAGACCTGTCCGGGCTGCCGTTCGACGGCGCCGGGGCCGGGCTCCTGCACGCCGAGCAGCCGCTGCCCGTGGCCGCTGCCCTCACCCTGCTGGCGCTGGTCCCCCTCACCGCTTCCGCAGCGACCGTCCTCACCCTGCGTCCCCGGCCGTCCATGGCCCCGCAGACCGGGCTGCCCTGGGGCATCGCCCTGACGGCCTGCGGGCTCGCGGTCCAGGCGTACGCGGGCCGCAGCGGGACCGGGGCGCTGACCGGCTGGTCACTGACCGCGGTCGGCCTCGCCCTCGCCGGACCGGGCCTCGCCTATGCCTGCGGCGCCCTCGTCCAGGCCGTGCGCCCGGGCGCACTCCGGCTGCTGGCCGGACGCGCCCTCCAGGAGGAGGCGTCCCGGCTCGGCCCTCCGCTCGGGGTGCTGTGCGCGGTCGGCGCGGGTGCCCTGACCGCGACGGCCCTGCCCGACGGGGGCGGGCTGCTCGTGCCGCTCGGCCCGCTGTCCGGGGCGGCCGCCGCCCTGGTGGCCGTGTGCGCGGCCGCGACCCTTCTCACATCCGCGGTGGAGGCCCGGCAGACCCGGACCGCGGCCCGCGAGGCGCTGACCGGGCTGGGTGCCCCGCCCAAGGTCCTGCGTACGGCGGCGAGTTTGCGGGCCGGCGCGCTCGTGGCCGTGTGCCTGCCGCTCAGCTGGGGTGTGGCGCAGCTGACCTCGCTGGCCCTGAGCCGCTGAGAGGGCAGCGCTTAGGGTGGGCCGAATGGTCAACGGAAACATCGACACCGAGATCGAGACGCTCGCCGAATTCGACCGGGTCGCGGCCCGCGGCTCGCTCGGCGGCTACCGGATCCAGTCGGTCAACCTGCTGGAGCGGACCTTCGCGCTGCTGTCCGCCGACACCGCGGCGGCCGTGTTCCTGGGCTGCCCGATGGAGCCCGACGCGGCCGCGAAGGTCCGCGCCGACGGCGCGCTGGTCTTCCCTCCCGTCCCCGACCTGCCCTTCGACCCGTACCGGGGCCCGCTCTACACCCCCGAGGAGCTCTATGCCGGGCTGCCCGACGGGTACGGGGCGACCCCGGACTGCCAGACGTACGCCTGGTTCCAGGAGACCAAGGCCGACGGGGACGTCTTCTCCTCGATGCTGCGCTCCGTCCACGACGACGCCGTCTCGGACGCCCTCGACGAGCACCTCGCCGACGCCCGGGTCGTCGGCGTGATGGGCGGCCACGCCATGGCCCGCGGCGGTCCTGCGTACCGGGGCGCGGCCCAGCTGGGCCGGGCGCTGACCCGGTCCGGGCTGACGGTCGCCACCGGCGGCGGGCCGGGCGCCATGGAGGCCGCCAACCTCGGCGCCTACCTGTCCCCGGCGGCCGACGAGGCCCTCCCGGAGGCCATGGAGCTGCTGGCCAAGGCCCCGTCCTTCGAGCCGTCGGTGTCCGACTGGGCCCGTGCCGCCTTCGCCGTGCGGGAGCGCTGGCCCGGTGGTGGCGCATCGGTGGGCATCCCGACCTGGTTCTACGGGCACGAGCCGCCGAACGCGTTCGCCTCGCACATCGGCAAGTACTTCGCGAACGCCACCCGGGAGGACGGGCTGCTGGCCCGCTCCGACGCGGGCGTGGTCTTCCTGCCGGGCGCGGCGGGCACCGTCCAGGAGGTGTTCGACAGCGCGACTCCGAACTACTACGGGTCGCGGGGCGAGCCGGCGCCGATGGTCCTGGTCGACCGGGCCCACTGGACCGAGCACCTCCCGGTGTGGCCGCTGCTGCACGCGCTGGCGCGCGGCCGGGCGATGGAGTCGCGGATCGCGCTCGTCGATTCGGTGGACGAGGTCGCGGACGTCCTCGCCTCGATGAGCTGAGCTTCCGAGGCAACTTCGCGGCCCGTTCTCACGTCTGGCAGAGGTACCGCAAAACCTGCCAGACGTGAACGGAGCCCTCGGTGCTCATAGGCCTGCTGACCGCTGTCGCGGCGTCCATCTGCTACGGCACGGGCTCCGTGCTGCAAGCCGTCGGATCGCGCCGCGCCGCCCGGATGTCCCCGGCCACCGCCGGGGTGACCGCCCATGGCGGACCCAATCTGTCGTCCACCGCGAAAGCGGCGATGACCTGGGAATTCATCGTCGGCACGATCCTGGACTTCGTGGGCTTCGGCCTGGGCGCGCTGGCCGCCCGCCTCCTTCCCCTCTTCCTCTCCCAGACGGTGATCAGCGCCAACCTGGTGATCACGGCCGTGCTGAGCGTGAAGATGCTGGGCATCCGGCTGAGCCGCAAGGAGTGGACCTCGATCGGTGTCGTCTGCACGGCGCTGGTCCTGCTGGCGACGGCGGCCGGCCACGAGGGCGGCCATCACGCCCCGATGTCCACCCACTGGTGGCTGCTGGGGGTCACCGTGCTGCTGATGGTGGGCGGCACCGTTGCCGTACGTCTCCTCGGCGGCGGGGCGGCGATCCTGGCGGGCCTGCTGTCGGGCCTGGGCTTCGGCGCGCTGGGCGTCGGCGTCCGGATCCTCGACGGCGTCGACCCGTTCGACCTCGGCACGTTCCTGTCCGACCCCGCGCTCTACGCCATCCTGCTGGCGGGCGTCGGCGGCATGTACCTGCACACCGTCGCCCTCCAGATCGGCTCGGTCAACGGCGCCACGGCGGCGCTGGTCGTCGGCGAGACGGTGCTGCCTGGCGCGATCGGCGTCCTGTGGCTGGGCGACGCGTCCCGCCCGGGCCTGGCGTGGCTGGCGGTGCTCGGCTTCGTCCTCGCGGTCACCGGTGCGGTGGCCGTCGCCTGGTACGGCAAGCACGAGGGCTCCGATCCGCAGGCGGAGGCCCCGGTCCCGGCGGCGGTCGGCTAGGCCGGGGCCGGCTGCGGTCGTCCGGGGCCCGGGCCGGCCCTCGCCGACCGCCGCCCCTTCACCCGCTCGCCCTCCCCCGCTGGCGCACGACCGGCCGCTGCCGCTTGCTGGACGGGGGAGAAAGCGAGGAGCCCATGGCGCCCACGGACACCGCCACCGCCCGGCTGTACGCGCCCCGGGCCGCCGGGGCGGCCGGCGTCGCGTTCGCCGTGCTGCTCGCGGCGGCGATCGTCCTGATGCGGCTCGCCGTCCCGGGGGACGGCGCCGAGGGGCCGGTTCCCGACGGGGACCGCTGGGCGGTGCGGCTGGCCCTGGAGATCGTGCCCTTCGCCGGGATCGCCTTCCTCTGGTTCATGGGCGCGATGCGCTCGCACGTCGGGCAGGCCGAGGACAAGTTCTTCTCCACCGTCTTCCTCGGCAGCGGGTTCATCTGTGCCGCCACCCTGTTCGTCGCCGCCGGGGCGGCGGGAACCGTGCTCGCGGAGAACAGTCCCTCCGACTTCGGCCGCCACTACGCCTACACGATCCTCGCGACGTACTCCATGCGGATGGCGGCCGTCTTCGTCCTCTCGACCTCGATGATCGGGCGCCGGCTCGGTGTCTTCCCCCGGCCGCTGAGCGTGGTGAGCACCCTCGCCGGCCTGGCCCTGCTGGTGGTCGGGTCCAGCGTGCCCTGGTCCGAGCTGCTGTTCCCTGCCTGGGCCCTCGTCATCAGCGTCCACATCCTGCGGATGAGGGCCCGCCTGCCGTAGGCGGTCGACTCCGCAGAGCCTCCGTCACCTGACCTGACCTGCGGGTTCGTTCCCCGGCAGGACGCACCCCGCTGCCGCATGCATGCTGGATGGGGTAGGGAACGGGGGGTGGGAACTCGGGGACGACGGGGAAGATCCAGCCACCGAAAGGCGGATGCCTCATGAGGCTTGTCGTGGACCTCAACCGCTGTCAGGGCTACGCCCAGTGCGCGTTCCTCGCCCCGGACGTCTTCGCCATGCACGGCGACGAATCCCTGCTCTACAACCCGCAGCCCGACGAGGAGCACCGCGAGGACGTCGTCCGCGCCGTCCACGCCTGTCCGGTCAGGGCCATCCTGCTGGACGCGGTGAACGGCTCCCTGTCGACCCCGGAGGCGCGCGGTGAGCGGTGACTCAGCCCTTGAGCGGCTCAAGCGCGAGGGCCGCATCGTCGTCGTGGGCGCTTCTCTCGCCGGCCTGCGGGCCGCCGAGACCATGCGCGAGAAGGGGTTCGCCGGATCGCTCACGATGATCGGCGACGAACCCTACGAGCCGTACGACCGCCCCCCGCTGTCCAAGGGGGTCCTGCTGGGCAAGGCGACCGCGGACCGTACGCTCCTCCCCCGCCGCCGGGACATCGACGCCAAGTGGCGGCTCGGCGTACCCGCCACGGGTCTGGACATGGCGGGCCGACGGGTCAAGCTCGCCGACGGCGACGAGGTGGAGTACGACCGGCTGCTGATCGCCACCGGCGTACGGGCCCGCCCCTGGCCCAACGAGGAGGAGGCGTCCCTCGAAGGCGTCTTCACGCTGCGCACCCGCGACGACGGCGCGGCCCTGGAGCGCCGGCTCGCGGCCGGACCGCGCCGGGTGCTGGTCATCGGGGCCGGGTTCACCGGCTCCGAGATCGCCTCCGCCTGCCGGGAACGGGACCTCGCGGTCACGATCGCCGAGCGGGGCAACGCACCGCTGGTCGGGGCCCTGGGCGGGGTGATCGGCGAGGTCGCGGCCTCGATGCACCGCGAGAACGGGGTGGACCTGCGGACCGGGATCATGGTGACCCGTCTGGAGGGCGACTCCTCCGGCCAGGTGCGCGCCGCCCACTTGTCGGACGGCACCGTCCTGGAGGCCGACGTCGTGGTCGTGTCGCTCGGCGCCCAGCGCAACACCGACTGGCTGACCGGTTCCGGACTGGGCGCGGGTCCGCGGGGCATCGCCTGCGACGCGGGCTGCCGGGCCTTCAACATCTGGGGCATCGTCACCGACGACATCTACGTGGCGGGTGACGTGGCACGCTCCCCGCACGCGCTGTTCGGGTACCAGTTCCTGTCCCTGGAGCACTGGGGCAACGCCGTCGCCCAGGCCGAGACCGCGGCGCACAACATGCTCAGCGAGGGCGTGGACCGCCGCCCCCACGTGTGGGTCCCGGCCTTCTGGTCCTCCCAGTTCGGAGTGAACATCAAGTCGGTCGGGGTGCCCTCGATGGGCACCGAGATCCTCATCACCCAGGGCTCGCGCGCCGAGCGCCGCTTCGTGGGCGTCTACGGCTACCAGGGGCGCGTCATCGGCGCCGTCACCTTCGACCAGTGCCGCTGGCTGGACTTCTACGAGCAGCAGATCGAACACACCGCGCCGTTCCCGCCGCCGTTCGCGACGGTGGACCGCAGGAGCGAGGGGAACAGCCCGCTGGACGCGGACTTCCCCGACCCGTCGGTGCCCACGCACGGACCGACCATCACCCTGAGCGGCTACTCCCCGGCCGACCGGCGGATGACGTTCACGCCGGCCCACAACTGAGCACGAGGACCTCTCATGACTGAAGGCATCCTGCGGCAGATCCTCGACTACTCCAGCCGGTCCAACCCCTATCCCCTGTACGAGGAGCTCCGCAAGACCCCGGTCTTCCACGACGGGGACGGACCGTACGTCATCAGCACCTACCACGAGATCAAGAGCCTGTTGCACGATCCGCGGATCAGCTCCGACTCCCGCAACCTGGCGGCCACGGGCGGCGACCTGCTGGGCGAGGGGGACGGCGAGGACGACGGGATGGCCGCACTGCCCCCGTCCTTCCTGAAGCTGGACCCGCCCGACCACGACCGGCTGCGCCGGATGACGAACCGCCCCTTCGGGCCGCCGCACTCACCGCACCGGATCCACGACATGCGCGGCGAGCTGGGCGACATCGTCACCGGCCTGATCGACTCCATCGCCGAGAACGGCAACGCGGCACGGATCGACCTGGTGGAGGAGTTCTCGTACCCCTTCCCGGTCACCGTGATCTGCCGGCTGCTGGGGATCCCGCCCGAGGACGAGGCCCGCTTCCACGTCTGGGCCGACACCCTCGCCGCGAGTCTGGACCCCGATCCGGACGCCGACCCCGCCGAGCGCATCAAGAAGACGCAGGACACCCGCATGGAGCTCGGCATGTACCTGGCCGGGCTGATCGAGGAGCGGAAGAAGAACCCGGGTGACGACATGCTGTCCCAGCTGTCGACGGCGCACGGGCCGGACGGCGCCATGAGCACGATGGAGGTGCTGAGCACCTCGGCGCTGCTGCTGATCGCGGGGCACGAGACCACCGTCAACCTGATCACGAACGGCATGCTCACCCTCATGCGCCATCCGGAGGTCCTGGACCGGCTGCGCGCCGAGCCGCAGCTGTCCGTCCCGATCGTGGAGGAGCTGCTGCGCTACGAGCCGCCGGTGCAGCTGCTGCCGCAGCGCACCCCGCTGGCCGACATCGAGATGGAGGGCGTGACCATCCCCAAGGGCTCCTCGCTCTGGCTGGTCCTGGCCTCCGGCAACCGCGACCCCCGCCGGTTCAAGGACCCGGACCGCTTCGACCCGGACCGCCCGGACGTCCAGCACCTGGGCCTGGGCAGCGGCATCCACAGCTGCTTCGGGGCGCCGCTGGCCCGGCTGGAGGCGGCGCTGGCGCTCAGCGAACTGGCCCGCAGGCTGGAGAACCCGAGGCTGCTGGAGGACCCGCCCCCGTACCGGCAGAACGCGGTCCTGCGCGGCCCGCGCCACCTGCCGATCGCCGTGGACGGCATCCGGGCGGCCTGAGCGGCGCGCCGGCGGGCCCTACTCCGCGGGCCCGGCCCCGACCGGGGTGGCCGGCAGGACGACCACCTCGGTCGGCGTGAACGCCACCGCCACCCGGTCGCCCACCGCGGGCGCCGCAGCCAGCCCGCACTCCGCCTCCAGCAGCGGCCCCGCCTCCGGCCGCAGCTGCAGTGCGACGTGCGTGCCGCGGAAGGTACGGGAGACCACCTCGCAGGCCAGGCCGGCCGCGCACAGCACGACCCCGGCCGGGCGGATCAGCAGCCGGTGCTCCCCGTCCGGGGAGCCGGCCGCGACCGGGACCTTGCCCCAGGGGGTGACGGCCGCGCCGCCCGACACCGTGGCCGGGACCACGTTCTCGAAGCCGAGGAACCGGGCCACGAACTCGGACGCGGGCCGCTGCCACACCTCCAGCGGGGTCCCGGCCTGCGCGATGCGCCCGTCCCGCATCACCACCACCCGGTCGGCCAGGGCGAACGCCTCGCCCTGGTCGTGCGTGACGGCCAGCACGGTCGTCCCCAGCCGGGAGAACAGCCCCCGCAGCTCCACCACGAGCCGCTCGCGCAGCCCCCGGTCGAGCTGCCCCAGCGGTTCGTCGAGCATGAGCAGCCGTGGCGAGGGCGCGAGCGCCCGGGCCAGCGCGACGCGCTGCTGCTCGCCGCCCGACAGCGAGGCCACCGCGCGGCCCTGGGCTCCGGGGAGCCCGACCAGCTCCAGCAACTCCGCGACCCGTGCCCCGTACGAGCCGCGCCCGTACGAGGAGCCCCGCATCCGCAGGCCGAACGCGACGTTCCCGCCGACGTCCCGGTGCGGGAAGAGCTGGTGGTCCTGGAACATCAGGCCCACGCCCCGGCGGTGCACCGGCACCCCGGCCTGGTCAGCACCGCCCAGCAGCACCCGGCCCCCGGACACCGGCTGGAGCCCGGCGACGACCCGCAGCAGGGTGGACTTCCCGCTTCCGCTCGGCCCCAGCACGCACACCGTCTCGTGCTCGGCGACCTTCAGGTCGACGGCGTCCACGACCGCCCGCTCACCGAAGCGGACCGACACCCCTTCCAGCTGAAGCAGTGTCATCAGAACTCTCCGGAGGTCTTGTCGGGGCGCAGCCGCTCCAGCACCAGCAGGGACACCGCGCACACCAGCATCAGAATCGTGCTCAGGGCCATCGCCTGCCCGTAGTTCAGCTCACCGGCCCGCCCCAGCAGCCGCGCCACGGCCACCGGCAGCGTCGGGTGGTCCGGCCGCGCGATGAAGACGGTCGCGCCGAACTCCCCCAGCGAGACCGCGAAGGCGAACCCGGCCGCGATCAGCAGCGCCCTGCGCACCAGCGGCAGGTCCACCTCCCGCCAGGCCCGCAGGGGCGAGGCGCCGAGCACCGCGGCCGCCTCGCGGAGCCGCCCGTCGACGGCGCGCAGTACGGGCAGCATGGTCCGTACGACGAAGGGCACGCCGACGAGGGCCTGCGCGAGCGGCACCAGGATCCACGAGGTCCGCAGGTCCAGCGGCGGCTCGTCCAGGGTGATGAGGAAGCCGAAGCCCACCGTCACGGCGGACACCCCGAGCGGGACCATCAGCAGCGCGTCGAAGCCCCGTACGAAGCGGCCCCCGCGGCGGGTCAGCGCCGCGGCCGCGAGCCCGCCGATGACCAGGGCGATCGCGGTGGCGGCGAGCGCGTACTGGAGGGAGTTCCAGATCGCCTCCAGCGGCGCGACCAGGAACGTTCCGCCACCGGCGCCCGCGTCCTGGAGCGCCCGGTAGAAGCCGAGCCCGTAGCCGCCGGGCGCGTCGAAGGAGCGTTCCACCAGCACCGCGAGCGGGGCCACGATCAGCAGCGCCACCGTCAGCAGCACCCCGCCGAGCAGGGACCGCTGCGCCCAGCCGCGCGGCCGGTGCGCGGTCCGGGCCGGATCCACCAGCCGCAGCGCGGTCTCCCGCTTGCGCACCGTCCACGCGTGCACCCCGAGGATCGCGGCGAGCGCGGCGAACTGCACCATGGTCAGCACCGCGGCCGTCGACAGGTCCAGGAGCTGCGCGGTCTGCCGGTAGACCTCCACCTCCAGCGTGGAGTACGAGGGCCCGCCGAGGATCAGCACGACGCCGAAGGAGCTGAAGGTGAACAGGAACACCATCAGCGCGGCGGCGGCCACCGCGGGGGCCAGCGCGGGCAGCGTCACCCGCCGCCAGGCCGCGAACCGGCCCGCGCCGAGCACCCTGGCGGCCTCCTCCTGCCGCGGGTCCAGCTGGGACCAGAGCCCGCCGACGGTGCGCACGACGACCGCGTAGTTGAAGAAGACGTGCGCGAGGAGGATCGCCCAGACCGTGGTGTCGAGCCGGACGCGCGCCAGTTCGTCCAGCAGCCCGCCCCGGCCGACCAGCGCGAGGAAGGCGGTGCCGACGACCACGGTGGGCAGCACGAACGGGACGGTCACCAGGGCCCGCAGCAGCTGTTTGCCGGGGAACTCGAAGCGGGCGAAGACGTACGCCGCGGGGAGTGCGATCACCAGCGTGAGCGCGGTGGAGGCGAGTGCCTGCCAGGTGGTGAACCAGAGCACGCCCGCGATGTCGGGGCGGGTGATCACCGCGCCGATCCGGCCGAACTGCCAGCCGGTGTCGGTCTTGAGGCCGCGCCCGAGGATCGCGGCCACGGGGTAGGCGAAGAACAGCCCGAAGAAGGCCAGGGGCACGGCCATCAGCGCGAGCCGCGCGGCCGTGGCCCGGCCGGACTCGCGGACGGGATGCCGTACCGGCCCGGCCGGGACCGGCGCGGCGTCCCCCGACGCCGCGACCGCTCCCTCGGTACCGCTTACTTCACGACGAGCGCGGTCCATGCCGAGACCCACTGCTCACGGTTCTTCGCGATGGTCTCCGGAGCCACGTTCTCGGGCTTCTCGACCACCACGCCGTGCTTGGTGAACAGCTCCGGCAGGGAAGCGTCCTTCGTCACGGGGTTCACGAACATCTGGAGCGGCATGTCCTCCTGGAACTTCTTGCTGATCAGGAAGTCCACGAGGGCCTTGCCGCCCTCTTCGTTCTTCGCGCCCTTCAGCAGACCCGCGAACTCGGTCTGGCGGAAGCAGGTGCCGGTGGCGACGCCCGTCGGGGCCTCGGCCGGCTGCGGGTCCCCGTACATCACCTCGACCGGCGGGCTGGTGGCGTAGGAGACGACCAGCGGGCGGTCTGCCTTGGCCTTCTTGCCGCCCGCGGAGCCGGAGAAGCGCTCGTTGTAGGCCTGCTCCCAGCCGTCGACGACCTCGACGCCGTTGGCCTTCAGCTTGCTCCAGTAGTCCTTCCAGCCGTCCTCGCCGTACTTGCCGACGGAGGCGAGCAGGAAGCCGAGGCCGGGCGAGGAGGTCGCGGCGTTCTCGGTGACCAGCAGGTTCTTGTACTCCGGCTTGACCAGGTCGTCCAGCGTCTGCGGCGGGGCGATCTTCTTGTCGGCGAAGTAGGCCTTGTCGTAGTTGACGCAGATGTCGCCGGAGTCGACCGGGGTGACCCGGTGCTGCTTGTCGAGCACGAACTCGGGCTTCACATCGGCCAGGCCCTTGGCCTCGTACGGGGTGAAGAGGCCGTTGTCGAGGGCGCGCGAGAGCAGGGTGTTGTCCACGCCGAAGAAGACGTCGCCGCGCGGGGAGCCCTTGGTGAGGATCTCCTGGTTCAGTGCCGCGCCCGCGTCCCCGGACTTCAGTACCTTGACCGTGTAGCCGCTCTGCTGCTCGAACTCCTTGAGGACCGCCTCGGTCACGTTGAAGGAGTCGTGCGTGACGAGCGTGACGGTCTTGGACTTCGGGCTCTCGGTCCCGCCCGCGCTCTTGTCCTTGGCGTCGCCGCCGCCGCAGGCGCTGAGCGTGGTGACGCCCAGCGCGGCCGCGAGCGCGGCGCCCGCGATCTTCTTGGTGGTGCTCACTGGTGATTCCTCCTGGATGACCAGGAGAAGACGCGGCCCTGCCCGGCGCTCTGTGGGAGCGGACGCCGGGCAGGGCGCAACAGCTTGAGTGGTGACCGAACTTCCTACCCCGAATGACCGGGGCGAGGTTCAGAGGGTCTGCGGATGACGGATACCGCACTCTCAGCGCTGTGGCGCTCCCCTGTCGGAATATGAAATTGGTTCGGCCACAGGGTACCCCGTGGCCGATCTCGGCCGGTCAGGACCGGAACCTATCGCTCCGAGGCGGCGAGCTGGCCGCACGCGCCGTCGATCTCCTGGCCGCGGGTGTCCCGTACGGTCACCGGCACGCCGTGGCGGGCGATCGCGTCGACGAAGGCCCGCTCGTCCTCGGGCCGCGAGGCGGTCCACTTGGAGCCGGGCGTCGGGTTCAGCGGGATCAGGTTGACGTGGACGCGCTTGCCCTTGAGCAGCCGGCCCAGGAGGTCACCGCGCCAGGCCTGGTCGTTGATGTCGCGGATCAGCGCGTACTCGATCGAGATGCGGCGGCCGGACTTCTCGGCGTACTCCCACGCGGCGTCGAGGACCTCGCGGACCTTCCAGCGGGTGTTCACCGGGACCAGGGTGTCGCGCAGCTCGTCGTCGGGCGCGTGCAGCGAGACGGCGAGGCGGCACTTGAAGCCCTCGTCGGCGAACCGCAGCATCGCCGGGACCAGGCCCACGGTGGAGACGGTGATGCCGCGCTGCGACAGTCCGAGGCCGTCGGGCTCCGGGTCGGTGAGACGGCGGATGGCGCCGACGACGCGGTTGTAGTTGGCGAGGGGCTCGCCCATGCCCATGAAGACGATGTTCGACAGGCGGGCGGGGCCGCCCGGAACCTCGCCGTCGCGCAGGGCGCGCATGCCGTCGACGATCTGGTGCACGATCTCGGCGGTGGACAGGTTGCGGTCCAGACCGGCCTGGCCGGTGGCGCAGAACGGGCAGTTCATGCCGCAGCCGGCCTGCGAGGAGATGCACATGGTGACCCGGTCGGGGTAGCGCATCAGCACGGACTCGACGAGCGTTCCGTCGTGCAGCTTCCACAGGGTCTTGCGGGTGGTGTCGTCGTCGCACGAGATGTGCCGGACGACGTTCATCAGCTCGGGCAGCAGCTCCTGCTGGAGCTTCTCGCGGGACGCGGCGGGGATGTCGGTCCACTCGGCCGGGTCGTGCGCGTACCGGGCGAAGTAGTGCTGGGAGAGCTGCTTGGCCCGGAAGGGCTTCTCACCGATCGCGGCCACCGCCTCGCGGCGCTCGGCGGGGGTCATGTCGGCGAGGTGCCGCGGAGGCTTCTTGGCGCCACGCGGCGCGACGAAGGTGAGCTCTCCCGGAACGGGGCGGGCCATGATCGGGTACTCCTCGATGGGGCGAGGTCCGGGCGCGCGACTCCGCCGGTGCGGAGCGGACCGCGGCTCGACGGGAGCCGGGAGACCTCTCACGGGCCGTCCCCGCAGACGCGGAACGGCAAAGGCGCGCCACTCGCGAGTGGCGCGCCTTTTAGGATAACCCGCTCCGCGGGAGACGGCCGATGCCGAAGGTCCCCCGGCCGACGCCGGCCGAGGCCGTCGTCGGCAGCCGGGGTGTCAGCCGGTGCCGACGAAGGCCGCCAGCAGCAGCCACACCACGGGGGCGGTCGGCAGCAGGGAGTCGAGGCGGTCCATGATGCCGCCGTGCCCCGGGAGCAGGGTGCCCATGTCCTTGATGCCGAGGTCCCGCTTGATCATCGACTCGCCCAGGTCGCCCAGGGTGGCGCTGACCGCGACCGCGAGGCCCAGCAGCAGGCCCTGCCACCAGGCACCGCCGTCGATCAGGAACTCCATGCACAGGGCGCCCGCCGCCATGGCGAAGGCCACCGCGCCGAAGAGCCCCTCGCGGGTCTTCCCGGGGCTGATGCGCGGCGCGAGCTTCGTCTTGCCGAAGCGCCAGCCCACCGCGTAGGCCCCGGTGTCGCTGACCACGGTCAGCACGAGGAAGGTCACCACGCGCTGCGGTCCGTCGTCGGCGGTGAGCAGCATCGCGACGAAGGTGGCGAGGAACGGCACGTAGAACGCCGCGAAGACGCCGGCCGTGACGTCCTTGAGGTAGTCCTCGGGCGGCTCGGTCATCCGCCACACCAGTACCGCGAGGGCCGTCAGGGCCATCGCGACCCAGGCCCCCTCGGCCCCGCGGACGTATCCGGCGATGACCATGGCGGCGCCGCCCACGGCGAGCGGGACGAGAGGGGCCTTGATGCCCTTCTTCTCCTGCAGCCGGGAGGTGAGCTCCCACAGTCCCACGACGACCGCGACGACGACGACGCCGACGAAGACCGCCTTGACGATGAACAGCGAAGCGAAGATCACTGCGCCGAGGCCGACGCCGACCCCTATGGCGGCACGCAGGTCCCGCCCCGCGCGCTTCTTCTGCGGCGGGGGCGGGGGGTCCTGCGGTGCCGGCGAAGGCGGGGGCGGGGGGCTGGGCATGGGCTCCTGCGGCGGCGTCTCGTCGCGGAAGAGGGGGCCGCCGTCCGGGGCGGCCCCCCGATCGCGTGCTTCCCGGTCGTCGAAGTCACGGCCGGCGGCATCGGGCACGATGGGCATGGGCCGAGTGTGCGGGCCCACCTGTGCATCGTATGCGGGACCCGCCGGAACCGGCTCCGGCTGCCAGGAAGAGTCGTTCATCAGACTTCGAGGAGCTCGGCTTCCTTGTGCTTGAGGAGCTCGTCCACCTGCGCGACGTACTTCGCGGTGGTGTCGTCGAGCTCCTTCTCGGCGCGGCGCACCTCGTCCTCGCCGGCTTCCTTGTCCTTGACGAGCTTGTCGAGGGCGTCCTTGGCCTTGCGGCGGACGGCGCGGATCGAGACCTTGGAGTCCTCGGCCTTGGTGCGCGCGACCTTGATGTACTCCTTGCGGCGGTCCTGCGTCAGCTCGGGGAAGGTCACCCGGATGATGCTGCCGTCGTTGCTCGGGTTGACACCGAGGTCGGAGTCGCGGATGGCCTGCTCGATGTTGCGCAGCGCGCTCTTGTCGAACGGGGTCACGATCGCCATGCGCGGCTCGGGCACCGAGAAGGAGGCGAGCTGGTTGATGGGCGTGATGGCGCCGTAGTAGTCCGCCACGATCTTGTTGAACATCGCCGGGTGCGCACGGCCGGTGCGAATCGCGGCGAAGTCTTCCTTGGCGACGACGACGGCCTTTTCCATCTTCTCCTCGGCCTCGAGGAGGATCTCTTCGGTCACCACGTGCTCCTGCATGTCTTGAATGGATGGTTCAGGCGGGCGGGACGGGCGGGGCCGGTCCGGGCTCGGTCCGGCAGCGGACTGCTAGGCCCGGGTTCCCTGGTCGCTGACAAGCGTGCCGATCTTCTCACCCTTGACGGCGCGCGCGATATTGCCCTCGGCGAGCAGCTCGAAGACGAGGATCGGCAGCTTGTTGTCGCGGCACAGCGTGATCGCCGTGGCGTCGGCGACCTTGAGGTCGCGGGAGAGGACCTCGCCGTACTCCAGTGCGTCGAACTTCACCGCGTCGGGGTTCTTCTTGGGGTCGGAGTCGTAGACCCCGTCGACGCCGTTCTTGCCCATGAGCAGGGCCTCGGCGTCGATCTCCAGGGCACGCTGGGCGGCCGTGGTGTCGGTGGAGAAGTACGGCATGCCCATGCCGGCGCCGAAGATGACGACGCGGCCCTTCTCCAGGTGGCGCACGGCGCGCAGCGGGATGTACGGCTCCGCGACCTGGCCCATGGTGATGGCCGTCTGCACGCGGGAGTCGATGCCTTCCTTCTCCAGGAAGTCCTGGAGGGCGAGGCAGTTCATGACCGTGCCGAGCATGCCCATGTAGTCGGACCGCGCCCGGTCCATGCCGCGCTGCTGGAGCTCGGCGCCGCGGAAGAAGTTGCCGCCGCCGATCACGACGGCGATCTCCGCGCCGTCGCGGACCACCGCGGCGATCTCACGCGCGATGGCGTGGACGACGTCGGGGTCGACGCCGAGGCCTCCGCCACCGGAGAAGGCTTCGCCCGACAGCTTCAGCATGAAGCGGCGGCCCTTCTTCTCCTGGTCGCTCTTGTCGTCGGATGCGGTGTGGGTGTCCACGCCCTGATTCATGGAGATCTCCTCGTGCACATACGAAGAAGGCCATTGCCGGTGGGTCCTTGCGGTTCCCTCTACGGCAATGGCCTCCTCGTCAGATCTGCGGTCGTCCTGCGCGGACGCGGACGACTGCCTCAGACCCTACCGGGGTCCGGTGTCCGTCGCGTACGGACGGAATCAGATGCCGACCTTGATGCGGGTGAAGCGCTTCAGGGTGACACCGGCCTCGTCCAGGACCTTCTGGACGGACTTCTTGTTGTCCAGGGCGTAGGCCTGGCCGAGCAGCGTGGCGTCCTTGAAGAAGCCGTTGACGCGACCCTCGACGATCTTCGCGATGGCAGCCTCGGGCTTGCCCTCCGCGCGGGTGACCTCTTCGGCGATGCGACGCTCGGACTCGACCTTGTCGGCCGGGACGTCCTCGGCGGACAGCCACTGCGGGGCGAACGCGGCGATGTGCTGCGCGACGCCGCGGGCGACCTCGGCGTTCTCCTTGTCGAGCTCGACCAGGACCCCGATCTGGAACGGCAGGTCGGGCATCGTGCGGTGCATGTACGCGGTCACGTAACCGCCGGTGAACTGCGCGAAGCGGTCCAGGACGATCTTCTCGCCGAGGTTGGCGTTGGCCTCGTCGACGAAAGCGGTGACGGTCTTGCCGGGCTCGATCTCGGACGCGAGCAGCGCCTCGATGTCGGCCGGGGAGGTGGCGGCGACGTGCGCGGCCAGCTGGTTGGCGACGGCCAGGAACTTCTCGCCCTTGGCGACGAAGTCGGTCTCGCACTTCAGCTCGACGATGACACCGGAGGTGTTGTCGTCGGCGATGAGGGAGACGACGGCACCGTTCTCGGCAGAACGGCCCTCGCGCTTGGCGACGCCCTTCTGGCCCTTGATGCGGAGGGCTTCCTGGGCCTTGTCGACGTCACCGTCGGCGTCCACGAGCGCGTTCTTGCAGTCCAGCATGCCGGCGCCGGTGAGCTCGCGGAGCTTCTTGACGTCAGCGGCGGTGTAGTTCGCCATGAGTCTGTGATTCTCTCTCGAAGTCGTAGATCTACGGGTGAACGGCGGAGGCGCCGCGCTTTTGGCGCGGCTCCCCCGCCGTCATCGTCCGTGCTGCGAGTGCCCGGCGAGTGAACGCCGGGCTCTCTCAGAGGGTCAGGCCTGCTCGGCGTCGGCGGCCGGGGCCTCGACAGCGGCCTCGGCCGGAGCGGCTTCGGCCGGAGCGGCCTCGGCGTCGTCGGCCTTCTTGTCGCCCTCGAGCAGGTCGCGCTCCCACTCGGCGAGCGGCTCGGCAGCGGCCTTCTCGCCCGGCTTCGAGTCACCGGTCGCAGCGCCGGAGCGGGCGATGAGGCCCTCGGCGACGGCGTCGGCGATCACGCGGGTGAGCAGGGTGACGGAGCGGATCGCGTCGTCGTTGCCCGGGATCTTGTAGTCGACCTCGTCGGGGTCGCAGTTGGTGTCGAGGATCGCGACGACCGGGATGTGGAGCTTGCGCGCCTCACCGACGGCGATGTGCTCCTTCTTGGTGTCGACGATCCAGACGGCGCTGGGGACCTTCGACATCTCGCGGATACCACCGAGGGTCTTCTCCAGCTTGGCCTTCTCGCGGGAGAGGACCAGGAGCTCCTTCTTGGTGAGACCCGAGGCGGCGACGTCCTCGAAGTCGATCGCCTCAAGCTCCTTCAGACGCTGGAGGCGCTTGTAGACGGTGGAGAAGTTGGTGAGCATGCCACCGAGCCAGCGCTGGTTGACGTACGGCATGCCAACGCGGGTCGCCTGCTCGGCGATGGCCTCCTGGGCCTGCTTCTTGGTACCGACGAACATGATGGAGCCGCCGTGCGCGACGGTCTCCTTCACGAACTCGTAGGCGCGGTCGATGTACGACAGCGACTGCAGCAGGTCGATGATGTAGATGCCGTTGCGCTCCGTGAAGATGAAGCGCTTCATCTTCGGGTTCCAACGACGGGTCTGGTGACCGAAGTGGACGCCGCTCTCCAGCAGCTCCCGCATCGTGACGACGGCCATGGCCATCTCCTTGGTTTCTCGGTTTGGTTCCTGACGCCCCGCCGCGCCCTGCCCCGATGAGGGACCGAGAGACGCTGTCACCTGGCCGATTCAGGCCGGTGCTGGGGCGTGCGAAGTCGACCCGGTGACCCGGATCGCCACAAGAAGTGTACGGGACCCGGCGGTATGCCGGGTGACGCCGTTGTCCACAGCGCCCGGACCGTCCACAGGGCGGCACGCGCCCCCGGGCGCCCGCGGGACGCTTGGGGCCATGACGACACTGCTGATCAGCCTGCTGCTGACCCTGGCCCAGGCCGCCGTTCCCGGGGTCCGTCCGCTGCCCGCGCCGCTGTCGGTGGCCCGCTGGTGGGACCCGCCGCCGTCGCCGTACGCGGCCGGGCACCGGGGCGTGGACCTGGCGGCCGGCGTGGGCGCGGAGGTCCGGGCGGTCGCCGCGGGCCGGGTGCACTTCGCCGGCCCGGTCGCGGGTCGCGGAGTCCTCTCCCTGGCCCTGCCGAACGGCCTGCGCACCACCTACGAACCGGTGCGGGCGCTGGTCTCCGAGGGCGAGGAGGTCACCGCCGGCCAGGTGGTGGCGGTCCTCACGGAGGGCTCCCACTGCCCGGCGCCCTGCCTGCACTGGGGCCTGCTGAGGGGCGAGGAGTACCTCAACCCCCTCACCCTGCTCTCCCGCCCCGCACCCCGCCTGCTGCCGATGCCTTCAGCCCCACCGCAGCCCAATCCAGCCCCGCCGGCGATTGAGGCGCGGGGTCCGGGGCGGAGCCCCGCTCTTCGAGCCGCACCGGCCCACCCACCGCAGCCGCATCCAGCCGCGCCGGCGATTGAGGCGCGGGGTCCGGGGCGGAGCCCCGATCCTTGAGCCGCACCGGCACACCCGCCGGGGCGGAACCCGGCCCCGCCGGCGGCCCGGGGCGGAGCCCAAGGGCCTCAGCCCCGCACGCCCCGCAGGGCCATGGCCACGGCCGTCTCCGTCACCACCGCGGGGTCCTCCGCCGCCCCCAGCTCGATCCGCCGCACCGCCGCATCCACCACACCCTGCAGCAGCATCGCGGAGAGCTTCGGCTCCCGCTGCCCCAGGGCGGCCAGGGCCTCGACGATCATCGCGACGAGGCCGCCGTGGGCCGCACGGATCTTCTCCCGCGCCCCGGCGTCCAGCTCGCTCGCGGAAATGGCCACCACGGCCCGGTGCCGCCGGTCCCCCACCAGCCCCAGCTGGCTGCGGACGTAGGCCTCGATCTTCGCCTCCGGCGCCTCCGCGGCCTCCATCGCCGCCTCGATCTCGGCGGCCCACACGGGGAAGTCCACCGCGCACAGCTCTTCGACCACGGCCGCGCGCGAGCGGAAGTACTCGTACACGGACGACCGGGCGAGCCCGGTCCGCTCCGCAAGGGCGGGGAAGGTCAGCGCCTCCGTGCCGCCTTCGGACAGCAGGGTTCGCGCGGCGTCCAGAAGGGCGCCGCGCTGCATCGACCGGTGCTCGGCCACTGAGGCCGCTCGAATCCTGGGCACGCGTCCACTCTACGGAGGTACCGCAAGCTCACCGCCCCACGTCCGCCAACTTCGCCCGGAGCTGCAGCACCGACTTGGTGTGGATCTGGCTGACGCGGCTCTCGGTGACGCCCAGCACGTTGCCGATCTCGGCCAGCGTGAGGCCCTCGTAGTAGTAGAGGGTCACCACCGTCTTCTCCCGCTCGGGCAGCGTGTTGATGGCCCGTGCCAGCAGCCGCCTGAGCTCGCGGTCCTCCGCCACTTCCACCGGGTTGTCGGCGGCGGTGTCCTCCAGCGTGTCCATGAGCGAGAGCCGGTCGCCGCCCTCGCCGCCGACGTGCAGGAGTTCCTCGAGCGCGACCACGTTCGCCAGGGACAACTGGCTGAACACGGCGTGGAGGTCCTCCACGCCGATCCCCATCTCCCCCGCCACTTCGCTCTCCGTGGGAGTGCGCCGCAGCTGCGCTTCCAGCGTGGCGTAGGCCCGCTCCACGGCCCGCGCCTTCTGCCGCACCGAGCGGGGGATCCAGTCCAGCGCCCGCAGTTCGTCGATCATCGCGCCACGGATGCGGGTGATCGCGTAGGTCTCGAACTTGATCGACCGGTCGACGTCGAACTTCTCGATGGCGTCGATCAGCCCGAAGACCCCGGAGGAGACGAAGTCGGCCTGTTCCACATTGGGCGGAAGACCCACGCTCACCCGGCCGGCGACGTACTTGACCAGCGGGGAGTAGTGCAGGATCAGCTGCTCCCGCAGCCGCTCGTCACCCGAGGCCTTGTACGAGCGCCACAGCACCTCCAGGGACGAGGGCGCGGTGGACCGCTCGCTGCCGCGGGCAGCGGGGGGCACCGCAGCGCGGTCAGACCCTGAGGTGTGCTGGGGCATGCTTCGCCTTTGCCGGAGCGGGATTCCTTGGGAGCGTAGCGTGACGGAAGTGTCGCGGTGCGCGAAGAGTACGGGATCGCGCGGCGGCTCCGGCGCGACCGGACTCGCGCGGGCGGCCCGGGACCGGCGCCTGGCGCTCGGTCCCGGCAGCAGGCACCGGGAAGACCGCGTCTCTCATCGCTTTCACTCTTTCACCGGAACGCCCCAGGTCAACCACCGCCTCGCCGGACATCCCCGGTTTGTGTGCCTCCTCCAGCCGTTTGTCTGCTCAACTGCCAGTCATCGCCCTGCCGTTCGACGAACCCCAGAGAGTGAAGTTCGTACAGTCTGCCGATGACTTCATCGGCGCCGGTGCCGGAGGCAAGTGCCAACTCCGCCACCCGCGCGGGGCGGCCGGCCGGGAGCGCTTCGAGCACCCTGGCGGTGTCGCGGTCGAGCAGGTCCCGGGCGAGCAGCGGTCCGCGCCGCTCGGGAGCCAACTCGCCCATGGCGCCGACCAGCTCGACCACCTCGGCCGCGTCCGTGACCAGCTCGGCCCCGCCGCGCAGCAGCTCGTGCACCCCGCCGGAGAGCCCGCTGGTGGCGGGCCCGGGGACGCCCATGGTGAACCGGCCGAGCTTCTGGGCCTGCCGGGCGGTGACCAGGGAGCCGCTGCGGTGGGCGGCCTCCACGACCACGGTGCCCCGGGTGAGGGCCGCGATGACCCGGTTGCGCAGCACGAAGCGGCTGGGGGTGGGGTGGCTGCCGGGTGGCAGTTCCCCGAGGACCAGCCCCTGGCCGGCGATGCGGCCGAGCAACTCGGCGTGTCCGCGCGGATAGGCCACGTCCGACCCGCAGGCGAGCACCGCCGCGGTGGCGCCGCCCGAGGCGAGGGCCCCGCGGTGGGCGGCACCGTCGATCCCGTACGCGGCCCCGGAGACCACGACCCAGCCGCGTTCGGCGAGTCCGGCGGCCAGGGTCTGGGCCATGTGCGCGCCGTACGGGGTGCAGGCACGCGCCCCGACCACGGCGACGGACCGCAGCGCCCAGGTCCGCAGGTTCGGCCGGCCGCGCAGCCACAGGCCGACGGGTCGGGCGTCGCCGAGGTCGTCGAGCTGGCTGGGCCACTCCGCCGACCCGGGGCACACGAACCGGCCTCCGTGCTCGGCGGCGACCGCCAGGTCCCTCCCGGGATCGGCCAGCGCCGCCCGTCTCCGGTACCCGGCGAGCCTCTCGGCCCCCACCCCGCCCGGCGCCCGGGCCCCGCCGTCCCCCTCGCCCTCCCCCTCGCCGCCGGTGAGCATCCGCATCAGCCGCACCGCGCCGTACTCGCGCAGCCACCGCCCCACGACCTCGTCCCCCGGCTCCGCCACCCGTGTCAGCGCGGCCCGGGCCAGCGCCTCCGGGCCGGCTGCGGCGGCTGCGGGCTCCGCACCCCCCTGCCCGGTCATGACCCGGCCCCCATGGCCGCGGCAGCACCCCGGGCGATCCCGGTCCGCAGCTCCAGGGCGACGGCGACGTCCAGCGCATCGGGGCGGTCCCGCCCCCGCAGGTCGGCGACCGTCCAGGCGACCCGCAGCACCCGGTCCAGCCCCCGGGCGGTGAGCAGGCCGCGCTCCATGTCCCGCTCGGCCTGGGCCAGCGCCCCCGGGCCGGCCTGCCAGCGGGTGCGCAGTTCCTGGCCGGGCACCTCGGAGTTGAGCCGCCACGGGGTGTCGGCGAGCCGGGCCGCAGCGCGGTCCCTGGCCTCCCGCACCCGGTCGGCGACCTGCACGGTGGATTCCCCGCGGCCTCCCTGCCCCAGCAGATCGGACCGGGTCACGGGCTCGACCTCGACCCGCAGGTCCACCCGGTCGAGCAGCGGCCCCGACAGCCTGCCCTGATAACGCCTGATCACCGAGGGCGGGCATTCGCACCCGCTCCCCTGCACGGTGTGGCGCCCGCACGGGCACGGATTCGCGGCGAGCACCATCAGGAAGCGGGCCGGGAGCCGGACGACCCCGGCCGCCCGGGCGATGACCACGTGGCCCGATTCGAGGGGCTGGCGCAGCGCGTCCAGCGCCCGGCCGTGGAACTCCGCGGCCTCGTCCAGGAAGAGCACCCCGCGGTGGGCCAGCGAGACCGCCCCCGGCCTCGGGACCCCGTTCCCGCCGCCGACCAGCGACTGCATGGTCGCCGAGTGGTGGGGTGCGCAGTAGGGCGCCCGGGCGACCAGCGGCTCTCCGGGTGGCAGGATGCCCGCCACCGAGTGGACCGCCGTCACTTCCACGGACTCCCGGCGGGTCAGCGGGGGCAGGATCCAGGGCAGCCGCTCGGCCAGCATCGTCTTGCCCGCTCCCGGCGGCCCGCTGAGGAAGAGGTGGTGGCCTCCGGTGGCCGCGACCTCCAGGGCGCGGCGCGCTGCGTACTGCCCGGCCACATCGGCGAGGTCGGGGAAGTCCGCCGCGTCGGCCGCACCGGAGCGGCCCCGGCCGCCGAGTCCCGCGCCCAGCCCTGCTCCCGGCACCAGCAGCCCGGCCAGCATCGGGTCCGGGCGGCCGGGGGCGGCCGCGGTGTCGGGGGCGTCCTCCTCGGGGACGGGGGCGTCCGTCAGGACTGCGATGAGCTGGCGCAGGCTGCGGATCCCGAGCACCGAGGCCTCGGGTACGAGCGCGGCCTCGGCGGCGCACTGCTGCGGCACCACCACCTGCCGGTATCCGGCCTCCGCCGCGGCCAGGACGGCCGGCAGGATCCCCCGGACCGGGCGCACCCGGCCGTCCAGCCCCAGTTCCCCGATGAGTACGAGATCGGCGATCGCCCCGGGGTCGACCACCTCGGCCGCCCCGAGCACGGCCGCGGCAACAGCAAGATCGAATCCGGCACCCGATTTCGGCACGGAGGCCGGGCTGAGGCCCACCGTGAGCTTCTTCTGCGGCCAGGCCGCACCCGAATTGACCACGGCGGCACGCACCCGGTCCCGGCTCTCGACCAGGGTCTTGTCGGGCAGCCCCACCAGAGTGAAGGCCGCGACCCCCGGCTCCAGGTCGGCCTGTACCTCCACCACCACGCCGTCGACGCCCACCAGGGCCACCGAGCAGGCTCGTGCGAATCCCATCAGGCCACCCCCCTGACGTGCTCCACCAGGGGCGCGCCGCGCCGCGGCAGCAGCACCCCGACGAGGTCGATGCGCACCCCGCCCGGGGGCGGTCCGCCGTGGTCGGCGAGCCAGCGCCCGGCGAGCCTGCGCAGCCGCTCGGCCTTGCCGGGCCGCAGGGCGGCCATGGGATGCTCGAAGTCACCCTCCCGACGGGTCTTGACCTCGCACACGACGAAGGCGTCCCCGTCGCGTGCGACGATGTCGATCTCCCCGCTGCGGCAGCGCCAGTTCCGTGCGATCACGGTCATCCCGGCCTCGGTCAGCCGCCGTGCCGCGAGCTCCTCGCCGTACCGCCCCAATGCCTGCTGTGCCACGCCCTTCGCGTTCATCCGGCACCACCTCCGGCACCGACGATCCCGCGCCCCCGCCCACCTTGTGGATCTTGGTGGACAACCCGGCCGTTGTGGACAAGCCCGTCACCCACACGAAGGACGAGCCCCGGTCGGCACCGCGGGCCCGGCACGATCCGAAGGGGACCGCCTAGCTGCCGGGCAGTTCGAGGTCGGTCTTGTTGAGCTCCTCGATGTTGACGTCCTTGAAGGTCAGCACCCGGACCTGCTTCACGAAGCGGGCCGGCCGGTACATGTCCCAGACCCAGGCATCGGCCATCGAGACCTCGAAGAAGACCTCCCCCTGGACCGAGTGCACCTGCATCTCGTAATCGTTGGTGAGGTAGAAGCGACGCTCGGTCTCGATCACATACTTGAACAGCCCGACGACGTCGCGGTACTCCCGATAGAGCTTCAGCTCCATCTCGGTCTCGTACTTCTCGAGGTCCTCGGCACTCATGGCATGTTCCCCTTCAGCCGTGCGTCCCCCTATTGTGCGCCAGACCCATGTGCCCCTAAACGATTTCCGGGGCCAGGACCACCGGCGCACCCGGAGGACCGTCGTCGAGCAGAGTCTTCAGCAGCTCGGCGAGCCTGGTCGGGTACACCGTCTCATGTGCCGCGAGCAGTTCCTCGTAGGTCCACCACCTGGCTCCGGCGACGCTGCGCCGCTCCAGCTCGGTGAGCCCGCCCATCACGGTCTGCGTCTGGGCGGTACGCGCCAGGAAGTACCACTCGTCCTGCTCCCAGCGCCGCCCGTCGAAGGGGAAGGAGCAGTACCGCTGCCACAGCACGGGCCCCAGCTCGACCTCTGTGATCCCCGTCTCCTCCGCGAGCTCCCGCAGCGCGGCCTGCTCCCGGCTCTCGGCCCCCTCCAGGCCGCCGCCCGGGGTGAACCACCAGGTGTCGGCGGGGTCGGCCGGCTCGAAGCCGTGCAGCAGCAGGATCCGGTCCGCCGGGTCCAGCAGGACCACCCGGGACACCTGCCGCGGACCGGCGGTCCCGGCCGCCGGGTCAGCGGGCACCGGCCCGCTCCCTCCGCCGCCCGCGCCCCAGGACCCGTGCGACGGGCCCGTACGCGGCTCCCAGCACCACCAGGACGGCTCCGGCGGCCACCGCCGCCAGCTGGAGCCGCAGCGGCCCGTACCCGGAGATGCCGCCGGGCAGGGACTCGTACGTCTTGGGCCGCTCCAGCGTCTTCATGGCGGGCCAGGCCAGGGCGTCGACGCGTGCGCTGACGGCCGACCTGGGCACGGTGCCCTGCCCGGCCTCCTGCAGGTGCGCCCGCGAGTCGAGCGAGGCGCCGCGGCGGTCGCCCATGAGGAAGAGGTTCCCCTCGGGGACCGTCACCTCGAAGGGGGTGCCCGTGGGGGCGGTCTGCCCGGGCGGCATTTCCAGTCCCGTGGAGGGCTTGGTGTCGTCGATGTACGGCTCGTCGAGAGCCGTGCCGTTCACGGTCAGCTCGCCGCGCGCGCCGCAGCACTTCACGGTGTCGCCGCCGATGCCGACGACCCGCTTGACCATGGGCGAGTCGCTCCACATGGAATCGGTGAAGATGACGACGTCGCCGCGGTGCACCTCGCCGCCGTCGATGCGCTGCGCCAGCACCCGGTCCCCGGGCTTCACCGTCGGCATCATCGAGTCGGTCGGCACCGTGTACGGCTGGTAGACCACCGCACCCCAGACGAAGCCGCCGAGGAAGAGCACGAAGCCGATGGCCACGGCGATCCCGGACAGCACGTTGCCGAGACCGCCGCGGCCATCACTGCCACTGCGTATTGAACGGGTACCGCCCGAACGCGTACCGCTTGCCTGCGTGCCGCCCATTGCAGCGCCCCCACACTTCGGAGATCGTCGACCTGGGCGGCACCCTACCCGGCAGTACGCCCGCTGGTCAGCCTCCTGCGGCGCCACATGACGAGCGGCACAGCGCCGGTGAGCCCCAGTGCGGCCGGGCCGAGCCCGACGGGAGCGAGGCCGGAGGCCCCGAGACCGAGCGCATCGGCCGCGGCCTGGTTGCCGATGCCCGGCTGGTCGAAGGTGTCCGGGACCGGCAGGGTGGCCCAGCGGTTCAGCGGCCACGCGACCACGACGGCCCGCCCGACGACCTTGTCGACCGGCACGAAGCCCTGGGTGGCGTCCTGCATGTGGTAGCGGGAGTCCTGGGAGTTCTGCCGGTGGTCGCCCATCACCCAGATCTTGCCCTTGGGCACGGTGATCGGCCCGAAGGGCATGTCGTCGCACGGGGTGTTGCCGGGGAAGATGTACGGCTCGTCCAGCGGCTTGCCGTTGACGACGACCGGTCCGCCCTTCTTGCACTCGACCGTGTCCCCGCCGATGGCGATGGTGCGCTTGATCAGGTCCTTCTCGTCCGCGGACGGCATCAGACCGATCTTGCTGAGGACCTGCTGCGCGAAGTTGGGCTCCGGCGTGGGCTCCCCGGACAGCCAGTTCAACGGGTCGTGGAAGACGACGACCTCGCCGCGCTCCGGCTCGGAGCCGAACCACGGGGTCAGCTTGTCGACCAGCACCCGGTCGCCCCGCTGCAGGGTGTTCTGCATCGAGTCGGACGGGATCGAGAACGCCTGGACCAGGAAGGTCTTGATCAGCAGGGCCAGCAGCAGGGCGATGCCCACGAGGAGCGGGAGCTCCTTCCAGAAGGATCGGTGCGCCTGCGCCTTGGCTTCGCCCTCCCCCTCCTCGGCCTCGCGCGCGACGGCGTCGTCATCCGGCCGCTCTTCGCCCTCGTCGCGTCCGGACCGTGCGCCTACCGCCACATCCCCCACATCCACTCCTCAATTAGAGATCGCCGCCCGCGCCGAAATCGGACACGGGCCCTCCCCTCCCCTAACGAGCGGGAGTTCCCTAAGGCGCGGGAGACCCAGGACACACTATGCGAACGGCGCGGCCCGGCGGCGCCGGCGACGCGTCCGTGCCTCGCGCCTCGCCTGATCGGGCACCATGCGGAAGGTGGCGGGCGTGTCGAAGCTCGTCCAGTGCCCGTAGGGCCACGCGATGACCACGGCCTCGCCCACCACCCCGTTCTCGTCGATCGTGCCCTGGAAGGCCTCGTCGAGGTGGTAGCGGGAGTCCGCCGAGTTCGCCCGGTGGTCGCCCATCACGAAGAGCCGGCCCGCCGGGACCTGTACCTCGAACGGGATGTCGGAGGGGGCGTTGCCGGGACTCACGTACGGCTCGTCGAGCGGCTGGCCGTTGACGGTGACCCGGCCCCTGGCGTCGCAGCACTTGACGGTGTCCCCGCCGACGCCGATGACGCGCTTGATCAGGTCCTGCTCGTCGGCCGAGGGCAGCAGGCCGATGAAGGTCAGCGTCTGCTTGATCTGCTTGATGCCGATCGGGTCGGGGGCCGGCCGGGCCGCCTCGCCCCGGAGCCAGCCGCCCGGGTCCTTGAACACGACGATGTCGCCGCGCTCGACCTTGGAGCCGAACCACGGGGTCAGCTTGTCCACCAGGACCCGGTCGCCGATCCGGATGGTCTGCTCCATCGAGCCCGACGGGATGAAGAAGGCCTGTATGAAGAAGGTCTTGAGGAGCATGGCGATGCAGAGCGCCACCACCACCAGCAGCGGCACCTCACCGGCCCGGCGCGTGCGGCGGCGCCGCCTGACCCGGCGGGCCAGCCTCCGCCGCTCGGCCCGGCTGCCCGGCTCGGGCGCCGGTTCGTGCCGCGGCCGTCCGCGGCTACCCATGCCCGCCGCCGGCGGAGCCCCAGCGGGACACCGGCCAGCCGATCCAGTCGGCCCGCCCGATCACCTTGTCCACCGGCACCATCCCCCCGCCCGGCTCCCCGAGGTGGTCCCGGGAGTCCCGGGACTGGGAGCGGTGATCACCCATCACCCACAGCGTCCCGAGCGGCACCACGATCCGGAACGGCACCTGCGAGGGCGCGTCGCCGGGGTGGAGGTACGGCTCGTCGAGGGGTACGCCGTTGACCTCGATCCGCCCGGAGGCGTCACAGCACACCACGTCGTCGCCGCCGACGCCCACGACCCGTTTCACGAAGTCGGTGTCCGAGGGCTCCGCGAGCCCCAGCGCCGAGGCCGCGCCGTGCAGGAGCCGGCCCACCGCATTGCCCTCGGGGCGTTCCCGTACGAAGGAGCCGGTGCCGTCGAAGACCACGATGTCGCCGCGGCGGGGCTGTTCGCCGGACCGGTACGCCAGCTTGTTGACCAGCACCCGGTCGCCCACCTGGAGCGTCGGCTCCATCGAGCGGCTCGGGATGAGGAAGGGCTGGACCACGAAGTTGCTGACGAGCAGCAGCAGGACGGTGCAGAGCACGCCGAGCACGCCGGCCCGCCGCCAGGTCAGCGGCCGCACGGCCGCCGACAACGCAAAACGCGGCCGCCCCTCCCCCTTGCCGGGGGAGGAGTGGCCGCGCTGCGTGTGAGGTGCTTCGGTGTCCATCGGGAGGGAGCCTATCCGGCCTGTCCCGGACACCGGAGGGGACCTCAGTTGTCGCGCTTCTCCTTGATCTTCGCGGCCTTGCCGCGGAGCTCACGGAGGTAGTACAGCTTGGCGCGGCGCACGTCACCGCGGGTGACGAGCTCGATCTTCTCGAAGATCGGGGAGTGGACCGGGAAGGTACGCTCCACGCCGACGCTGAAGGAGACCTTGCGAACGGTGAAGGTCTCGGAGACACCGGCGCCCTGGCGACGGATGACTACGCCCTTGAACTGCTGGATACGGGAGCGGTTGCCCTCGATAACGCGGACGTGCACGTTGATCGTGTCACCCGGGCGGAAGGCCGGGACGTCCGAGCGGAGCGCGGCGGCGTTGACGCCATCGAGCAGGTGAGACATGTTCTTCGTCTGCTTTCTTCGCATGACGCCACAGGTCGCCAGTGCGGGTTTCCGTAGAGAATTCGGGAGCCGTGCCACCCGTCGGACGACGATCCCCCTGTGGCAGGGGCGCCCGCGAGCACACAGCAGCCGCCTATTCTTCCACGGCCTCCGGCTTGCGCCAAAATCGGCCGTCGGCGGTGGGCTGCCAGCCCAGGATGGAGAGGATCTCCCGGTCCTTCTTGTCGAAGCCGGAGGCCTCGCAGCGCTCGATCAGGTCGGGGCGGTTGGCCGCGGTCCGGCGGAAGGCCTCGTCCCGGCGCCAGCGGGCGATCTTCCCGTGGTGGCCGCTGAGCAGCACCTCGGGGATGTCCCGTCCGCGCCACACCGGGGGCTTCGTGTAGACGGGCCCCTCCAGCAGGTTCGCCATCTCCCCCGGGGCGAAGGAGTCGTCCCGGTGCGATTCGGCGTTGCCGAGCACGCCGGGCAGCAGCCGGGCCACCGCCTCGGTGACCACCAGCACCGCGGCCTCGCCGCCCGCCAGGACGTAGTCGCCGATGGAGACCTCGTACACCGGCATGCGCGTGGCGTACTCGTCCATGACCCGGCGGTCGATGCCCTCGTAGCGGGCCGGCGTGAAGATCAGCCAGGGCCGCTCGGAGAGCTCGACGGCGAGCTCCTGGGTGAAGGGGCGGCCGCTGGGCGTCGGGACGACCATGACGGGCCCGTGGGCCCCCGCCTCGTAGCCGTCGGCGAGCGCCTCGTCCAGGGCGGCGCCCCACGGCTCGGTCTTCATGACCATGCCGGGACCGCCGCCGTAGGGGGTGTCGTCGACGGTGTTGTGCCGGTCGTAGGTCCAGTCCCGCAGGTCGTGGACGTGTACGTCGAGCTGGCCGCGGGCGCGCGCCTTGCCGACGAGGGACACGTTCAGCGGTTCCAGGTACTCGGGGAAGATCGTGACGACGTCGAGACGCATCAGGCGTCGCCCTCGGCGTCACGGGCGGAGGCGATCTCGGCGCGGTCGTCGATCAGCCCGGGCGGCGGGGTGATGACGCAGCGCTGCTCCTCCAGATCGATCTCGGCGACGATCTCCTCGACGAAGGGGATCATCACCTCGGTGCCGTCGGGGCGCTCGACGATGAAGAGGTCCTGCGACGGCAGGTGGGAGATCTCGGTGATCCGGCCGATCTCGGTGCCGTCCTCGAGCACGACGTCCAGGTCCATGAGCTGGTGGTCGTAGTACTCGTCCTCCTCCTCGGGGAGTTCGGTCGGGTCCACGTCCGCGATCAGCAGCGTGTTGCGCAGCCCCTCGGCGCCGGTGCGGTCCTTGACGCCCGCGAAGCGGAGCAGGAGCCGGCCGCTGTGCACCCGGCCCGTCTCGATGGTCAGCGGGCCCGCCGACGCCGGTTCGGTGCGGAGCACGGCGCCGGGCGAGAGCCGCAGCTCCGGCTCGTCCGTGCGCACCTCGACGGTGACCTCACCCTTGATCCCGTGGGCGCGGCCGACCCGCGCGACTACCAGCTCCACCTGAGAAACTCTCCTGTTCGGACGACAACGGGCCGGGGCGGACACGTATGCCCTCCCCGGCCCGTGCCGGTGATTCAACTGCTCAGCGGACCTGGTCCACGTCGACGAGGTCGACGCGGATCCCCCGGCCGCCGATGGCGCCCACGACGGTACGCAGTGCACGTGCGGTGCGGCCGTTGCGGCCGATCACCTTGCCGAGGTCGTCGGGGTGGACCCGGACCTCGAGCACCTGTCCGCGGCGCAGGTTGCGCGAGGCGACCTGCACTTCGTCGGGGTTGTCCACAATGCCCTTTACGAGGTGCTCAAGAGCCTCCTCGAGCATGATCAGGCCTCGGTCGACTCGGCGGCGGCCTCAGCCTCGTCCGCCTTCTTGTCGGCCTTCTTGGCCTTCTGTGTGATGGCCTCGCCCTTGGCGTCGCCACCCTCGAGGGCCTTGGCGAACTCGTCGAAGGAACGACGCTTGTCTTCCTTCGTCGCCGGCTGGAGCAGCGGCGCGGGGGCGGGGAGGCCCTTGTGGGCCTGCCAGTCACCGGTCAGCTTCAGGATGGCGAGCACAGCCTCGGTGGGCTGGGCGCCGACGGACAGCCAGTACTGCGCACGCTCGGCGTTGACCTCGATGCGCGACGGGTTGTAGGTCGGGTGGTAGATACCGATCTCTTCGATCGCGCGACCGTCCCGACGGGTACGGGCGTCCGCGACGACGATGCGGTAGTGCGGCTGGCGAATCTTGCCGAGGCGCTTGAGCTTGATCTTGACTGCCACTGGAGTGGTGTCTCCTGAACTTGACGTGGTTGGGCACATGAGATGCCACGTGGGGTTGCGGTACTCGGGTGCCCGATGGACGCGTCAGCCGGAGGAGAGAGGGGTCCTATGCGACTGTCGAGTACAGCTAGCCATTGTGCCACACGCCTGCGGCGCGCTCGGCAGTGAGGGGAGATCCACCTGCCACGGGGGCCCGCCCCCGCCCCCCTGCGGGCGCACCTCCTGTCGGCGGCGCGCTTACGCGTTCGTGCGGGTGCGGGCGCCGTGCGGGCGGCGGGCGCTTGCGCGGAGGCGAGCGGCGTGATTGCGGTGCCGGTGTGCGGCCGGTGCCCGTACGCCGCCACAGTGAGACAGCGCTCAGGAGACGGCCGAGAGGGCCACCTCGGGGATGCGGAAGGGCTTCATGCAGCCCCCGCACACGATCGGGGCCTGCGCCAGGACCGAGGGGACCACCCGGACGTTGCGCCCGCAGTCGCAGACCGCCTTCACCCGGACGCCGCCGCCGGAGGAGCCGTGGCGGGCGGCCGGTCCGCGGAAGCTGCGCTTCGTGTCGGCGGCGGTGGCGGCCGTGTGCGCCTTGAGGGCGCGCTGCAGCCGCTCCATCGTCGGGCGGTAGCGCTTCTTCGCCTCGGGGTTGAGCGTGACCAGTGAGAAGCCGCTGCTCGCATGCGGCTCGTCGGAGTGGTCCAGCCCCATCTCCTCGGCGATCGCCAGGAATCTGCGGTTGTGGTAGCGGCCGGCGCGGGAGGTGTCACGGACCCCGCGGGCGGCGGCGATGCCGTGGACTGCCTCGTGCAGCAGTCGCTCGAAGGAGAGTTCGGCGCCACAGGCGGACGAGGACTCTCCGATCAGGGACTCGGGCGCGGCAAGGTCAGGCAGCTCGGGGTGGTACCGCTGAATGTCGGCCCACGCCTGCGCCAGCTCTGCGGCGAGAACAGGTGGTGTCGTGCTCACGTCGTGACAACGAGCCGGGGGCCCCGGGTGTTCCGATTCCGGGCCATTCCAAATTTTTTGCACGTACCAGTCAGTTCAGCCTCATGCGTCCTGACGAGGACGGGTGCGCCGATGTCAGGAGGAGTCGGTACGTAACGTCGACCGGCAGACATCAGCCCCGGCGCGCGGAACGGGCCGCGCGCCGGGGCTGACGGGGCGATCAGTACGAACGCGCGACGATCGCGAGGGTACCGGGGGCGTCGTCGGCCTGCGGCACCGACCCGTCCTCGGCGATCAGGCAGCGCACGGAGACGGCCTGCTCGGCCAGCTTCGCCTCGCCCTCCGGACCGAGGTCGGCCCACGGGATGCGCGCCCAGCCGCCGGCGATGGCGGCCTCGGCGGCCTCCTCGATGGTCGCGACGTCGGTCGTGCGGGACTCGCGGCGCTCGCGGGACTCGCGCAGCAGCTGCGCCTGGTCCTCGTCCAGCACCTTGGGCAGCAGGTCGAGCAGCTCGGTGATCTGCACCGGCTCCTTGCCGCCCGGGATGCGGCGGGCCAGCATCGCGGTGCCGTTCTCCAGGTCGCGCGGGCCGATCTCGATGCGGACCGGTACGCCCTTGAGCTCCCAGTCCACGGCGCGGCGGCCGAAGGGGGTGTCGACGCGGTCGTCGACGTGCACGCGCAGGCCGGCGGCCTTGAGCTGACCGCCCAGCTCGCGGACCTTCGCCACGGCCTCGTCGCCCTTGATCGCCATGACGACGACCTGGACGTGGGCCAGGCGCGGCGGGACCCGCAGGCCGTTGTCGTCGCCGTGGGACATGATCAGGCCGCCGACCATGCGGGTCGAGACGCCCCACGAGGTCTGCCAGACCAGCTCCTGCTGGCCCTCCTTCGACAGGTACTGCGTGTTGAAGGCCTTCGCGAAGTTGGTGCCGAGCTCGTGGCTCGTGCCCATCTGCAGGGCCTTGCCGTCGCCCATCATGCCCTCGAGGGTGAGGGTGTTGATGGCGCCGGCGAAGCGCTCCTTGGCGGTCTTGCGGCCGAGGACCACGTCGATGCCGAGGACGTTCTTCATGAAGTCGCCGTAGACGTCCGTGTGGATCCGGGCGGCGTAGTCGCGGGCGTCCTCGTAGGTGGCGTGGGCGGTGTGGCCCTCCTGCCAGAGGAACTCGCTCGTACGGAGGAACACGCGCGGGCGCATCTCCCAGCGGACCACGTTGGCCCACTGGTTGATCAGCAGGGGCAGGTCGCGGTAGCTCTGGACCCACTTGGAGAAGTAGTCGTTGATGATCGTCTCGGAGGTGGGCCGGACGACGACCGGCTCTTCCAGCTCCTTGCCGCCGCCGTGCGTGACGACGGCCAGCTCGGGGGCGAAGCCCTCGACGTGCTCGGCTTCCTTCGTCAGGTACGACTGCGGGATGAACAGCGGGAAGTAGGCGTTCTGGGCGCCCGCTTCCTTGATGCGCGCGTCCATCTCCTGCTGCATCCGCTCCCACAGCCCGTAGCCGTACGGTCGGATGACCATCGTGCCGCGCACCGGGCCGTTGTCGGCCAGCTCGGCCTTGTTGATCAGATCCTGGTACCAGCGGGGGAAATCCTCCGCCTGCGGGGTGAGAACGGGTGCCTTTGCCATGGCGCGAATGGTACGGCGCCGCGCGCACCGAGCGTGAATCGGGTGACCCGCTCCTCTGGACGCGGGGGCGAATGGGGAGTTCTCTGGCAACGGGGGCAAGGGGGCGAGACGGAATCAGGAGCGCTCTTTCGATGACACCGACGCCGACGGCGACGCTCGTCGCCCGGGACTGGGCGGAGATCCAGGAACGGATGCTGGTACCGCTGTACGAAGCGGTCTACGACCGGCTGGAGGTCGGGCCGGGCGACCGGCTGCTGGGCCTCGACTGCGGGGCCGGTCTGCCCCTGCTGCTGGCCGCCGGACGGGGCGCCTCCGCCACGGGCGTGGAGGCGGATCCCGCGCGGCGCGCGCTGGCGCGCGAGCGGCTGCTGGAGGTGCTGGCGGCCCCGCCCGCGCAGTCCGTGGCGGACCGCCGCTACGACGCCGTGCTGGCCTTCTCGCCCACCCCGGCGGCCCTGGCCTCGGCCCTGCCCCTGGTCCGGCGCGGCGGGGCCGTGGTGCTGGCGGGCTGGGGTCCCGCGGAGCGCTGCACGGTGCCGTCGGTCCTCGGCCGTGGGCCGGTGCCGCGGGACCTGGACGCGCTGGCGGAGGGGGCCGGGCTGCGGCCGGACGGGTCGGGGCGGGTGTTCTGCCCGTTCGGGTACGCCGACGTGGACAGCGCGGTGCGGGGGCTGATGTCGACCGGGCTCTACGACGCGGCCGCGGACCCCGCTCTGGCGGAGAAGGAGCTCGCCGAGGCGCTTCACCCGTTCGAGCGGTCCGACGGCGCCGTGTGGCTGCCGAACATCTTCCGGTACGTGATCGCCCGGACGGCGTAACCGCCGCCCGTCAGTCGGTGCCGTGCGCCTTCGTCAGCCGCGGGATGCCCGCGGCGGCGTAGGCGGCCGGCTCGTCCAGGGTCTCGTTGGCGAGGAGGGCCTCCGCCAGCGAGTCGAGTTGCGGGCGGTGTTCGCGCAGCAGGCGGCAGGCCTCGACGTAGCACTCGTCGACGATCCGGCGCATCTCTTTGTCCACGGCGTCGAGGGTGGCCGGGGCCGCGGTCAGGCCGTAGGGGCTCTGCGCATCGGAGGGGATCGCGGTGAGGCGCCCGATGCGCTCGCTCATGCCCCAGCGGCCGACCATGCCGCGCACGATGTTGGTGACCTGTTCCAGGTCGTTCTCCGCACCCGTGGTGATCACGTCGTAGACGGTGTGCTCGGCGGCCATGCCGCCCAGCGCCCCGATGATGCGGCCGCGCAGGTAGTCCTCGGTGTACGCGTACCGGTCGGCGTCCGGGACCGAGAGGGTGACGCCGAGCGCCCGGCCGCGGGGGACGATGGTGATCTTGCGGACGGGGTCGGCGCCCGGCTGGAGCATGCCCAGGAGGGCGTGTCCGCTCTCGTGGTACGCCGTCCGCCGGCGCTCGTCCTCCGGCATGACCAGCGGCCGTTCCGCACCCAGCTGCACCTTCTCCAGGGCGTCGGACAGGTCGGACTGCGTGACCTCGTCCTGCTGGCGTTTGACGGCGAGCAGCGCGGCCTCGTTGGCCAGGTTGGCCAGCTCGGCGCCGGTCATACCGGGGGTGGTCGTGGCGACCCGGGCCAGGTCGACGCCGTCGGCGAGCGGGATGTCGCGGGTGTGGATGCGCAGGATGGCCTCGCGGCCGGCCCGGTCCGGCGGGGCGACGACCACGGTGCGGTCGAAGCGGCCGGGGCGGGTCAGAGCCGGGTCCAGCACGTCCGCGCGGTTGGTGGCGGCGAGCACGACGACGCCCTCCGAGCCCGAGAACCCGTCCATCTCGGTGAGGATCTGGTTCAGGGTCTGCTCGCGTTCGTCGTGGCCGCCCATGGCCGCGCCCCCGCCGCGGATCCGGCCGATGGTGTCGATCTCGTCGATGAAGATGATCGCGGGGGCCACCTTGCGCGCCTCGGTGAACAGTTCCCGCACCCGGGAGGCGCCGACGCCGACGATCATCTCGATGAACTCGGAGGCCGAGGCGGAGAAGAACGGCACCCCCGCCTCGCCCGCGACGGCCCGCGCGAGCAGGGTCTTGCCCGTGCCGGGCGGGCCCGCGAGCAGGACCCCGCCGGGCATCCGGGCGCCCATCCTGCGGTACGCCTGCGGGTTCTTGAGGAAGTCGACGACGTCGTTGAGCTCCCCCTGGACCTCGTCGATTCCGGCCACGTCCTCGAAGGTGGTGCGCGGGGCGCCCTCCTGCAGCTCCACCGGCTTGGGCGGGGCCTTGCGGCCCAGCCCGCCCATGCCGCCCATCCCCGCGCCCATGCGCCGGGCGACGAACACCCACAGGAGGACCAGCAGCAGCACCGGGGCGAGGGAGAGCAGCAGGTTGGCGAGGAAGCTGCGCTGCTCGACGACCGGGCGGGCCGTCACGTTCACGTTCTGCTTGGTGAGGTTGGCCCACAGGTCGTCGTCGGCGAAGGCCGGGCGCTGGGTGACGAATTTGGTGTAGTCGCCCTTGTCCCCGTCGGGCAGGGGCTGCTCGGCCTTCAGCTGGCCCTGGATGGCGTCGCCCTTGGAGTAGATCTTCGAGACGTTGCCGCTCGCGACCTGCTTGCTGAACTCGGTGTACGAGATGGTCGGCTCGTCGCCCTCGTTGAAGAAGGACAGCACCAGGTTGGCGATCAGGTACGCGATCAGGGCGACGAGGACGAGCGTCCGCCAGCCGCCCGGCATCCGCTTCCTGGGGGGCGGGGCGGGCGGTGCGCCCTCCGAACGCCAGGGCGTATCGGCCCGGTCGCGGGGCGGTACGGGAGTGGGGCTGGGCACGGCGGCCTCCTTCTTCCGTCCCCCCGGCCGACGATAAGGGATAAAACGAACCCTCGCCGCGGTGGAAACGGAAGGGCCCCGGCCGTGCGAACACGGCCGGGGCCCACCTCACGAGGTACTACTTCATGAACTTCTTGAACTCGTCCGGGAGGTCGAAGTCCTGCCCCGGCCGGCCACCCGTGGGAAGGCCGAAGGGGTTGCCGCCGGCCGCGGGCTCGATCGCCTGCGCGCCCTGCTCGCGGCGGGCCGCCGCGGCGGCCTCCTCTTCCCGGCGCTTCATCGGGTTGCCGCTCTTGCGCTTGCCCTTGGCCTGCTTGACCTGCTTCTTCTGCCGGCCGGGGCCGCCGCCCATCCCGGGGATGCCGGGCATGCCCGGCATGCCGCCGCCCTGGGCCATGCGGGACATCATCTTGCGGGCGTCGAAGAACCGCTCGACCAGCGACTTGACGGCGCTGACCTCGGTGCCGGAGCCCTTGGCGATACGGGCGCGGCGCGAGCCGTTGATGATCGTCGGGTCCTGGCGCTCGGCCGGGGTCATCGACTTGATGATCGCGGCGGTGCGGTCCACGTCCCGCTCGTCGATGTTGTTGATCTGGTCCTTGATCTGCCCCATGCCGGGGAGCATCCCGAGGAGCTTCGAGATGGAGCCCATCTTGCGGACCTGCTCCATCTGGGCCAGGAAGTCGTCGAGCGTGAACTCCTTCGGGCCCTTGGCGAGCTTGGCCGCCATCTTCTCGGCCTCGGCCTGCGAGAAGGTCTTCTCGGCCTGCTCGATGAGGGTGAGCATGTCACCCATGTCGAGGATCCGGCCCGCCATGCGGTCCGGGTGGAAGGCGTCGAACTCGTCGAGCTTCTCGCCGTTCGAGGCGAACATGATCTGCTTGCCGGTGACGTGCGCGATGGAGAGCGCGGCACCACCGCGGGCGTCGCCGTCGAGCTTCGAGAGCACCACGCCGTCGAAGCCGACGCCGTCGCGGAAGGCCTCGGCGGTGTTGACCGCGTCCTGGCCGATCATGGCGTCGACGACGAACAGGATCTCGTCGGGCGAGACCGCGTCGCGGATGTCCGCGGCCTGCTGCATCAGCTCCTGGTCGATGCCGAGGCGGCCGGCGGTGTCGACGATCACGATGTCGTGCTGCTTGGTGCGCGCGTACTCGACGGAGTCCTTGGCCACCTGGACCGGGTCGCCGATGCCGTTGCCGGGCTGGGGACCGTAGAACGCCACCCCGGCACGGTCGGCGACGACCGAGAGCTGGTTGACGGCGTTGGGGCGCTGGAGGTCGCACGCGACGAGGAGCGGGGTGTGGCCCTGCCCCTTCAGCCAGAGGCCGAGCTTTCCGGCGAGGGTGGTCTTACCGGCACCCTGGAGACCGGCCAGCATGATCACGGTGGGCGCGGTCTTGGCGAAGCGGAGCCGCCGGGTCTCGCCGCCGAGGATCGTGACGAGCTCGTCGTTGACGATCTTCAGGACCTGCTGGCCGGGGTTCAGCGCCTTGCTGACCTCTTCGCCGCGGGCGCGTTCCTTGACGTTCGCGATGAAGGAGCGGACGACCGGGAGGGCGACGTCGGCCTCGAGGAGGGCGATACGGATTTCCCGGGCCGCGGAGTCGATGTCAGCCTCGGACAGCCGGCCTTTGCCGCGCAGGCCCTTGAAGGTATTCGCCAAGCGGTCGGAGAGCGTATCGAACACGGTGGTCGCGATTCCTCGGGTCGGGGGCGGTGTGGTGTCCCCCAGGGTATCGGGCCGTGCCAAGTGGTGGGCCCGGCGGTACGTACCCGGGGCCGGGCGGAGCGTCCCGAAGCGGCCGCTACCGCCTGCCCGGCGGGGCCGAAGACCCGGGGCTCCGCCCCGGACCCCCGGACCGCGCAGCGGCCCCCGCACCTACGCCAGGGCCGACTCCACCAACCCGGCCAGGGCGGTCGCGTCCTCCGCGTCCAGGGGTTTGCCCTCGGGCGTGGTGACGTAGAGGGTGTCCACGGCGTTCGCACCCAGCGTCGACACGTGCGCACTGCGCACCCGCACCCCGCGGGACTCCAGCGCCCGGCCGATCCTGTGCAGCAGCCCCACCGCGTCCGGCGCGCGGACCTCCAGGACGGTGGCCAGCGAGGAGACGTCCGCGACGACGGTGACCCGCGGCGGCGGGGGCACGACCCCGCGCCGGCGCGGATACGCCGCCTCGCGGTCGGCCAGCTTCGCCGGGACGTCCAGCGAGCCGTCCAGCGCGCGCACCAGATCGGTCCGCAGCCGGGCCGCCTGCGGAAGCGCGCCGTACTCGGCCGACACCCGCCACCGCAGCACCAGGACCTCGCCCAGTCGGTCCGGGAGCTCCGTGGAGCGCAGGTCGGCCGCCCGGACCGTGAGCCGGTGCAGGGCCAGCACCCCGGCGACGGCGGGCAGGACCCCCGGCTGGTCGGGGACGGCCACGACCAGTTCCACGCCGACCATGTCCTCCTCGTGCCGGGCCTGGAGCGCCAGCACCGGCTCCCCCGTGCGCAGGGCCTCCACCGCGAGGCGTTCCTGTTCCGCGGTCGGGATCTCCGGCTCCCCCGCCTCCGGGGCGGTGCCGCGCAGGACGGCGGCGGCCCGGGCGACGAGGTCGGCCACGAGGGAGCCGCGCCAGGCGCTCCACGCGGCCGGGCCGGTGGCGAGGGCGTCGGCCTCGGTGAGGGCGTGCAGTATCTCCAGCGTGCCCACCGACCCGACGGCCTCGGCGACCGTGCGGACGGTCGCGGGGTCGTCCAGGTCCCGCCGGGTCGCGGTGTCGATCAGCAGCAGGTGGTGGCGTACGAGCGTGCCGAGGACGGCGGTGTCCCGCTCGTCGAAGCCGACCCGGGCGGCGACGTCGCGGGCGATGGTCTCGCCGGCCACCGAGTGGTCCCCGGGCCAGCCCTTGCCGATGTCGTGCAGGAGGGCGGCCATGAGGAGCAGGTCCGGCCGGCCGACCCGGCGGGTGAGGGCGGAGGCGCGCACCGCCGTCTCGATGAGGTGCCTGTCCACCGTCCAGGTGTGGACGGGGTTGCGCTGGGGGCGGCAGCGCACCCGCTCCCAGTCGGGCAGCAGCCGGCCGATCAGGCCTTCCGCCTCCAGGGCCTCCCAGACGGCCACGGTCGGCTCCCCCGCGCCCAGCAGCGTCACCAGTTGCTCGCGGGCCTCGGCCGGCCACGGCACGGGGAGCGGTTTCGCCTGCGCGGCGAGCCGTCGTACGGCGTGCGGCGAGACGGGAAGGCCCGCCTGGGCGGCGGCCGCGGCGAAGCGGAGCGGCAGCACCGGGTCGCGGTCGGGGCGCGCGGCCAGGGCCAGCACGGCCTCGCCGTCGGACTCCACGACCCCGTCGGCCAGCGGTGCCCGCGCGGCGGCCGGGGCGCCCCGGGTGCCGAGCAGCCCGCGGAGCCTGGGGCGGGCGGAGCGTGCCCGCAGCACCCGGCCGACCTCGCGCCAGGTCACGTCCCCGGCGTACGAGACCACGCGCGCGGCCTCGTACACCTCGCGCAGCAGCGCGTCGGCGTCGAGCAGCCCGAGCTGCGCCGCGACCTGGTCCTGTTCCTGCAGGGAGAGCCGGTCGGTGGCGCGGCCGGTGACGAGGTGGAGGGCGTCGCGGGCGTCGAGGAGCCTGCGGCGGGCCTGGGCGAGGCCCTCGCGCGGGGCGTCGGCCAGCCAGGACGCGGCGACGGCCCGCAGGGCGGTGATGTCGCGCAGGCCGCCGCGGGCCTCCTTGAGGTCGGGTTCGAGGAGGAAGCGCAGCTCACCGGAGCGCTCGGCCCGGTCGCGGCACAGGGTGTGCAGCTGCGGGAGCCGCTTGGCGGCCTGGTTGCGCCAGTCGGCCAGGACGGAGGTGCGCAGGCCGGCGAGGAGCCCCGCGTCGCCCGCGACGGAGCGGGCGTCGAGCAGCCCGAGGTGCACCTTGAGGTCCTCGGCGGCGGTCTTGCGGGCCTCGGCGGGGGTCCGTACGGAGTGGTCGAGGGCGAGGCCGAGGTCCCACACGGGGTACCAGAGCCGGTCGGCGAGCGCGCCCAGCGCCCGCGGTTCGGCCTTGCCGTCGTGCAGCAGCACCAGGTCGAGGTCGCTGCGCGGGGAGAGTTCGGCCCTGCCGTAGCCGCCGACGGCCACCAGGGCGGCACCCCGGACGCCCGTCTCCCGTGCGGCGGCCGTGAACAGGGAGGTCAGCCATTCGTCGGTCAGCCCGGCCAGTGCGGAACGCCGCGAGGGCCCGGACCGCGACTCCTCCTGGAGGAGTCGCAGCCGGGCCGCGGCATATCCGCCGGCTCCCGGGTCGGCCGTGTGGTCCGTGGGTTCTTCGACACTCGTCACCCGGGAGCTCCCGTCGTCTAGAGGGCGTCGGCGCCGCGCTCGCCGGTGCGGACCCGTACGACCGAGTCCACGGGGACGCTCCACACCTTGCCGTCGCCGATCTTGCCGGTGGCGGCCGCGCTCACGATGACGCGGATCAGCTCCTCGGCGTCGGAGTCGTCGACCAGCACCTCGATGCGGATCTTGGGTACCAGGTCGACCTGGTACTCGGCGCCGCGGTAGACCTCGGTGTGGCCGCGCTGGCGGCCGTAGCCGCTGGCCTCGGTGACCGTGAGGCCCTGGACTCCGAAGGTCTGGAGGGCTTCCTTGATCTCGTCCAGCTTGTGCGGCTTGACGATCGCGGTGATCAGCTTCATGCGTCGACCTTCTTGTTCACGGCGGAGTGGGTGGGGGCGGCGGTGTTGCGCGAGGCTGCGCCGCCGCCGGCTCCGCTGAAGTCGTAGGCGGTCTCGGCGTGTTCGATCTGGTCGATGCCGGCGACCTCGTCGTCCTCGCTGACCCGCATCCCGAGGGTCTTGTCGAGGAGGAAGGCGAGCAGCGCGGACGCCACCAGAGAGTAGGCGAGGACGGAGAAGACCCCGATGGCCTGCTTGCCGAGCTGTTCGAGGCCGCCGCCGTAGAAGAGGCCGGCCGCGTCGGACTGGACCCCGCCGGTGGCGAAGAAGCCCACGAGGAGGGAGCCGACGACACCGCCGACGAGGTGGACGCCGACCACGTCGAGGGAGTCGTCGTAGCCGAACTTGTACTTGAGTCCGACGGCCATGGCACACAGCAGGCCGGCGATGGCGCCGATGGCGATCGCGCCGAGCGGGGAGCAGGAGCCGCCGGAGGGGGTGATGGCGACGAGGCCCGCGACCGCGCCGGAGGCGGCGCCGAGGGTGGTGAAGGAGCCGTGGCGCAGCTTCTCGTAGCCGAGCCAGGCGAGCATGGCGGCGGCGGTGGCGACCTGGGTGTTCACGAACATGACCGCGCCCACGCCGTCGTCGTTGCCGAGCCAGGAACCGGCGTTGAAGCCGAACCAGCCGAACCACAGCAGGCCGGCGCCGAGCATCACGAGCGGCAGGCTGTGCGGGCGCATCGGGTCCTTCTTGAAGCCGACGCGCTTGCCGATGACGAGGATCACGCCGAGGGCTGCGGCGCCGGCGTTGATGTGGACGGCGGTGCCGCCCGCGAAGTCGATGACGCCGAGCTCGAAGAGCCAGCCGCCCGCGCCCCACACCCAGTGGGCGACGGGGAAGTACACGACGGTGACCCACAGGGCCGTGAACAGGGCCCAGGCGCTGAACTTCACGCGGTCGGCGAGCGCGCCGCTGATCAGGGCCGGGGTGATCACGGCGAACATCAGCTGGAAGACGGCGAAGACGTAGACGGGGATGGTGTACCCGTCCCACAGCTCGGTGATCCCGATGCCGCTGAGGCCGAGGTAGTCGGAGTTCCAGCCGATGAGGGAGCCGGAGTCGGTGCCGAAGGCGAGGCTGAAGCCGTAGAGCACCCAGAGGATCGTGACGATCCCGAGGCTGATGAAGCTCATCATCAGCATGTTGAGGCTGCTCTTGACGCGGACCATGCCTCCGTAGAAGAAGGCGAGTCCCGGGGTCATCAGCATGACCAGGGCGGAGCAGATGAGCATGAACCCGGTGTTCGCGGCAGACAGCGTGGGGGCGTCTGCCGCGAGGGTCGTGATGGCTGATGCCATCGGCGTCTCCTCGTCGTCGGTACGTTCGCGTGCGGGCGATCGTGAAAACCTGAGCGGCGGCGTATGGGAACTGGCCGGTTATTGGCCATGAGATTCGCGCAGGCCGGTTTCCGGCGGCGCCGCTCGGTGTTTCGCTCCGATGACGAAGAGGTCGGGCGTGTTACGCGTCCATGAACTGGTCGGTGCTTCAACCGGCCGCGGCAGTGACCCGGACGTCCTGGCTGGGGGAGCCTGATCGGGCTTCACGGGGTGACTGCCGCGGCCGGGGCCTTGGGGGGCGGCCGCTGGGGCCGTCAGACGGCCTCCGCCGCTTCGGGGAGGCGCGAGGCGAGGTGGTCGGTGAGCCGGACGATCTCGGCGACGTCCCCGTACTCACGGGCGGCGGTGTCGACGGTCTTGCGCAGCCGGGTGTTCACCCGTTCGGACCGGACCTTTCCCGCCACGACCAGGGCCCGGTCGACCAGGACCGCGGCCTGCTCGGGCTCACGCTGGAGCAGGTGCACGGTGGCCATGCCGATGAGGTTGAGTGCGTAGGAGCGCTGGTGCTCCTGGTCCTTCTCGAAGAGTTCGACGGCCCGCTCCATGACGGGTTCGGCGAGGGAGGCGTACATGGGGCTGCGCCCGGCGACGTAGGCCAGGTCGCGGTACGAGTGGGAGTTCTCGCCGTTGAGCTCGGCCTCGGAGAAGAAGCGGATCCAGTCGGGCTCGGGCTCGCCGCCCGCGAAGCCGACGTCGCCGAAGGTGTCCTCGGCCATCCGCACGGCCCGCTTGCAGCGGCTGGGCTGGCCCATGTTGGCGTAGGCGCGGGCCTCCATCGCATACAGCATGGCCTGGGTGCGCGGGCCGGCGCAGTCTCGGCTGCCGTACTGCGCGAGGTGGATGAGTTCCAGGGCGTCCTCGGGGCGGCCCAGGTGGATCATCTGGCGGCTCATGCCGGAGAGGATGTACGAGCCCAGCGGCTTGTCCCCGGCCTCCTTCGCGGCGTGCAGCGCGAGGACGAAGTACTTCTGGGCGGTGGGGTGCAGGCCGATGTCGTAGCTCATCCATCCGGCCAGCTCGGCGAGTTCCGCGGCGACCTTGAAGAGCCGCTTCATGACGGGCGCCGGGTGGTTCTCCTGGAGCAGGTCGGTGACCTCGTGCAGCTGGCCGACGACGGCCTTGCGGCGCAGTCCGCCGCCGCACTGGGCGTCCCACTGGCGGAACATGACGGTGGTCGCGTCGAGCAGGTCGAGTTCCGGTTCCGAGAGCCGGGGCGGGCGGTGGCCGCCGGGTGCGCCCGCCGGCCCCGCTTCCCGCGATCCCGGGTCGGCGGCCGGGACCGGGACGAGCCAGCGCTGCATGGGCTCGATGAGGGCGGGGCCGGCGGAGAGGGCGAGCGAGGTCCCGAGGAAGCCGCGGCGGGCCAGCATCAGGTCGCTGCGCGAGAACTCGCCGAGCAGTTCGACGGTCTGCGGGCCGGCCCAGGGCAGGTCGACCCCGGAGACGGAGGGGGTCTGGTGCGCGGTGCGCAGGCCGAGCTGCTCGATGGCGACGACGGAGCCGAAGCGCTCGGAGAACAGCTCGGAGAGGATCCTCGGGACGGGCTCGCGGGGCTGTTCACCGTCGAGCCAGCGGCGCACCCGGGAGGTGTCCGTGCTGATGTGGTGCGCGCCCATCTGGCGGGCCCGCCGGTTGACCTGGCGGGCGAGCTCGCCCTTGGACCAACCGCTGCGGACGAACCACGACGTCAGCTGTTCGTTGCGCGCGGCAGCGTCGTCCGTCGTTCCGCTTGCGCTGTTGCCGCTCACTGGAACGCCCCCATCCGCTCAGCATCTTCCACACGAAACCCTGGCCGTGGCGCCGGGCGCCATCACGGACCTTCACAGGTCCTCCACACATTGCCTCCGGCATACCCACGGATGGGTGCGCCTTCGGGGTTCGTGCACTGAAAGTAATCCTACGATCACCCCTTCGGCGAGGTCGATTCCAGAAACGCCACCATTCGCCACCCCTTCGAATGAACTCGCCACCGGCCAGGCACGATTCACTTGACACGAGGTGAAAACGGTCCGGTTGGACTGGAGTGCGCTCAGGGCGCGCGCGGCGAGGAGTGCGCCGGGCGGCAGCGGGCCGCACCCCGCGGGAGCAGGTCCCACCGGCCTCGTAACCACCGGCGCGTCCGACCCGTTGGAGGGGGCATGGGCATGGGCTTCACGATCGGCGGCAGCCGCGGCACCAAGGAATTCCGTTCCGGCGCCCGGCGCCGCGGCCGGACCTCCGAGTGCACGGCGGTGGCGGAGTACACGGGACTGTGGGGCTGGGACGTGGTTCCCGGCGCGCGGGCCGCGGCACCCTCCCGCGACTGTTCCTGCGGGGACGCACGGTGCGCGGCTCCCGGGGCGCACCCCCTGCCCTTCGCCCCCACGGTGAAGGCCGGGGCCACCCTGGACGAGGTCACCGAGGCCTGGAGCGAGTATCCGGGTGCGGCGGTGCTGCTCCCGGTGGGCCGCTCCTTCGACGTGATCGAGGTGTCCGGGGAGGCCGGGCGGCGCGCGCTGGTGCGGCTGGAGCGGATGGGGCTGCCGCTCGGCCCGGTGGTCTCGACCCCGGACGGCCGGGCCCAGTTCTTCGTGGCGCCGGGCGCTGCGGCCGAGCTGCCGCAGCTGCTGTACCGGATGGGCTGGGACGACGCCGACCTGGACCTGAGGGCCCTGGGCGAGGGGGCCTTCGTGACGGTCCCGCCCTCGGACCGGGCCGGGCTCGGCCAGGTCGGCTGGCTGCGCCCGCCCGCGCTGGACAACGCCGGCGGCCCGCCGCAGGCCCGGCTCCTGTTGGGCACCCTCGCCTACATCTGCCACCGCTTCCGCGACTAGGGGGTGTCCGGCGGATACGGCGGTGCCCCCGTGTTCCGGTGGAACGCGGGGGCACCGGTGTGCGTGCGGGCCGTACTCAGTCGCCGATCAGGGCGTCCACGAACGCCTCCGGCTCGAAGGGGGCCAGGTCGTCGGCGCCCTCTCCGAGGCCGACGAGCTTGACCGGGACGCCCAGCTCGCGCTGGACGGCGACGACGATGCCGCCCTTGGCGGTGCCGTCGAGCTTGGTCAGCACGATGCCGGTGATGTCCACGACCTCGGCGAAGACCCGGGCCTGGGTCAGGCCGTTCTGGCCGGTGGTGGCGTCCAGGACCAGCAGGATCTCGTCCAGCGGGCCGTGCTTCTCCACGACGCGCTTGACCTTGCCGAGCTCGTCCATGAGGCCGGTCTTGGTGTGCAGCCGGCCCGCGGTGTCGATGAGCACCACGTCGGCGCCCTCGGCGATGCCCTCCTTGACCGCGTCGTAGGCGATCGAGGCCGGGTCGCCGCCCTCGGGGCCGCGCACGGTGCGGGCGCCGACGCGCTCGCCCCAGGTCTGGAGCTGGTCGGCCGCGGCCGCGCGGAAGGTGTCGGCCGCGCCGAGCACCACGCTGCGGCCGTCGGCGACCAGCACCCGGGCGAGCTTGCCGGTGGTGGTGGTCTTGCCGGTGCCGTTGACGCCGACGACCATGATCACGCCGGGGGTGTCCTCGCCGCTCTCCGTCTTCACGGCGCGGTCGAAGTCGGTGCCGACCAGGGTGAGCAGCTCCTCCTTGAGCAGGGCGCGCAGGTCCGCCGGGGTGCGGGTGCCGAGCACCTTGACCCGCTCGCGGAGCCGGTCGACGAGCTCCTGCGTCGGGACGACGCCGACGTCGGCGACGAGCAGGGTCTCCTCGATCTCCTCCCAGGTGTCCTCGTCGAGGTGCTCCCGGGAGAGCAGCGTGAGCAGCCCCTTCCCGAGGGAGTTCTGCGACCGGGCGAGGCGGGCGCGCAGCCGGACGAGGCGGCCCGCGGTGGGCTCGGGCACCTCGATCGCGGGCGCGGCCGGAATCTCGGGCTCGGCGACCGGCACCTCTGCGGGAGCCTCCGCCTCCGCCTCCGGGAGGACGACCTCCTCGATGGTGCGGCGCGGTTCTTCCGCCGTCTCTACGGCGTCCTCCCCCACCTGCGGTTCGGCAGGCGGGGCAGTGATGGTCGGCGTGCTCGGCGGCGCCGGGGGCGGCAGCTGCTTCTTCTTGCGGCTGCTGACCACGAGCCCGCTGATCGCGCCGACCGCGACCAGGGCGATGACTACAGCAAGGATGAGGATGTCCATAACGCGTTCAGTATGCGTGACACCCCGGCCCCGACCCCGTTTCCGCAGGTGGGGCTCGCGGGCCTCGCCCACGGAATCCCCGGAGGGCCGTAAGCCTCCTTTTTGCGCGATCTACTGCAAACGTATGATGATGGGCAAATCCCCCCACCCTTCATGGAGCACCCATGCCTGCCGACGCCCCGAACGGCACTTCCGACGGCGCGATGGAGACGCGCGGCCTGGAGCCCGTCCCGGACGGTGAGCGCAGCGGCAGGGTCCGCGAGCTCGTCCCCACCTGGGTCGCCGCCAACATCAGCGTGCTGCTGCTGACCATGGGCGCCGGGTTGGTGATCTTCAACGGGCTGAACATCTGGCAGGTGCTCGTCGTCGCGGTCGCTGCGCCGGTGCTCTCGTACGGGATCGTCGGCCTGATCTCCATCGCCGGAAAGCGCGGCGGCTCCCCGGGCATGGCCCTGTCGCGGGCCGTGTTCGGGCAGCGCGGCAACCTCTTCCCCGGCGCGCTCATCTGGGTGGCCCGGTGGGGCTGGGAGACCATCAACGCGGTGAGCGGTGCCTACGCCGTCCTGACCGTGCTCGACCTGGTCTTCGGCATCAAGAGCAGCACCACCCTCATCGTCGTCACCTTGCTCTTCTTCGTGGGCTGCACCTTCGTCGTCTCGGGTCTCGGCATCAACGCGCTGCGCGTCTGCTCGAAGTGGTCGACGTACCTGTTCGGGGCCTTCAGCGTGCTCGTGCTCGGCTACCTGGTCGTCGCCACCGACTGGTCCGCGGTGTTCGGCAAGCCCGCGGGCTCCACCGCGATGATGATCGCGGGCATCGGCACCATCGCAGCCGGCGGCATCAGCTGGGTCCCGTCGGGTCCGGACTTCACCCGCTACCTGCCGCGCACGGCCTCCTCCAAGGCCATGGTGGGCGCGACGATCGGCGGCGCCGGCATCGTCGCCCTCCCCATGGTCCTCATGGGCGCGGTGATGGCGGTCGGCACCCCGGACCTGGCCGGAGCCCAGGACCCGGTCTCCTTCATCGGCGCGCTGCTGCCGGCCTGGATCGCGGTCCCGTACCTGCTCATCGCCCTCGTCGGCATGCTGCTGATCAACTCGATGTCCATGTACTCGGCGGGCTTCACCGCGCAGACCCTCGGCATCAGGGTGCCGCGCGCCTGGGCGGTCAGCGTCAACGCCGTCATCAGCCTGGTGTTCGGCTTCCTGCTGATGGTGGTCGCGACCGGCTTCTTCGGCTCCTTCCTCTCCTTCCTCACGCTGCTGGCCGTGGCCTTCTCCGCGTGGATCGGCGTCTTCGGCGTGGACATGCTGCGCCGCAAGAGCTACGACGGCCCCGCACTGCTGGACACCACCCCGGGCAGCGCCTACTGGTACAAGGGCGGCTTCGCCTGGCAGGCGATGACCGCGTGGGCCGCGGCCCTGGCCGTGGGGCTGCTGTTCACCGAGGTGGACTGGTTCAGCGGGCCCCTCGCAGGCACGTGGACCGGCCGGAACGGGCTCGGCTGGGCGGTCGGCATCCTCACCTCGGGGCTGCTGTACGCCGCGCTGCCGCGCACTCCCGATCCGGCCGCGCAGGCCCCCGCCGGGGAGCGGGCGCCCGCCGGATCCCTGTCCAACTGACGCCGCGTCAGCTAACGTCCCCCTTCGCCCGCCCACCCACATCCGGCGAAGGGGGACTTCTCCATGCCCATCACCGTGGCCCGGTTCAACCTCGTCGACCCGAACGGCACCCCGGAGTCCCTCTCCGCCCGCTACAAGGCGGCACTGGAGATGGCCCGGTACGCCGACGACCTCGGGATCGACACCATCCAGACCGAGGAGCACCACGGCACCGGCAACAACTGGCTGCCCTCGCCCTTCGCCTTCGCGGGCGCGGTGTTCGGCGCCACCCGCCGGATCGCCGTCACCGTCTCGGCGATCATCGGGCCGCTGTACGACCCGCTGAAGGTGGCCGAGGACATCGCCGTGCTGGACCTGCTGAGCGGCGGCCGCCTCGTCACCGTCGCGGGGATCGGCTACCGGCCCGAGGAGTACGAGCAGCACGGCGTGGAGTGGGGCCGGCGCGGGAAGCTCCAGGACGAGCTGCTGGAGACCCTGCTGAAGGCGTGGACCGGCGAGCCCTTCGAGTTCCGCGGCCGCACGGTCCGGGTCACCCCGAGGCCGTTCACCCAGCCGCACCCGATGCTGCTGGTCGGCGGGAGCTCGGAGGCCGCGGCCCGGCGCGCGGCCAGGCTGGGGCTGCCGTTCTTCCCCAGCGCGCACCTGCCGGAGCTGGAGGCGTACTACAACGCGAAACTCGCCGAGTACGGCACGGAGGGCTTCTGCATGATGCCCGCGGCCGAGACCCCGCTGCTGCACATCGCGGAGGACCCGGACCGGGTGTGGGCCGAGCACGGCGAGCGCTTCCTGCACGAGGCGGGCACGTACGCCTCGTGGCAGTCCAAGGACATCCGCAGCGCCGTTCGGTCGGGCGCGCGCACGGTGGAGGAGCTGCGGGCGGAGGGCGTGTACCGGATCCTCACCCCGGACGAGGCGGTCGCGTACGCCCGGGGAGCCGGCGAGGCCGGGAACCTGGTGCTGCACCCGCTGTGCGGCGGGATGCCGGTCGACGAGGGCTGGCGCAGCCTGCACCTGCTGTGCGAACAGGTACTGCCCCGGCTCAAGGGCTGAGCCGGGGCAGTATCGAGGAGAAGGGGCGTTGGCGGGGGATGGTTACCCCATCTCCTCCAGCGCCTTGCCCTTGGTCTCCGGCACCCATTTGAGGATGAAGGGGATCGAGAGCAGGGCGAAGCCGGTGTAGATCATGTAGGCGCCGGACAGGTTCCAGTCCGAGAGCGTCGGGAACGAGACGGTGATGACCCAGTTGGCGATCCACTGGGCGGCGGCCGCGACGCCGAGGGCCGCGGCCCGGATGTGGCCCGGGAACATCTCGCCGAGCAGCACCCAGACCACCACGCCCCAGGACAGGGCGAAGAAGAGGACGAAGCAGTTGGCCGCGACCAGGGCCACGATGCCCTGCGTGTGCGGCAGGGAGATGTCGTCGCCGGTACCGGACTTGAACGAGAACGCCCACGCGGCCAGGCCCAGCGAGACCGCCATGCCGGCCGAGCCGATGAGGGCCAGCGGCTTGCGGCCGATGCGGTCCACGAGCGCCATCGCGATGACCGTACCGACGATGTTCACCACGGAGGTCTCGAAGGAGTACAGGAACGAGTCGCTCGGGTCGATGCCGACGGACTGCCACAGCAGGGAGCTGTAGTAGAAGATCACGTTGATGCCGACGAGCTGCTGGAAGACGGACAGGCCGATGCCGACCCAGACGATGGGCAGGAAGCCGAACCGGCCGCCGAGCAGGTCCTTGAAGGTGGACTTCTGCTCGGACCGCATGGCGTGCTCGATCTCGGCGATGCGCCCGTCGAGGTCGATGCGCTTGCCCTCCACCTCGGTGAGCACCTTCCTGGCCTCGGCGTTGCGGCCGACGGAGACGAGGTAGCGCGGGGATTCGGGGATCACGAAGGACAGCAGCCCGTAGACGACGGCCGGGACGACCATCACGCCGAGCATCCACTGCCAGGCCTCCAGGCCGGCGATGTCGCCGCGCTGCTCGCCGTCGGCGAGGTTGAGGATGCCCCAGTTGACGAGCTGGGAGACGGCGATGCCGATGACGATGGCGGCCTGCTGGAAGGAGGCGAGCCGGCCGCGGTAGGCGGGCGGGGACACCTCGGCGATGTAGGCGGGGCCGATGACGGAGGCCATGCCGATCCCGAAGCCGCCGATCACGCGCCACATGGCGAGGTCCCAGAGGGCGAACGGGAGGGCCGATCCGATGGCGCTCGCCGTGAAGAGGACCGAGGCGATCTGCATGCAGCGGATACGGCCGATCCGGTCTGCGATGCGGCCGGCCGTGGCGGCGCCGAGGGCGCAGCCGATCAGCGCGGCGGCGATCACCTGGGCGAGCGCCTCGGAGCCGACGTCGAAGCGTTCCCGGATGGCGACGACGGCGCCGTTGATGACGGAGCTGTCGTAGCCGAAGAGGAAACCGCCCATCGCCGCGGCGGCGGCGATGAAGATGACGCGGCCGAGGTGTTCGGGCCGCTGCGCGGCCGGTCCACCCGACTCCGATTCCTGCGCTGTGCTGGTCAAGGTGTGCTCCGTGGGGGTTTTGTCCGTTCTCCTAAGTGGCGCACAGTTCAAGATCGAGCACCACCCGAAGGCGGGAGACAGCGGAGCGAGCTTATGTGTTCAATTCCTGAAGTCAATACCCGGGGTTGGGTGCAAGCGGGCGCGACCCCATGGGGGCGAGGTTCATTTCTTGAATGGAACGGCTTTCAGCGGAGCCGCTGACTGATGACCTTGGAGACCCCGTCGCCCTGCATCGAGACGCCGTAGAGCGCGTCGGCGACCTCCATCGTCCGCTTCTGATGGGTGATCACGATCAGCTGCGAGCTCTCCTGGAGCTCCTCCATGATCCGGATCAGCCGCTGCAGATTGGTGTCGTCCAGCGCGGCCTCCACCTCGTCCATCACGTAGAACGGGCTGGGCCGCGCCTTGAAGATGGAGACCAGCAGGGCCACGGCCGTCAGCGAGCGCTCGCCGCCCGAGAGCAGCGACAGCCGCTTGACCTTCTTGCCCGGCGGACGGGCCTCCACGTCGACACCGGTGGCCAGCATGTTGTCGGGGTCCGTGAGGATCAGCCGGCCCTCGCCGCCGGGGAACAGCCGCGAGAACACCCCCTCGAACTCCCGGGCCGTGTCGTGGTACGCCTCGGTGAACACCTGCTCGACCCGCGCATCGACCTCCTTCACCACTTGAAGGAGATCGGCCCGGGTCTTGCGCAGGTCCTCCAGCTGGGTGCTGAGGAACTGGTGCCGCTCCTCCAGCGCAGCGAACTCCTCCAGCGCGAGCGGGTTGACCTTGCCGAGCTGCTGGTAGGCACGCTCGGCCGCCTTGAGCCGCTTCTCCTGCTGCGCCCGTACGAAGGGGCCGGGCCGGTTGCGGGGGTGTTCCGGATCCTCCGGCAGCTCCTCGCCGTCGGCGGGCGGGGACGGGGGCACCGGCTGGTCCGGCCCGTACTCGGCGACGAGTCCGGCGGTCTCGATGCCGAACTCCTCCAGCGCCCTGCCTTCCAGCGCCTCGATGCGCAGCCGCTTCTCGGCGCCGAGCACCTCGCCGCGGTGCACGGAGTCGGTGAGCTTGTCGAGTTCGCCCTTGAGCTCCCGGCCGTGGTTGCGGGCGTCGGCCAGCTCCCGCTCCCGCAGGCCCTTGGCGTGTTCGGCCGCGGTGCGCTCCTCCTCGGCCCGGCGCAGCGACACCTCCACGTGGGCGAGCAGCTGCCGGGAGCCGTCGGCGACGGCCCGGGCCACCCGTGCCTCGTACGCGAGGCGGGCGCGGCGCCGCTCGGCGCGCGCCCGGGCCTCGTCCTCGGCCCTGGCGGCGCGGTCGAGCGAATCGGCCCGCCCGGCCAGCCCCTTGACCCGCTCTTCATGGGTCCTGAGCTGGAGCCGGGCCTCCATCTCGGTCTGCCGGGCGTTGGCCCCGTCGGCGGCGAGCCGGTCCCGCCGGGAGGTGTCCGGCTCTTCCTCGACCGGGATCTCCTCGGCGCTGGCGAGCCGTTCGGCGCACTCGTCCACCTCGGCGAGCGCCTGCTCCAGCGCGTCCTGCGCCTTGGCGGCGGCGGTGACGGCGCGTTCGGCTTCGCCCGCGGCGCCCTTCGCCTGGCCGGCGAGACGGCCGAGCTGCTGCGCGACCCCGGCGCGGGCCTGTTCGGCGGCCCGCCGCCGCTGGGCGAGTTCCTCGACCTGGGCGGCCGTGTCCCGGCGGCGCGCCTGGGCGGCCTCGCGGGCCTCGGCGAGCTCCGCGCACCGCGCGTCCAGCCGGGCCAGCTCCTCCGCCGCCTCGTCGACGGCGGCCTGCACCTCGATCAGGCTGGGTGCCCCCGCGGAGCCGCCGTGGGCGAGGTGCGCGCCGAGCACGTCCCCGTCCGCGGTCACCGCCACGGCGTCGGGGTGCCGTGCGAGGAGGGCCTCGGCGTCTTCGAGCGTGCCGACGACGACGTGGTCCCGCAGCACCCACCCGACGGCCCGCCGTACCTCGGCGTCCCCGCCGATCAGCTCCGCGGCGGGCACCGCTCCGCCGAGCAGCCCCGCCGCGGCCGCGACGACTCCCCCGGGCCCCACCACACCGAGGGCCGCACCCCCGCCGCCGGCCGGCACCGCCGGGGCCACGGCTTCGCCGCCGGGGCTCCGCCCCGGACCCCGCTCCTCAAACGCCGGAGGGGCTGGATGGTGCCCGGCGGCTTCAGCCGTGGGCCCGGGCAGAGCCCGGTTGCGGGAAGGGGCGGGGTGGGGGAAAGAACCCTCCGCCCCGGCCGACGGCTGGTCGGGGCCCGAGCCCTGGCCCGGCAGGGCAGCCGGGGCAACGGCCCCAGGGACCCCGCCCTGCCCCGGAAGGGCAACCACGGCGGCAGCCGAAGGAGACCCCGGCACGCCCGAAAGGGCAGGCGCGGCAGCCGACGGGGGCCCCGGCCGGCCCGGGGGCGGGGTGATCAGGAGGGTCGCGCGGCCCGCGTCCGCCTCGCGCAGGTGCCGGATGGCCCCGGCCGCCGCCCCCGGCGAGGCCACCGCCAGCGCATCCGCCGCCGAGCCCAGCGCAGCGGCCACCGCTGCTTCGTGGCCCGGGGTCACCGAGATCCGCTCGGCGACCGGGCCCAGCAGCCCGGCCAGCCGCTCGCGCGCCGCGAGCAGCGCGCCCGTACCGTCCTTGCGGCGCAGCCCCAGCGCCAGCGCATCGCGGCGCGCCGACACCGCCGCGCGCGAACGTTCCGCCTCGGACAGGGCGTCCCGCGCGGCGGACAGCCCCGCCTCCGCGGCCGTCAGCTCCGCCCGGGCCGCCTCGTGCTCGGCGTCCAGCGACGGTTCGTCGAGCCCGCCGACCTCCTCGGCCAGCGCCTCGTACTCGGCCTGCGCCTCACCCGCCCGGCGCTCCGCCTCGTCGCGCGCCGCGACCAGCCGGTCGATCTCGGCCTGCGCCGCCCCCGCCCGGGAGCGCGCGGCGCCGAGCCGGCCCGTCAGCCGGGCCAGCCCCTCGCGCCGGTCCGCGATGGCCCGGGCCGCGTCCCGCAGCCGCCGTTCCTCGTCGGCCAGGGCCCGCTCCAGCTCGCCGCGGTGCTCGGCGGTGTCCTCCAGCGCACGCGAGGCCGCCTCCAGAGCCGCCGTCAGCTCCGCCTCCTGCTCGCGGATCCGCGCGGCCTCCCGCCGCATGTCCTCCGGGTCGCGGCCGCGCCGCTCCTCCTCGGCCGGAGCCGTCGCGCTCTTGACCCGGGCATCGGCGAGGGACGCGGTCCCCCGCACCCGCTCGGCCAATTGGGACAGCTCGTACCAGGTCTGCTGGGCCCGCTGGACCCGCGGGGCCAGCTCCCGTACCGCCGCCTCCAGTTCGGCCTCCCGGCGCAGCGCGTCCGCGAGCTGCGCCTCGGCGGCCTCCTTGCGCTCCTTCAGGGCAGCCTCGTCGGCGAGCTCCTCGTCGAGCGCGCGCCGCAGCGTGACCAGGTCGTCGGCGAGCAGCCGGAGCCGGGCGTCGCGCAGGTCGGCCTGGATCACGGCCGCCCGCCGGGCCACGGCCGCCTGCCGCCCCAGGGGCTTGAGCTGGCGCCGCAGCTCGTCGCCCAGGTCCTGTACGCGCGCGAGGTTGGCCTGCATCGCGTCCAGCTTCCGCAGCGCCTTCTCCTTGCGCTTGCGGTGCTTGAGGACTCCGGCCGCCTCCTCGATGAAGGCGCGGCGGCCCATGGGGTCGGCGTGCAGCACGGAGTCCAGCTGCCCCTGGCCGACGATGACGTGCATCTCCCGGCCGATTCCGGAGTCGGAGAGCAGCTCCTGGATGTCGAGCAGGCGGCAGGTGTCACCGTTGATCTGGTACTCGCTGCTGCCGCCGCGGAACATGATCCGGGTGATGGTGACTTCGGCGTAGTCGATGGGCAGCGCGCCGTCGGAGTTGTCGATGGTCAGCGACACCTCGGCGCGCCCGAGGGGCGGCCTGCCGGTGGTGCCGGCGAAGATGACGTCTTCCATCTTCCCGCCGCGCAGGGACTTGGCCCCTTGTTCACCCATGACCCAGGACAGCGCGTCCACCACGTTGGACTTGCCCGAGCCGTTCGGACCCACGACGCACGTGATGCCGGGTTCGAAGCGCAGGGTCGTGGCGGAAGCAAAGGATTTGAAGCCACGCAGGGTCAGGGACTTGAGGTGCACGCCGCCGGACTCTACCTTTCGCTGTCCGTTTCACCCATGAAGGTGCAGGGCACAACTGACGTTAAAGGAATGGCCAGGCCCAGCCCGGAGCGACGCCTCGCGGCGCGGTGCCGAAAGAAAGAAGGGACGCCGGAGCGTCCCTTGCAGATCATGCCGGGCTCGAAGTCGAGCGACGAGTAGCGCGGATCAGGTGAGCGCAGGCTCCGCCTGGGGTACGTCGATGTCGATGCGGTCCAGCAGCGAATCTCCGTCGTGCTGGGCGGCGGCCGCATTCAGCGCGTCATTTTCGGACTGAATCCGTACGAGCTCGGACTCGAGGTCCTGGACGCGCTGCTGAAGCCGTCGCATCTCGGCGAGGAGTCGCGGGTCGGAGCCGCCGACGTAACCGAGAAGCGCCTTTGCCATGATGGATGGTCCTCCACACTGAGTGACCGACCGAAGCGGTGTGGGTCGTGAGGGAATCGCACCCGCGGATGTCCGACAGCGACTGACAGTCACTGCGCTTACTACTGCCAACACTGCCAAACAGCTCAGGTGCGCGGGGCTTCCAGCGTCTCACCAAAAAGTTTGACGGTCAACACGATCACGCCCCGTATCGGCGGGCAGCCCGGCCCGCACAAGGGGCGCGGAGATCATCCTCGTCTCCGAGCCTTCCACCGATCGTGCGCGTCGGCAACGGCTCGGCGATGAACGTGCAGTTCCGAGCGTGTGCGGCCGCTCCACGGGTGTGATCAGTACATGATCAGTCGATCGGTCAACGGATTGCGAAGCTGTCGTAGCCACCGCGCGGTGTGCCCCAGATCTCTGTCACTCCGTCCACCTGCCCGGGCGTGTCGGCGGAGCGCAGCCAGTCGAGCAGCCGGTGGCAATTCTCACGTTGACCCTCGGCCACCACCTGCACTCGCCCGTCGTCGAGGTTGAGCGCGAAGCCGACGACCCCGCCGATCCCCAGAGCGTTCTCCCTGGTGAACCAGCGGAAGCCCACTCCCTGTACACGGCCGCGCACCCAGGCGGTCAGGCGGACATCTTCATTCATGCGTGAACGCTAACCGGGCAGACGATTTTGGAGCACATCGCCCCCCTTGTCCCATGGCGTACAGTCGCGCACCAATGAGCTCACCCGTTCGGGCGAGCAAACACCGATCGTGATCTTACAAGGAAGGCCGACGCCGATGGGACGCCACGCTCTCCCCTCCGCACCGCGCCCCGCCGGCGCACGCCGCACCGCCCTGCGCACCGGCCTGCTGGGTGCGGCCGTGGCCGTGGTCCTCGGCACGGCGGCCGTCACGACCGGCATGGTGCCGGTCGGCGGTTCCTTCCCCTACGTGGGAGTCAGCGCCTCGGGCGACGCCGACAGGACGCAGGCGGTGGCGAAGGCCTCGCCGAGCCCCGACCGGGCGACCCAGCCGCTGGGCGGCCTCGCCCAGCTGCCCGGCCGGGCGCAGACCGAGCGCCCCTCCCCCACCACGAGCCCCTCGACCTCGGCCTCGCCGTCGGCCTCTGCGTCGGCCTCGCCCTCGCCGAGCCCCTCCGCGTCGGCGTCTCCCGCGCCCAGCGCCTCGGCGAGCGCCACGCCGAGCGCCGCGCCCTCCGCCAAACCCGCCGCCAAGCCTTCGGCCAAGCCGGCGCCCGTCACCAAGGCCCCGGAGAAGACCGCCGCCCCGGCGCCGGAGAAGACCGCCGCCCCCGTGCCGGCCGAACCGGCGGACGGGCACTCCGCCGAGGAGGCCGCCGTCCTGGCCCTGGTGAACCAGGAACGCGCCATGGCGGGATGCGGGCCGGTGCGGGCCAACCCGCCGCTGGCGACGATCGCCCAGGCGTTCAGCAAGGACATGGCCACCCGCGGCTTCTTCGACCACACGGACCCCGACGGCCTCGGCCCGTGGGACCGCGCCGCGAAGGCGGGCGTCGGAGGCCTCGGCGGCGAGAACATAGCCCGCGGCCAGGGCGACGCCCAGTCCGTGATGACGGCCTGGATGAACAGCCCGGGCCACAAGGCGAACATCCTGAACTGCGAGTTCCGCACCCTGGGCGTCGGCGCGTACTTCGCCGACGGCGGCCCCTGGTGGACCCAGGACTTCGGCTTCTAGAAGCCGGGGCCCGCCACGGGCCGGGCCGTTCGGCGGGTCAGAGCGCAGCGATGGCCGCGCGGCCCGCCACCACGACGCGGGCGTGCTCGGCGACGCGGCGGCCCAGGTGCTCGGCGGTGGCGATGTCGGCCTTGTGCACGGCGTCCGGGCCCTCGTCCGAGTTCGTCTGCGCGGCGGCACCGGCGAAGACGCCGAGGCGGTTCAGGTCGTTCTCGGAGGCGGTGCTGGAGTTCCAGCCCGGCTTCAGGCCCAGGTTGACCCAGCTCATACCGTGCTGCGCGGCCAGGATCTGGAAGAACTGCAGGGTGTGCAGCTTGTCGCCGCTCTTGGAGGCGGAGTTGGTGAAGCCGGCGGCCACCTTGTCCTGCCAGGCGTCGCCGAACCAGCGCTTCGAGGTGGCCTCGGCGAAGACGTGGAAGGCGCCGGAGGCGGTGCCCATGTAGGTCGGCGATCCGAAGACGATCGCGTCGGACCCGTCGAGCAGCTCCCACTGCGCGTCGTCGATCTCGTCCACCTTGATCAGGTGGACGGTGGCCCCGGCCTCGGCGGCGCCGCTGCGCACGGCCTCGGCCACGACTGCGGTGTGGCCGTAACCAGAGTGGTAGGCGATCGAGACGACGGGGGCGTGCGTGATACCGGACAAGGTGATCTCTCCCTGGGGAAGCGTTCTCGTCGCGCCACGAGGTGCGGTGCGACGAGAAGAAGCAAAGCACTAACTTTTGGAAAGCGCAACCTGCTGGTTAGCGCTGTGGAGGAGTACGCTATTCCTCATGGACACACCCGCCGTCTGTACCGAAGCCGCCGCGGCCGAACTACCGTTCGACGTGTTCGCGCGCGCCTGCCCCTCCCGCGAGACCCTGGAGCACGTCACCGGCCGCTGGGGCAGCCTGACCATGGGCGCGCTGCGCGAGGGCCCGTGCCGCTTCAACGAGCTGCGCCGACGGGTGGAGGGGGTGAGCGAGAAGATGCTCTCCCAGACCCTGCACGCGCTGGAGCGCGACGGCGTCGTCCACCGTGAGGCCCAGCCGACCAACCCGCCCCGCGTCGACTACCGGCTGACCCCGCTCGGCGTCGAGGTCGCGGACCGGCTGCTCTCCCTCATCCACTTCCTGGAGGGGAGCATGCCGCAGGTGCTGACCGCCCGGCAGTCCTACGACGAGGCGCGCGGCGGCCTCTGACAGCGGGGGCAGAAGTAGCTCGACCGGTTCATCCACGGCCGGCGCCGCATCGGCGTACCGCAGCGGCGGCACGGCTCGTCCTCGCGCCCGTAGGCGTCGAGGGAGCGGTCGAAGTACCCCGACTCCCCGTTCACGTTGACGTAGAGGCTGTCGAAGCTGGTACCGCCGACCGCGAGGGCGGCGTTCATGACGTCCCGGACGTGGCCGAGGAGTTCCGTGCTCCGGGGGCGCGTGAGGCCCGCGGTGGGGCGCTCGTAGTGCAGCTTCGCGCGCCACAGCGCCTCGTCGGCATAGATGTTGCCGACCCCGCTGATCAGCGACTGGTCCAGCAGCGCCCGCTTGACCGTGGTCCGCTTGGCGCGCAGCGCGAGGTGGTAGGCGCCCTCGTCGAACAGCGGGTCCAGGGGGTCCCGGGCGATGTGCGCGATGACGTCGGGCAGCCCGTCGGGCGCGTTCTCGTGCAGCGAGAGCCCGCCGAAGGTCCGCTGGTCGACGAAGCGCAGCTCCGTCCCGCGGTCGTCCTCAAACCGCACCCGGATCCGCAGGTGCTTCTCGTCGGGGGCGTCCTGCGGCTGCACGAGCAGCTGCCCGCTCATCCCGAGGTGCCCGAGCACCGACTGGTGGCCTCCCTCGAGGGGCAGCCACAGGTACTTACCGCGCCGCTGCGGCACGCCGACGGTCTCCCCGCGCAGCCGCGCCGCGAAGTCGGCGCCGCCGCCCGCGTGGCGCCGTACGGCCCTCGGGTGCAGGACCTCGACGGACTCCACCGTCCGCCCGGCCACCCAGCGCTCCAGGCCCCGCCGCACGACTTCGACCTCGGGCAGCTCGGGCACGGTGTTCCTCCGGGGATCGGATCGGGCTCTCTCCCGTGAGCGTACCGACCTGCCGGCAGGCGCCGGAAACGGGTCCGCCCCGCCGCCTGCTGCGCAGGTGACGGGGCGGGGAGGCCCGAAGGCGAAGGAAGGGTCAGACGCCCGGTGCCGGCTCGGCGGGCTTCGGCGCCCCGCCGTCCGGGGCCTCGGCAGGAGCCGTGGCCCCCGCCGGAGCGGCAGCGGCCTCGGCCGCGATCCGCTCGTCCGCGGCGGCACGGATCCCGCGCCACGCGGACTCCGCCGCCTGCTGTTCCGCTTCCTTCTTGCTGCGGCCGGTGCCGGTGCCGTACGAGACACCACCGACGCGGGCAGCAGCGGTGAAGGTCTTCTCGTGGTCCGGACCGGTCTCCGTGACCAGGTATTCCGGTACGCCAAGACCTTCGGCGGCCGTGAGCTCCTGGAGGCTGGTCTTCCAGTCCAGGCCGGCGCCGAGGTTCGAGGACTTCTCGATGAGCGGGTCGAAGAGCCGGTGGACCAGCTCCGAGGCCGCGTCGAGGCCCTGGTCGAGATAGACCGCGCCGATCACCGCTTCAAGGGTGTCGGCGAGGATGGAGGCCTTGTCCCGGCCGCCCGTGCCCTCTTCGCCCCGGCCGAGCCGGATGAAGGAGCCGAGTTCGAGGCCGCGCCCGACCTCCGCAAGTGCGCGCGAGTTGACCACCGCGGCCCGGAGCTTGGCCAGCTGGCCCTCGGGGAGATCGGGGTGGGTCGTGTACAGCGTGTCCGTGACCACCAGGCCCAGCACGGAGTCCCCGAGGAACTCCAGGCGTTCGTTGGTGGGCAGACCGCCGTTCTCGTACGCGTACGAACGGTGGGTCAGCGCACGCACCAGAAGGGCGGACTCGAGTCGATACCCGAGCCGCCCTTCCAGAAGCGTGTGGGACGAGGCCGCGTTGTTACTGTCTGCCTGCTTCTCAGCGTTGGACAGCTCAGACATTGCGCCTCTCACCAGCCGCTCAGACCTCGAGGACCTGGCGCTTGTTGTAGGTGCCGCAGCTCGGGCACGCAATGTGCTGGAGCTTCGGCTCCTGGCAACGCTCACACGAAACCAGGGTGGGGACCGCAGCCTTCCACTGCGACCGGCGGTGGCGCGTGTTGCTGCGCGACATCTTCCGCTTCGGAACAGCCACGGCTACTTCTCCTGCTTCTCGGCGGCGCCCTGAACTCCGTCAGAGGCAGTGCCGCTCATGTTGTCCTTCTCGCCGTCCTGATCGGTCACGACGAGTCCCTGCAAAGCCGCCCAACGGATGTCGACGGCGTCATGGTGGTGGTCCGGGTCCTCGTTCAGGCTGAGCCCGCAATCGGGGCACAGTCCGAGACAGTCCTCCCGGCACACCGGCTGCATGGGCAGTGCGAGCACCACCACATCCCGCAGCACGGGTTCGAGGTCGAACAAGCCGTCCTCAAGGTAGAGCGTGTCCTCGTCGTCCTCGGCGTCGTCGGCCGGCTCCGCCTTGGGGCGGCCCCGGTCGTCGGCGTCAGGGTACGAGAACATCTCCTGGAAGTCCGCCTTGAGCTCGCGCTCCACGGACTCCAGACACCTTACGCACTCACCTACGGCCGATGCACGAGCGGTGCCTGTGACAAGCACCCCTTCCATGACCGACTCGAGGCGGAGGCTGATCTTCACCGGGGCGCCTTCCGGCACTCCGATGACTCCGACGAGACCGAGGTCCGCCGGCGCCGCGATCTCACGGGACAACCGCTGCATGGCACCAGGACGCCGACCCAGCTCGTGCGTGTCGAACACGAGGGGGTTGCGGTGGTCGAGGCGGGTGTTCAGGGCCGTTCCTGCTTTCACAGATCGCTGAAGATCGAGGTTTCCGCCACTTGAGGGCAGCATGGATCGCGGTGCATACGCGCGACCGAAGAGCCAGGATACCCGCCGCTTCGCTCTGAGCCCAATCCGGCCCCGGCGGGTGACTCAGCGCCCCTGTTCGTACTGGCGCAGCTGGTCCAGGTTGATCATGCTCGTGTCGAAGAAGCTGGTCTCGTCGAGCGCGGGCTGCTGGGGGGCCGGCTGCTGGGACTGCGGCTGCTCGTAAGCGGAGTACGGGTCGGGCTGCTGGACCTGGTGGTAGCCGGCGTACGGGTCCGGCTGCCGGCCGGCGTAGGGCGCCTCGTAGGCCACCCCCGCACCGTCGGTCCCGGAGTAGGGGTCCGGGTACGCGTACCCGTCCTGCTGCCCGGCGTACGCGCCCGTGTAGGCCACGCCGGCGGAGTCGGCGCCCTGGCCGGCGTACATGTCGTACACGGGTTCGGCCTGCGCCGGGATCTGCGGGGCCACCGGCGCGGCCGGCTCGGCCAGGCCCGCCAGGAAGTCCGCGTCGCTCGCCGAGCGGGAGGACTGGCCGCCCGCGGCCTCCTGGGCGGCCATGTGCGCGCCCAGGTCGTCCGTGGGCACCCGGCCCAGCAGCTTCTGCCGGCCGCGGCCCACGGCCTCCAGGGTCTTGGACAGCACGGCCTCGAAGGTCGCCAGCTTGGTGTCCACGTACGCGTCCGCCTGCCGGCGCTGCGTCTCGGGGTCGTGGCTGCGCTCGGGCGCCTCGGCGTCGGCGTAGCCGTGCTCGTCGAGGCCGGGTCCGCGGCCCAGCAGCTTCTCCCGGCCGCGGTCCACCGAGCCGATGGTCTTGGTCAGCACGACCTCGAAGTTCGCGAGCTTGCTGTCGACGTAGTCGTCGGCCTCTGCCCGGATCTCCTCGGCTTCCCGGCGGGCCTCCTCCAGGATCCGGTCCGCCTCGGCCTGGGAGCGCCGCGCGATCTCGGTGTCGGAGATCAGCGAGCCGCGCTGGTTGTGGGCGGACTCGATGATCCGGTCCGCCTCCCGACGGGCCTCCTCGACCATCTGCTCGCGGCCGCCGATGAGCTCCTGGGCCTGCGCGAGCGAGCCGGGGAGCGCCTGGCGCACCTCTTCGAGCCGGTCGAGCAACTCGGCGCGGTTGATCACGCACGAGGCCGACATGGGCATGGACCGGGCGCTGCCGACGGCCGCGACGATCTCGTCGAGCTTCTTCTGCACGTCCATGGGGGCTCGCACTCTCTCGGCCTCGGGCGGTTCCTGAGACGGACGGCACGACTGTAAGGCCAGCGGGCGGGCGTCCGACACCGCCTGACGGCCCGTCAGGCGGCGGCGCTCCCGGTCACCCCCGGATCAGCGCTCGCCCAGCCGCTCCATCAGCGCCGCGTGCACGTGCGCGGGCAGCAGGTGGGCGACGTCTCCGCCCCAGGCCGCGACCTCCTTGACCAGCGAGGAGGACAGGAAGCTGTAGGTGGGGATGGTCGGGACGAACAGCGTCTCGACGCCCGACAGGCCCAGGTTCATCTGCGCCATCTGGAGCTCGTAGTCGAAGTCGCTGACCGCGCGCAGGCCCTTGACGATGGCCGGGATGTCGCGCTGCTTGCAGAAGTCGACGAGCAGCCCGCGGAAGGACTCGACCTGGATGTTGCCGTAGCCGGCCGTCGCCTCGCGGATCAGCTCGATCCGCTCCTCGACGGTGAACAGGCCCTTCTTCGACTCGTTGATCCCCACGGCGACGTGCACGACGTCGTACAGCCTGGAGGCGCGTCCGATGATGTCGAGGTGTCCGTTGTGGATGGGGTCGAAGGACCCCGGACAGACGGCGCGGCGCAACTGAACTCCCTCGTTCATGAGTCTTCGCTGGTGAAGGCGGCGCGACCGTACCAAAGGGTGCCCTCGCCGTACTTCCGCGACCGGAGCGGCTCGAAGCCCTCCGGCCACGGGAAGGCGCCGCTCCTCGTGCTGCGCTCCACGGTGACGAGCGCATCGTCCGTGATCCAGCCATTGGACCGGAGTGTGAGGAGGATCTCCCGCAGTTCCGCGTGGTCCACGGCGTAGGGCGGGTCCAGGAAGACGATGTCGTACGGGTCCCCGGGCGCGGCTCCCGCGACGATCTGCTCGGCCTTGCCCGCGCGGAATTCGGCGCCGGGCAGGCCCAGCACCCTGATGTTGTCCCGGATCGCCTTGGCCGCCTTGGCGTCGGCCTCGACCAGCAGGGCGTGGGCGGCGCCGCGCGAGAGGGCCTCCAGGCCCACGGCGCCGGAGCCGCCGTACAGGTCGAGCACGCGGGCCCCGTCGACGCCGTGGAGCGACTCCCAGGTGGAGAAGAGCCCTTCGCGCATCCGGTCCGAGGTCGGCCGGGTGCCGGTGCCGGGGGGCACGGTCAGCCGGCGCCCGCCGGCGCTTCCGGCGATCACGCGGGTCATCTGGGGGTCCTTCAATCTTCGGGGACAACGGGCACCCCCATTGTCAGCCCTTCTCCAGATACTGCTCCCGCTCGGTGTCCAGCAGGGCCTCCAGCGCGGTGCGCAGGCCGGGCAGCCGCTCCAGCTCCGGATCGGCGGCGACCACGCGGCCGGCCTCCTCGCGGGCCTGGGCGATGACCTCCTCGTCCTCGATGACGGACAGCACCCGCAGCGAGGAGCGCACCCCGGACTGGGCCTGGCCCAGTACGTCGCCCTCGCGGCGCTGCTCCAGGTCGATCCGGGAGAGTTCGAAGCCGTCCAGGGTGGCGGCCACGGCGGCCAGCCGGGCCCGGGCGGGGCTCGCCTCGTGCATCTCGCTCACCAGCAGGCACAGTCCCGGCGCGGAGCCGCGGCCGACGCGGCCGCGCAGCTGGTGGAGCTGGGAGACGCCGAAGCGGTCGGCGTCCATGATCACCATGACCGTGGAGTTCGGGACGTTCACCCCGACCTCGATGACGGTCGTGGCGACCAGTACCTTGACCTCGCCCGCGGCGAACCGGCGCATCACGTCGTCCTTGTCGGCCGGGTCCATCCGGCCGTGCAGCACCTCCACCGACAGCCCAGCGAGCGGGCCGCGCGTGAGCTGCTCGGCGATGTCCAGGACGGCCAGCGGGGGCCGCTTCTCGGCGGCGTCCTCCGCGGAGCCCTTCTTCTTCGGCTCCTCCTCGTCGCCGATGCGGGGGCAGACCACGTACGCCTGGTGGCCGTTCTCCACCTCCTCGCGGACCCGCTCCCAGGCGCGGGCGAGGAAGTGCGGCTTGTCCTTCGCGGGCACCACGTGCGTGGCGATCGGGGACCGGCCGGCGGGCAGCTGGTCGAGGACCGAGGTCTCCAGATCGCCGAAGACGGTCATCGCGACGGTGCGCGGGATCGGGGTGGCGGTCATGACGAGCAGGTGCGGCGGCTGCTTCCCCTTGGACCGCAGGGCGTCGCGCTGCTCCACGCCGAAGCGGTGCTGTTCGTCGACGACGACCAGCCCGAGGTCGTGGAACTGCACCTTGTCCTCGATCAGCGCGTGCGTGCCGATCACGATCCCGGCTTCGCCGGTGACCAGGTCGAGCAGTGCCTGCCGCCGTGCGGGCATCCCCATCGAGCCGGTGAGCAGCACCACCTTGGTGCCCTGGTCCGAGCCGCCGAGCATCCCGCCCTCGGCCAGCTCGCCCATCATCTCGGTGACGGAGCGGTGGTGCTGCTGGGCGAGCACCTCGGTGGGCGCGAGCATGGCGGCCTGCCCCCCGGAGTCCACGACGGCGAGCATGGCCCGCAGCGCCACCATCGTGTTGTGCGTCACGGTGAAGTTGTCCGTCACGTAGGCGTGGCTCGGATGCTCGACGCTGATGCACTGGACCGGCTTGACGCCCACGTGCTCCACAGCCCGAATGCCGCGCCGGAAGGTGTTGTACTTCGGCCTGGGCTGCATTCGTGCCGCCTTGCGCGACAGCCGGAACGGCTCGAATTCCTCCGGCAAGGCAACGGAGACGTTGAAGGCCGCCTTCTCGGGCAGCACACGGGCACGTCCACCGAGAGAGCGCACAAGCCAGGCCACGTCCTGCGCCAACCGGAGCGAGGCAGAGCAGAACGAAATACTCATTCCGTTCGCGTCAAGCGTCCCGTTCGTGTCCATGAGCCCTTGAAGGACCGCCAAACGGTCCTTGACCGGTGCGTTCTTGTAGACGTCCGGGACAAACTTGTCGTGTGAGGTGGCACCCCACAGCCCCAGGTCACGAACCGCCTGGAGGACGGGATTCCGTCGAGTGCCGCCCCTCGGCCCGCTCATCCGGATCGTGTGGTCGCAGCTGGATCCGGGAACCTCGGCCATCTCGCAGTCCGGGGCCAACGCAGTCTTGACCGCGGCCAGGATCTCCCCGTCCGCGGTGGACAGTCCCAGGTTGTCCCGGAACGAGCCGTCGCCGATGAGAACGCCCATCAGGTAAGGATCAAGCGGTTGGCGGTCACCGTTCCCGAGGTCCACGGGGACGGCGACCGGCAGGTACCACTTGGCAGATCCATTGGCCTCGTGCAGGTCCGATCGGATCTCCCTTGTGGTCATCACCTCGGGCTCCTGGCCGCGGTGCCATCCACAGCCGGTGCCCACGATCCACAGGTGTTCGTCGTCGCACTCGACCGAGCTCCCGTCCGAGAGCACCACCCTCCACACGTCGCGTTCCCCCTGAGGGAAGACACCCCCGACGCGTGCGGTCTCGCCGCTCGGAACCACCACCTCGTCCCCGACCGCGATGTCTCCCATGGGCCGGAAACCGACGGGCGTCAGTACCAGCGCGTCAAGCGGCTGAGCCTTGCCCGAGCCGACCTCGCCCTGGAGGAGGCGGTGCATGGGGTGTTCCGTGGCCAGGTCGTCGAAGATCTCCTTCGACACGCTCTGCTGGCCCTCGGTGAGGGTGAACGGGAGCTTGGCGTCGAAGGAGTCGAGCAGGCCGCCGGGGGTGGGGCGGCGGGGGACGGCCGGGAGCTGGGCGTCGGCGTGCCGGCGGCGGGCCAGGGCGACCTGGAGGACGAAGGCCTCGTCCCACTTCAGGCGCTGGCGGGCGTCCTCGACGTCGGCCTTGGCGGCGGGCCGGTGGATCTTCAGCAGGGCCTCGGTGAGCGGGACCAGCCCGCGGCCGTCGCGCAGGGCGGCCGGCAGCGGGTCCACGACCTCCTGGGCCCTGGGCAGCACCGCGTCCACGCACTTGGCGATCTTCCAGGACTCCAGCTTGGCGCAGGCCGGGTAGATCGGAATGAGCTGATTGGCGAAGGCGGCGGCCGCGTCCCGGTCGGAGGCGTCCGCGCCGAGCGGCTCGTACGCGGGGTGGGCCAGCTGGAGCTTGCGGTTGAACAGGGAGACCTTGCCCGCGAACATCGCCCGGCTGCCGGGCAGCAGTTCCTTGTGCGGCTTGTGGACTCCGGCGCCGAAGAAGACCAGCTGGAGCCGGCCGTTGCCGTCGGTGATGGTGACTTCGAGGCGCTTTCCGCCGCCGCGGCTGCCCTGGTAGGTCAGCAGCCGGGCGTCGGCGACCTGCGCGACGACGGTGACGTGCTCGTCGATCTGGTCGGCGAGGTCGGCCAGCGAGGTCAGCTCACCGCGCTCGGCGTACCGCCGCGGGTAGTGGTGGAGCAGGTCCAGGGCCGTGTGCAGGCCGAGCTGCTCGGCCAGCACCTTGGCGGTGGCGGGGCCGAGCGTCTTCTTGAGGTCTTCGTCGAGCGCGGGCACGTGTTCATTGCACACCATCGCGCTGACAAGCCCGCTATTCCACCCCGATGAGCAGCGGCGCCGACCAGCGCCCGCCCCGGTAGGTGACGGTGTCGACGGCCAGGTGCCCCTGCTGTACGTACGCCTCCAGGCGCTCCGCGAGGGCGTCGGGGACCTCGGGGCCCAGGACCAGCGTGACGAGTTCGCCGCCGGAGCCGAGCATCCGGTCCAGGACGGCCTCGGCGGTCTCGGGCAGGCCGTCGCCGATCACGGCGACGTCCCCGTCGATGAGGCCGAGCACGTCTCCGGCCTGGCAGATGCCGGCCGAGGTGAAGGACTGCCGTTCGGCGACGGCCAGTTCCCCGTACCGGGTGGCGCCGGCGGCCGCCGTCATGGCGACCACGTCCTCGTCGAAGGTGCCGTCCGCGTCGTGCACGGCGAGGGCGGCGAGGCTCTGGACCGCGGAGCGGGTGGGGATGACCGCGACCCGCACGCCGTCGGCGCGGGCCTGCTCGGCCGCCGCGGCCGCCACGGCCCGCAGTTCGGCGCTCCCGGGCAGCAGGACCACCTCGCGGGCGTGCGCGCGCCGTACGGCGTCGAGGAGTCCGGCGATGTCGGGGACCTCCCCGGCGCGGGCGAGCACGGTGGTCGCGCCGGCCTCCTCGCACAGCCCGGCCAGGCCTTCGCCCGGGACGACGGCGACCACGGCCCGCTGGACGCGCTCGCCGCGCGCCCGGCGCCGTTCGTCGCCGAAGTGCGTGATCCGTATCCGGTAGGGGCGGCCCGCCACCACACCGGCCTCCACGGCGGCGCCGGGGTCGTCGACGTGGACGTGGACGTTCCACAGCCCCTCGCCGCCGACCACCACCAGCGAGTCGCCCAGCCCGTCGAGCCGTGCGCGCAGCTCCTCCACCGCCGCGTCGGGCGCCTCCAGCAGGTAGACCACCTCGTAGGCGGGCCCGGCGTCCTGCTCGCAGGGGTCGGACGGCTGCGGTACGGGCACGGTCCGGCCGCGGACCTCCTCGGGTGCCGGCTCCTGCCCGGACAGCGCCTGCCACAGCGCCCCGAGTACGGCGACCAGCCCGCAGCCCCCCGCGTCGACCACCCCGGCCCGGCCCAGCGCGGCCAGCTGCCCGGGGGTCTCGGCGAGGGCGGCGCGGGCCGCTCCGTAGGCGGCCCCGGCCACCTCGGCGGCGGTCCCGGCCGCGGCCCCGGCGGCCTCGCCGGCCCGCGCCGCCGCGGCGGCGACGGTGAGCATGGTGCCCTCCACCGGGTGCGCGACGGCCTGGTACGCCTCCTCCGCGGCCCGGGTCAGCGCCTGGGCCAGCAGCCGGCCGGGGCTGTCGTCGCAGGGGGCCGCGGGCTCGTCGCCCAGCACGTCGGCCACGCCCCGCAGCAGCTGCGCCAGGATGGTCCCGGAGTTGCCGCGGGCACCTATGAGCGCGCCGTGCGCGTAGGCCCGTACGGCCTGGGCCAGGGAGGCCGGCGCCGTGTCCTGCGTCACCTCGGCGACGGCGCGGGCGCCGGATTCGGCGGTGAGGTAGAGGTTGGTGCCGGTGTCCGCGTCGGCCACCGGGTAGACGTTGATCGCGTCGATGTCCTCGCGGGCCCGGCCCAGTGCGGTCAGGGCCAGCGAGCTCCAGGTGCGCACCGCTTCGGCGTCGAGCTCGTCGGCGTGCTGCGGCTGCGGCTCGTGCGGCACCGGGCGTTCCTCCTTGTGCGGGCCAGGGTTCACCGCAGGGTAACGCCGGACTGCCGGGGAGACGGGACCGCGGGGCGGGGGCGGCGGCAGCCGTGGTAGTTTTCTTGGACGGGAGCAGTCGTTGTATGCTGCTCCGGTTGCCCGATGAGAGTCGGGCCATTCTTCCGGCAAACCACTTCAGACCTCTGATCCGGTGCGCCGGATTTCACTGTAATTGCATCTGAAGTTTTGGAGTGACCTGTGGCTGCCAACTGCGACGTTTGCGCCAAGGGGCCGAGCTTCGGCAACAACATCTCCCACTCGCACCGCCGCACCTCGCGTCGCTGGAACCCGAACATCCAGCGCGTCCGTGCCGTGGTCAATGGGACGCCGAAGCGCCTCAACGCCTGCACCTCGTGCATCAAGGCCGGCAAGGTCTCGCGCTGACGCCTCCCGTCGTAGCGCAGCCCTACCGGTTGCCACAAAAGGCCGGTTCACCTCTGGTGAACCGGCCTTTTGTCTTGCCCTGAGCCCGGTGCGGCCTGCGCGGCCGTCACGGAGGTGACGGCCGCAGCGGTGGTCGGGTCAGTGCCACTGCCAGGCGTGGTCGACCGGGCCGATGCCCCCGCCGAGCGGGAAGCCGGCGGCGATGGCGCCCGTGACGTACTCCTTGGCCGCGGTGACGGCCGCGGGGACGGTCAGCCCCTTGGCGAGGCCCGCGGCGACGGCGCTGGCGAGGGTGCAGCCGGTGCCGTGCGTGTGCCCGTTGGCGTGCCGGGGGGCGCGCAGCCAGTGTTCCTCGGCCCCGTCCGTGAGCAGGTCCACGGCCTCGTCCCCGTGGGCCGCCAGGTGGCCGCCCTTGACGAGCGCCCACCGGGGGCCGTAGCCGAGGATCGCGTCGGCGGCCCGCCGCATGTCGTCCTCGCCCTCCACGGCCAGGCCTGTCAGCTGCGCCACCTCGTCCAGGTTGGGCGTGGCCACGGTGGCCCGGGGCAGCAGCTCCTGGCGTACGGCGTCCAGCGCCGAGGCGGCGAGGAGGGCGTCCCCGTGCTTGGAGACTCCCACGGGGTCCACGACCGCCGGGGCCCCGGTGGTGGCCAGCAGTTCGGCCACGGTCTCCACGAGCACGGCGGAGGAGAGCATCCCGGTCTTCACGGCCTGCACGCCGATGTCGTCCACGACGGCCCTGAACTGGCTTCTGACGGCCTCTGCGGGCAGCTCCCAGGCACCCTGCACCCCGAGGGAGTTCTGTGCCGTCACGGCGGTCACCACGCTCATGCCGTGGACGCCGAGGGCCAGCATGGTCTTGAGGTCGGCCTGGATGCCCGCGCCGCCGCCGGAGTCGGATCCGGCGACGGTCAGGCACAGCGGCGGGGCGACGCTCACGCCTGGCCCTCCTGGGCCGGGTCGGCCCCGAAGTGGTCCCAGCCGCTGGTGCTGGCCCACGGGGCGCCGTCCACGGTCACCTGGGGCAGCGCGGAGCGGTTGAGCACCTCCCCGATGACCTTCCAGCGGGCGGGCAGCTTCACGTCGGGCGGGAAGGTCGCCACGATCGCGTGGTCCTCTCCCCCGGTGAGGACCCACTGCAGCGGGTCCACGCCGACGGCCTGGCCGATGTCGTACATCTGGGTCGGGATGTCGACGGCCGCCGTGTGCAGGTCGATCCGCACCTTGCTCGCGTCGGCGATGTGCCCGAGGTCGGCGATCAGGCCGTCGCTGACGTCGGTCATGGCGGTGGCGCCGAGTCCGGCGGCCGCCGGGCCCGCGTGGTACGGGGGCTCCGGGCGCCGGTGGGCCTCGACGAAGGCCCTCGGGGAGCGGAAGCCGCGCGAGAGCACGGCGAAGCCCGCGGCGGACCAGCCGAGCCAGCCGGTGACGGCGACGACGTCGCCGGGCCGGGCGCCGGAGCGCAGCACGGGCTCGTGGTTGCGCAGGTCGCCCAGGGCGGTGATGGCGACGGTGATGACGTCGCCGCGGACCACGTCGCCGCCGACCACGGCCGCGCCGGCGACCTGGCACTCGTCGCGGATGCCGTCCATCAGCTCCGTGGGCCAGGTGACCGGCAGCTCGGCCGGGACGACGAGGCCGAGGAGGAGCGCGGTCGGCACCGCGCCCATGGCGGCGATGTCGGCCAGGTTCTGCGCGGCGGCCTTGCGGCCGACGTCGTAGGCCGTGGACCAGTCCCGCCGGAAGTGTCTGCCTTCCAACAGGATGTCGGTGCTCGCCACGACCCTCCGGTCGGGGGCCGACACCACAGCGGCGTCGTCGCCCGGACCGAGCCGGACCGCCGGGGTGGTGGTGAGCCGTGAGGTGAGTTCCCGAATGAGGCCGAACTCCCCCAGCTCGCCCACAGTGCCCTTCATCGCTGTGCCCCTTCTTGCCCAGTCCGCTTGCGGTCGCGAGCCGTCACAGCTCTGGGTACCGTCAACAGATACGTCAACTTCTGCTCTGCGTACGCCCCGCTGCGCGCGGCGCCGTGCCCAGGGGTCTCCCCGTGGCGCTCGGCGACGCGGTACCGTGGCGTCCCTTCTTCCCCCGGCCCTTTCGATCGTGTCGGGCCCATCCGAAGGTTAGGGGAAATGATCCTCGTGGCCGCCCTGGAGGTTCCGTGGTACAGGCGTACATCCTTATCCAGACCGAGGTGGGCAAGGCGTCGTTCGTCGCCGAGTCCATCGGCCAGATCCCGGGGGTGATCCAGGCCGAGGACGTGACGGGTCCGTACGACGTGATCGTGCGCGCCCAGGCCGACACCGTGGACGAGCTCGGCCGCATGGTGGTCGCCAAGGTCCAGCAGGTGGAGGGGATCACCCGCACCCTGACCTGCCCGGTGGTCCATCTGTAGCCCCCGTCTACTGTGGGCCGGTGATGTCCCTACACCGCCGGCCGCTCGTCCGTGTCCGTGCCCTGTCCGCCGCTGCCGCCGCGACGGCCCTCCTGGCCCTCGCGGCGTGCTCCCCGGCCGGTTCCGAGGCCCGGGTGGACCCGCCGCCCACGCCGCCCGCCGAGGTCGCGGGGCTCTGTGCGGCGCTGCACGGGGAGCTCCCGGAGACGGTGGCCGGTCAGGCCCGGACCCGTACCGAACCGGAGTCCCCGCTGACGGCCGCGTGGGGCGGCTCGGCGATCGTACTGCGGTGCGGTATCCCCAGGCCCCCGGCGATGGCGGATCCGGAGCAGGAGGGCGTCCAGGTGAACGGGGTCTCCTGGCTGCTGGAGAAACTCGACGACGGGGGTTTCCGGTTCACCACCGGCATGCGGAAGGCGTACACGGAGGTCGTGGTCGACAAGGAGCATGCCACGGACGCGGGAATGCTGGTGGGGTTGTCCACGGCCGTGGCCAAGACCGTCCCCGAGGGCATCTCCTCGTACTGAATCCGGCACCGCCCCGCGCTCACGGCGACCGCCCGCCGACCGGCCCCGGAAGGGCCGGTCGGCGGGCGGTCTGCCGTACGGGGTCCGGTGCGGCTAGCGCAGGCCGGTGGAGCGGCGCAGGGCGGCCTGGAGCAGGCGGTCGACCAGCTCCTGGTAGCCGATGCCCGACTCCTGCCACATCAGCGGGTACATCGAGATCGGGGTGAAGCCCGGCATCGTGTTGATCTCGTTGATGACGAACTCGCCGTCCTCCGTGAGGAAGAAGTCGGCGCGGACCAGGCCCTCGCAGGACGCGGCCTCGAAGGCCTCGATCGCGAGGCGCTGGACCTCGGCGGTCTGCTCCGGGGTGAGCGGGGCGGGCACGATCCCGGAGGCGGAGTCGATGTACTTCGCCTCGAAGTCGTAGAAGTCGTGGCTGGAGACCGGCGGGATCTCCGCGGGCGCGCTCGCGCGCGGCCCGTCCTCGAACTCCAGCACGCCGCACTCGATCTCGCGGCCGCGCAGCAGCGCCTCGACGATGAACTTCGGGTCGTGGCGGCGCGCCTCGCGGATCGCCGCGTCGAGACCGGAGGGCTCGTCGACCTTGGTGATGCCGATGGAGGAGCCGGCCCGGGCGGGCTTGATGAACAGCGGCCAGCCGTGCTCGGCGGCGAAGTCCAGGATCCTGCCCTTGGCGGCGGCCTGGTCGGCCTCCCACTCGCGGGGGCGGATGGTCACGTACGGGCCGACGCGCAGCCCGAACGAGGTGAACACCCGCTTCATGTAGTCCTTGTCCTGGCCGACGGCCGAGGCGAGGACGCCCGAGCCGACGTACGGGATCCCGGAGAGCTCCAGGAGGCCCTGCAGGGTGCCGTCCTCGCCGTACGGGCCGTGCAGTACGGGGAAGACGACGTCGACCTCGCCCAGGGCCTTGGGAACGGCACCGGGCTCGGTGTAGACGACCTGGCGGCTGGCGGGGTCGACCGAGAGCACGACGGAGCCGTCCTCGGAGTCCGCGAGCTCCTCGACGCTCGGGAGCTGCCGGTCTGCGATGGCCATCCGCTCGGGTTCGTCGGCGGTCAGCGCCCACCGGCCGTCCGTGGTGATGCCGATGGGCAGCACCTCGTACTTGCACCGGTCGATGGAGCGCAGGACGGCGCCCGCCGTGACGACCGAGATGGCGTGTTCCGAGCTGCGGCCGCCGAACACGACGGCCACGCGGGGCTTGCGGCCCTGCTGCTCAGGGGGCTGGGGGAGGTTCTCGCTGCTCATATCGCCACGAGGGTACCCGCTCATGCGTGCGGAAGGGTGTCAGCGACGTTCCGGTTTGGCGCTGCGTCCCATCAGTTCCTTGAGCGCGACCAGGGTGGGCTTGCCGTGGTGGACGATGTCCACGACGGTGTCGGTGATCGGCATGTCCACCCCGTGGCGGCGGGCCAGATCGGCCACGGACTGGCAGGACTTGACCCCCTCGGCGGTCTGCTTGGTGACCGCGATGGTCTCCTCCAGGGTCATCCCGCGGCCCAGGTTGGTGCCGAAGGTGTGGTTCCTGGAGAGCGGCGAGGAGCAGGTGGCGACCAGGTCGCCGAGGCCCGCGAGGCCGGAGAAGGTGAGCGGGTCGGCACCCATCGCCACGCCCAGGCGGGTCGCTTCGGCGAGTCCGCGGGTGATGAGGGAGCCCTTGGTGTTGTCGCCGAGGCCCATGCCGTCCGCGATGCCGACGGCGAGGCCGATGACGTTCTTGACGGCGCCGCCGAGTTCGCAGCCGATGACGTCGGTGCTCGTGTACGGGCGGAAGTACGGGGTGTGGCAGGCGGCCTGGAGGCGCTGGGCCACAACCTCGTCCGTGCAGGCGACGACGGACGCGGCGGGCTGCCGGGCGGCGATCTCGCGGGCCAGGTTGGGGCCGGTGACCACGGCGATGCGCTCGGCGGGGACCTTGGCGACCTCTTCGATGACCTCGCTCATCCGCTTGGCGGTGCCGAGTTCGATGCCCTTCATGAGGGAGACGAGCACCGTGTCGGGGGCCAGCAGGGGCGCCCAGGAGGCCAGGTTGCCGCGCAGGGTCTGGGAGGGGACGGCGAGGACGGTGAAGTCGGCGTCCGCCGCGGCCTCGGCCGGGTCGGTGGTGGCCCGCAGGCCCGCGGGGAGTTCGACGCCGGGGAAGTAGTCCGGGTTGGTCCGGCCGGTGTTGATGGCGTCGACGAGCTCCTGGCGGCGGCCCCACAGGGTCACCTCGCAGCCGGCGTCGGCGAGGACGATGGCGAAGGCCGTGCCCCACGAGCCTGTTCCGAAGACGGCCGCCTTCACGGGACGTGTCACTTCTTGCCCTCCCCCGCGGCCTTGCGCCGCTGTTCCGCCCTGGCCTTGCGATGGTCGTACGGCTGCTCGGGCGCCTTTTCGCCCCGCAGCTCCTCCAGCAGCGCGGTGATGGCCGCCATGATGACCTCGGTGACCTCCTTGAGCACGTCCGGGGTGGGTTCCCGGTCGTAGTAGGCGGAGAGGTCCACCGGCGGTCCTGCGAGCACCTGGAGGGTCTTGCGCGGGAAGAGGCTGACCTTGTTCTCCTTGGCGTAGGGCGGCATCGCGAGATTCGCGCCCCACTGGGCCACGGGAATGACGGGCGCCTTGGTGATCAGTGCGACACGGGCGGCGCCGGTCTTGCCGGCCATCGGCCACATGTCGGGGTCGCGGGTGAGGGTGCCCTCCGGGTAAAAGGCCACGCATTCGCCGCGCTCGATGGCGTCCACGGCGGCCCGGAATGCGTCCAGGGCGTTGGTGCTCTCCCGGTAGACCGGGATCTGCCCGCTGCCGCGCAGGATGGACCCGACAATAGGGACCTTGAAGAGGGCGGCCTTCGCGAGCAATCGGGGCACCCGGCCGGTGTTGTACTGGAAGTGCGCGTAGGAGAGCGGGTCCAGATACGAGTTGTGATTGACGGCGGTGATAAATCCGCCCTCGGCCGGAATGTGCTCCATTCCCCGCCAGTCCCGCTTGAAGAGCACCACCAGCGGCGGTTTTGCGATGACCGCAGCCAGGCGGTACCAGAAGCCGATTCTGCGGCGGGACACTCGGACACCTTCCTCTAGGACCGGTGCGCGGCTTGGGCACCTCGTCGGCCGGACAAGTGTGGCCCCCGGTCCGGTCTCTGTCGAGAACACCGTACGCCCCGCTCGCGCCATGCCGCCCCGGGGCCGTCCTGCCGGAGGTGACAATGGGTGCCGAGCGCGCCGGAGGGAAACCCTAGGGAAGGGGGCGGCCACGAACGCCGTCTGGAGTCTGGTGGTCCCGCTGAAGCCCCTTGCGGTGGCCAAGAGCCGTCTCGCCGCGTCCGTGGGCGCGGCCCGTCCCGGACTCGCCCTGGCCTTCGCCCAGGACACCGTCGCCGGGGCGCTGGCCTGCGTCGCGGTCGCGGATGTGGTGGTCGTCACGGACGACGCGGCGGCCGGGTCGGAACTGGCCAGACTGGGGGCGCGGATCGTCCCGGACACCCCGGGGGCCGGTCTCAACGCGGCGCTGGCCCACGGGGCGCGGGCGATACGGGCGGGGCGGCCCGGGGCGGCGGTGGCCGCGATGAACGCCGATCTGCCGGCGCTGCGGCCCCCCGAATTGCTACGCGTGCTCGATACCGCCGCCGCATTTCCCCGGGCATTTCTGGCGGATGCCGCCGGAATCGGGACGACCTTGCTTTCCGCGGCACCGGCCGTGGAATTGGCACCCTCGTTCGGGGGCCCGTCGCGGGCCAGGCATTCGGCCTCGGGGGCGGTGGAAATCGCACTGGAGGGCGTCGACAGCGTGCGCCGCGACGTGGACACGGCGGCGGATCTGCGGACCGCCTTCGCCCTCGGCGTGGGCCGTCACACGGCCCGATACAGTTCCGGTATGCAGGCGACCGCGTACACGTACGATTCCGACACCCGCAGCGGCAGTGTGCTGCTGGACGACGGCACCCCGGTGCCCTTCGAGACAGCGGCCTTCGACGCGGGGGGCCTGCGGATGCTGCGGCCCGGGCAGCGGGTCCGGATCGAGACGGACGGCGAGGGCGCGGGGCTGCGGATCACGCTGGTCACGCTCCAGACCTTCTGAGTCCCGCCGTTCCACCCTTCTGACCTGCGAGGACGTCAATGCACCGCGGGCCGGCTCCCCCTGGGGGAACCGGCCCGGCGTGTGTGACTCGTACCCCTGATCACTTCTTGCGGGCGGTCGTCTTCTTCGCGGTGGCCTTGCGCGTCGTCGTCTTCTTGGCGGGCGCGGTCGTCTTCGCGGTGGCCTTCTTGGCCGCCGGAGCGGTCTTCTTGGCGGCGGCGGTGGTCTTCTTGGCCGCGGTCGCGGCCTTCTTGACCGCGGTGGCCTTCTTCGCCGGGGTGGCCTTCTTGGCGACGGCGGTCTTGGCCACCGCCTTCTTGGCGGTCGCGGTGGTCTTCTTCGCCACGACCTTCTTTGCGACCGCGGTCTTTGCCGCGGCCTTCTTGGCGGTGGTGGCCTTCTTCGCGGCGGCCTTCTTCACCGTCGCGGAGGCTCCCCCGGTGAGGCTGCCCTTCGGCGCCTTCTTCACCGAGACCTCGCCGCCCTTGGGGAGCTTCTTGGTGCCGCTGACCAGGTCCTTGAATCCCTGGCCCGCGCGGAAGCGGGGCACCGAGGTCTTCTTGACCCGGACGCGCTCACCCGTCTGGGGGTTGCGGGCGTAACGGGCCGGCCGGTCGACTTTCTCGAACGAGCCGAAGCCCGTGACCGAGACCCGGTCGCCCGCGACGGTAGCGCGGACGATCGCGTCCAGTACCGCGTCGACAGCGTCCGCGGCCTGCTGGCGGCCGCCCAGCTTGTCGGCAATCGCTTCTACGAGCTGCGCCTTGTTCACGTCTTCCCCTTCGGAGACTTCGCCAGAACGAATGTGTTCAAGCTTATTTCGCACGTTAGGCGGATATATACCGCAAATCAAACACGAAACGGGCTAATCACCCTAGTGCCGCAACGCCGGAGGACGTTACGGAGTTCCTTCGCATCAGTCGCCTTCAGGGAATCGACCCTCGTCGAGGTCCTTCATCAACCTGTCCAGGCGCCTAGCCGCATCGGCGAGATCGTGCTTCGCCGCGGCCGTGACGACCAACAGCTTCCGGGACAGCGCCATCCTTACGCCCTCCGGGACTTGCAGTGAGCGCACCCGTGTGTGTGCTTCTTTCAATCGGTCCGCGACGAGTTCGTAGAGCTCAAGTTGACTGTCGCGTTCCATGCACAGATTGTGCCATCTGGGGCGAGTTGTCGCCTCACGGGGCCTCAACACACAGCTGTGCCCCCCACCATCCGGTGGGGGGCACAGTGTTGTCGATGTGATCACCCAAGGGTGAATAAGCGCTGATCAGGCAGGAATCAGGCCTGAACGGTGCGCGGCTTGAAGGACGGGCGCGCACTTTCGTACGTGGCGATGTCCGCTTCGTTCTGAAGGGTGAGCGAGATGTCGTCCAGCCCCTCCAGCAGACGCCAGCGGGCGTTGTCGTCGAGCTCGAACTCCGCTACGACGCCTTCCGCTCGGACCTCGCGGGCGACCAGGTCGACCGTGATCTCGGCGGCCGGGTCGGCCTCGGTCAGCTCCCACAGCCTGTCGACGGTCTCCTGCGGGAGCACGACGGTCAGCAGGCCGTTCTTCAGCGAGTTCCCGCGGAAGATGTCGGCGAAGCGGGAGGAGATGACCGCCTTGAAGCCGAAGTTCTGCAGGGCCCAGACGGCGTGCTCGCGCGAGGAACCGGTACCGAAATCGGGGCCGGCGACCAGGACGGTCGCGCCGGCGCGCTCCGGACGGTTCGTGACGAACTCGGGGTCCTTGCGCCAGGCCTCGAAGAGCCCGTCCTCGAACCCGTCGCGGGTGATCTTCTTCAGCCAGTGGGCCGGGATGATCTGGTCGGTGTCGACGTTGCTCCGGCGCAGCGGGACGGCCCGGCCGGTGTGGGTGGTGAAGGCTTCCATGGTTCAGACTCCGGCGGTCGCGTCGGCGGCGGACAGGTCGGCGGGCGAGGCCAGGTGGCCCAGCACCGCGGTGGCGGCGGCCACCTGCGGGGAGACCAGGTGGGTGCGTCCGCCCTTGCCCTGCCGGCCCTCGAAGTTGCGGTTGGAGGTGGACGCGGAGCGCTCACCCGGCGCCAGTTGGTCGGGGTTCATGCCCAGGCACATCGAGCAGCCCGCGTGCCGCCACTCGGCGCCGGCCTCCTTGAAGACCTTGTCCAGGCCCTCTTCCACGGCCTGCAGGGCGACCCGGACCGAACCGGGGACGACCAGCATCCGTACGCCGTCGGCGACTTTGCGGCCCTCGACGATCCCGGCGACGGCGCGCAGGTCCTCGATGCGGCCGTTGGTGCAGGAACCTACGAAGACGGTGTCGACCTTGATGTCGCGCAGCGGCTGCCCGGCGGTCAACCCCATGTACTCCAGGGCCTTTTCGGCGGCCAGGCGCTCCGAAGCGTCCTCGTACGAAGCCGGGTCGGGGACGTTGGCCGACAGCGGCGCGCCCTGGCCCGGGTTGGTGCCCCAGGTGACGAACGGGGACAGTGCGGCGCCGTCGATGACGACCTCCGCGTCGAAGACCGCGTCCGCGTCGGTGTGCAGGGTCCGCCAGTACGCCACGGCGGCGTCCCAGTCCTCGCCCACGGGGGCGTGGTCGCGGCCCTCGAGGTAGTCGAAGGTGGTCTGGTCGGGGGCGATCATGCCCGCGCGGGCACCGGCCTCGATCGACATGTTGCAGATGGTCATGCGGGCTTCCATCGACAGCTTCTCGATGGCCTCGCCGCGGTACTCCAGGATGTAGCCCTGGCCGCCGCCGGTGCCGATCTTGGCGATGATGGCCAGGATCAGGTCCTTGGCCGTGACACCCTCGGCCAGCTCGCCGGTGACGGTGATCGCCATCGTCTTCGGGCGGGCCAGCGGCAGCGTCTGGGTGGCCAGCACGTGCTCGACCTGGCTGGTGCCGATGCCGAAGGCCAGCGCACCGAACGCACCGTGGGTGGAGGTGTGCGAGTCACCGCAGACCACGGTGGTGCCGGGCTGGGTCAGACCCAGCTGCGGCCCCACGACGTGCACGACACCCTGCTCGACGTCGCCCAGCGAGTGCAGCCGTACGCCGAACTCGGCGCAGTTCCTGCGCAGCGTCTCCAGCTGGGCCCGGGAGACCGGGTCCGCGATCGGCTTGTCGATGTCGAGCGTGGGGGTGTTGTGGTCCTCGGTCGCGATGGTGAGGTCGAGGCGTCGGACCTTGCGGCCGGCCTGGCGCAGGCCCTCGAAGGCCTGCGGGCTGGTCACCTCGTGCAGCAGGTGCAGATCAATGAAGAGGAGGTCGGGCTCGCCTTCGGCGCGCCGGACGACATGGTCGTCCCAGACCTTCTCCGCGAGTGTCCTACCCATCGCTTTCCCTCCGGCCGGCCGGTTGTGCCGGCGCTTCATAGAGATCTGTTGCGCCTGATCGCCCGCACCCCCACGTCTCGGACGACGGCTCGGACCCAGTGGTTCGTGGACCCGCACATACAGACTCGCTTGTTCTTGGAAAATTTGAACTTGCGTTTCACAGTGTGAGACGTGAATATCGTTTCATGGACAACTCTAGCGGCGTCGGCGTTCTCGACAAGGCAGCTCTGGTATTGAGCGCACTGGAGTCCGGTCCGGCCACCCTCGCCGGGCTGGTCGCGGCGACAGGGCTCGCACGACCCACGGCACACCGGCTCGCCGTGGCACTGGAACACCACCGGATGGTGGCGAGGGACATGCAGGGCCGGTTCATCCTCGGCCCGCGGCTGGCGGAACTCGCCGCCGCGGCCGGCGAGGACCGACTGCTGGCCACGGCGGGACCGGTACTGACACACCTGCGTGACGTGACGGGTGAGAGCGCGCAGCTCTACCGCCGTCAGGGAGACATGCGCATCTGCGTGGCGGCCGCCGAGCGGCTGTCGGGCCTGCGGGACACCGTCCCGGTGGGCTCCACGCTCCCGATGAAGGCCGGCTCGGCCGCGCAGATCCTGATGGCCTGGGAGGAGCCCGAGCGGCTCCACCGAGGCCTGCAGGGCGCGCGCTTCACGGCGACGGCCCTCTCGGGCGTACGGCGCCGCGGCTGGGCGCAGTCGATCGGCGAGCGGGAGCCCGGCGTGGCCTCCGTGTCGGCGCCCGTACGCGGGCCGTCGAACCGCGTGGTGGCCTCCGTGTCGGTCTCCGGGCCGATCGAGCGCCTGACCCGCCACCCGGGCCGCATGCACGCCCAGGCCGTCATCGACGCGGCCGCCCGGCTCTCGGAGGCCCTGCGCCGCTCCGGCTGACCCTGCCCCGCATTCACCCTTCCCCCCGGGCCCGGGGGCGCGTACGACGCCGCACACGTCCGAACACGCGCCTCCGGGCCCGTACTTGTGAGCTCGGCCGCACCGGCTCGGAACGAGCCCGGACAAAGCGAAGAGGCCCTCCGCGATGAACGCGGAGGGCCTCTCCTGTGCGTACCCCCGACCGGATTCGAACCGGCGCTACCGCCTTGAGAGGGCGGCGTGCTAGGCCGCTACACAACGGGGGCTTGCAGGTACTGCGCTGGGCTACCAGGACTCGAACCTAGAACAAAGGAACCAGAAACCTTCGTGTTGCCAATTACACCATAGCCCAAGGGTGGTCTAGACCAGACCACAGTACCCCCGACCGGATTCGAACCGGCGCTACCGCCTTGAGAGGGCGGCGTGCTAGGCCGCTACACAACGGGGGCCCTAGCGATCCTGCATCAAAATGTCCGGGTGCGACCCTGGAGATCTCGCGGGAAGGATCTGTACCCCCGACCGGATTCGAACCGGCGCTACCGCCTTGAGAGGGCGGCGTGCTAGGCCGCTACACAACGGGGGCTAAGCACTGCGTTACTGCTGCACTGCGCTGGGGTACCAGGACTCGAACCTAGAATAAGGGAACCAGAAACCCTCGTGTTGCCAATTACACTATACCCCACCGAAAGTCAACCCCTTGGGGGGATTTTCTTTCGAGTGGCGCCCCCGTCCGGCCTTTCGGCCCGCTCCGGCGGCGCAGAAAGAACATTACCGGATGCCTGACCGTGCTCCAAAACGGGTATCTGCGGCCAGCAGCTCCGGGAGCTGGTCAAGGCCCTCGATCCGGTGCGCCCCATCGGGTCCGGGCCCCCGGCTGCCGTCCCGGTCGAGCCAGAACGCGAGCAGCCCGGCGTCACGGGCCCCGCGCGCGTCGATCTCGGGCTGGTCCCCCACGTACGCCACATCACCCGGCGGCAGGCCCAGCGCCTCGCAGGCGGCGAGGAAGGCCCCCGCCTCGGGCTTGCTCACTCCGAGTTCGACGGCGCAGATCAGCACCTCGAACCGGTCGCGCAGGCCGAGGTCGCGCAGCTTGGGGTCCTGGTTGGCCAGGGAGGAGTTGGAGAGCACCCCGTGCCGGTAGTCGGCGGCGAGGAGGTCGAGTACGGGCACCACGTCCGGGAAGACCGTCCACGCGGCCTTGTAGTGCTCGACGTACTGGTCGAACCAGGCGTCGGCCTGCGCGTCGGTCATCGCGGGCTGTTCGAGGAACTCCCGCACCCGGTCCCGCCGCTGCCCCTGGAAGGTGCCCTCGCCCGCCGCGAAACGCGCCCAGTGGCGGTCCGTGATCCGCCGCCAGAGCGCGAGCGCCTCGGCGGGGGTGCCGTACCGCCCCGCGATCCCCTCGGCCTCCAGGTGGCGCGCGAGGCCCGTGGCGTCGGCCCCGGTGTAGTCGAACAGGGTGTCGTCGATGTCCCAGAGCACGGCGCGGATCGGCATACGCCGAGGCTACGCCGCTTCCCCGTCCCGCGGAGGCAGGACGGGGAAGTCCGTCACGAAGCAGGTGATCTCCCCGTCGGCGCTGCGGCGGCCTCCGCCAACGCCGCAGGGGGCGGCGGCCGGGTTGCGGCTGCCGCCCCCTGCGGGGACGTGCGTCACAGCACTAGGCGGCGAGCTTCGCCAGGGCCGCGTCGATGCGGGCCAGGGAGCGCTCCTTGCCCAGGATCTCCAGGGACTCGAAGAGCGGCAGGCCGACCGTGCGGCCGGTGACGGCGACGCGGACCGGGGCCTGGGCCTTGCCGAGCTTGAGGCCGTGCGCCTCGCCGGCGGTCAGGACGGCCTGCTTGAGGGACTCCGGGTCCGACCAGTCGGCCGACTCCAGGTTCTCGCGCGCCGTGGTCAGCAGGGCCGCCGGCTCGCCCTTCATCGCCTTGTCCCAGGACGCCTGGTCCTCCACCGGCTCCTTCAGGAACAGGAAGTCGACGTTGGCGGTGATCTCCGAGAGGACGCCCACGCGCGTCTGGGCGTACGGCGCGATGCGCTCCCACGCCGCGGCGTCGAAGTCCTCGGGGGCCCAGTTGGCGTGCGGGGCCTGCAGCCACGGGGCGCAGCGGTCCGCGAAGACCTTCGGGTCGAGCAGGCGGATGTGGTCGCCGTTGATCGACTCGGCCTTCTTGAGGTCGAAGCGCGCCGGGTTGGCGTTGACGCCGTCGATGTCGAACTTCGACACCATCTCCTCGATCGAGAAGACGTCCTGGTCCTTGGAGAAGGACCAGCCGAGCAGCGAGAGGTAGTTCAGCAGGCCCTCGGGGAGGAAGCCGCGCTCGCGGTACAGGTTGAGCGAGGCCTCGGGGTCGCGCTTGGAGAGCTTCTTGTTGCCCTCGCCCATCACGTACGGCAGGTGGCCGAAGGCGGGGGTGGTCTTGGCGACGCCCAGCTCGATCAGCGCCTTGTACAGGGCGATCTGGCGGGGGGTCGAGGAGAGCAGGTCCTCGCCGCGCAGGACGTGCGTGATCTCCATCAGCGCGTCGTCGACCGGGTTGACCAGCGTGTACAGCGGGGCTCCGTTGGCCCGGACGATGCCGAAGTCCGGCACGTTGTCCGGGGTGAAGGTGAGCTCGCCGCGGACGAGGTCCGTGAAGGTGATCGGCTCGTCGGGCATCCGGAAGCGGACGATGGAGGCGCGGTGCTCGCCCTCGTACGCCTCGACCTGCACGGTGGTCAGCTCGCGGCAGTGGCCGTCGTAGCCGGAGGGCTTGCCGGCGGCGCGGGCGGCCGCACGGCGCGCGTCGAGCTCCTCGGTGGTGCAGTAGCACTTGTAGGCGTAGCCGCCGTCGAGGAGCCGCTGCGCGACGTCCTTGTAGATGTCCATGCGCTCGGACTGCCGGTAGGGCGCGTGCGGGCCGCCGACCTCGGGGCCCTCGTCCCAGGTGAAGCCGAGCCAGCGCAGCGAGTCGAGCAGCTGGTCGTACGACTCCTCGGAGTCGCGCGCCGCGTCGGTGTCCTCGATGCGGAAGACGAACGTACCGCCGTGGTGGCGGGCGAACGCCCAGTTGAAGAGGGCGGTCCGGACCAGGCCCACGTGGGGGTTGCCGGTCGGGGAGGGACAGAAACGTACGCGGACGTTCGCGTTAGCCACGCTTGATCACCTTGTTGGTGAGAGTGCCGATGCCTTCGATGGTGACGGCGACCTCGTCGCCGACGTTGAGGGGGCCGACTCCGGCCGGGGTCCCCGTGAGGATGACGTCGCCCGGGAGCAGCGTCATGGCCTCGGTGATGTGCACGACCAGGTCCTCGATGGAGCGGACCATGTCGCTGGTGCGGCCGAGCTGGCGCTGTTCGCCGTTGACGGTGCACTGGATGGTCAGGTCGGCCGGGTCCAGGTCGGTCTCGATCCAGGGGCCGAGGGGGCAGGAGCTGTCGAAGCCCTTGGCCCGCGCCCACTGCTTCTCGCGCTGCTGGACGTCGCGCGCGGTGACGTCGTTGGCGCAGGTGTAGCCGAGGATCACGTCCTTGACGCGCTCGCGCGGGACCTCGCGGCACATGCGGCCGATGACCACGGCGAGCTCCGCCTCGTGGTGGAGGTCCTGGGAGAAGGAGGGGTACGTGATCGGGTCGCCCGGGCCGACCACCGAGGTGGAGGGCTTGAAGAAGGTGATCGGCGCGTCCGGGACCTCGTTGCCGAGCTCTGCCGCGTGCTCCGCGTAGTTGCGGCCGATGGCCACGACCTTGTTCGGGAGCACGGGCGGCAGCAGCCGGACCTTGCTCAGCGGGACCTTCGTGCCGGACAGCTCGAAGTCCGCGAACGGAATGCCCTTGATGATGTCGAGGACGAGCTCACCCTCGGACGCCGCGAGGGCAGTGCTGCCCTCGACCGCGCCGAACGCGACATTGCCGTCGATGGAGAACCTGGCGATGCGCACGTGTTGCGTCTGCCCCTCTGTATTTCCGCTGGCTGGAGTCTGCGGACTCCAGGCTAACGCGGTGGGGAGCGGCGCCCCGCGCTGTTTCGCGCGGCTGCTACTGCGCCGGGGTGACGACCGGTGCGTCCATGAGGACCGTGCGGCGCGGGTTGGCCGTCTGGGTCGGCAGCTCGACGGCGTGCTCCGGGGAGGCCGGTGCCGCCTGCAGCTCCTCGGCGTCCTTGAGGTGCGCGAGGGTGGTGCGGCGGGGGTTGGCTATGTTGCGGAACATCGGTCGCGTCGTCTTCGTACTCATGGAGTTGCAGGCCTCAGCTGATCGTCGGGTACCGGTTGACGCGGCCGCCAACCCTGTAAAGGGCAAGGCTAAACATCTAAATCCCTCGCCGAACCGGTAAGTAATGGCCACGGCTGTGTGAGTTTGCTCACCAGCGACCCGGCAATACGGGCATTACGGGCAGTCAAAATGACCCGAAGAAACGGACATTGCGCTACTGAATGTTCCATTCCGCTGCTGATCATCTCGACTGGGACACCTTGACAACCCGGCCGTTTGGGCCATCTAAGTCCGGTTTCTCCCGAAAGCGACCCCACATCGTGTAGCGCCTCCGTCACAAGACGTCACCGACTCTCCGGGGCGACACGCGCACCTTGTTGGAGATCCGCCACTGTGCTGGAATTCGCGGGACCACCGCGGGATACAACCGGCGCGCAGGTGGCGCGACTAGCGCCGAGACGCGGTGGCGCGAGAAGGAAACGCGCCGGTCACCGACGACCACCATGGGGCATTCAGTGCCCCACGACTCGACACCGTTCCACCGGTCTCCCGGTGGGGCGCCTGGTCCAGAGGTTGCGACGCTAGTGCAGGGACGATTCAAGAGGGACGGCAAGGGGTCTCCCCAGGCCCGCCAGGGCCGTGGAGATGCCGCCGCCGAGCAGGAGCCGCGCGGAACCGACCGTGGCACCTCGCCCCAGCACGCCCAGAACCGGGGGCCGGCTGTCGAAGGCGCGGGCCACGACGCCTCCGCCACGGTGAAGGCGAAGGGCCGCGGGAAGTCCGCCAAGGCCGGTCAGACCGAGCCGCAGGACACGGCGATACCGAAGGCCCCCAGCGGGCCCGGTTCCCGTCTCGCCATGCAGAACTGGCGAATCAGCACGCGACTGGTGTCGCTGCTGACCCTGCCGGTCGTCGCCGCCACCACGCTCGGTGGCTTCCGCATCAACGACTCGCTCAACGACATCGCGCAGCTCGAGCACATGCAGCTGCTGACGACGATGACCCGGCAGGCCACCCACCTGGCCGCCATGCTCCAGGAGGAGCGGGACATCTCGGCGGGTCCGCTCTCGCTCACCGGCGGCAAGAGCAACAGCACGGTCGACGGGAAGCGCCAGGAGACCGACAACGCTGCCAAGGCCTTCGCCGCGGCGACGGACAAGGTCGACGACGTCGAGGGCAAGGACGACACCCTCAAGTCGATCCGCAACAACATCCTGCAGATCGGCCGTCAGCTCACCAACATCGAGGACATCCGCAAGCACGCGTACGCCAGCGGTGCCCAGCAGACCGTCACCGAGTACAACGCGCTGATCGTCTCGCTCCTCTCCCTCTCGCAGGACATGGCGCAGGCCACCTCCAACCCGGAGATGATCAAGCGCACGCGCGCCCTGGCGGCCTTCTCGTCCGCCAAGGAGTACGCCTCCATCCAGCGCGCGATCATCGCCGCCTCGCTCCCCGAGAGCGCGGAGAAGCAGGGCTCGCTCAAGGAGAACGACCGTCTGTACGCGCTCTCCGCCCAGCGCGGTGAGCAGCAGGCGAAGAAGACCTTCGAACTCGTCTACCAGGGCCGCTCCGAGGAGCTCCTCGCCGGTCTCGGCGACGGCAACTCCGAGATCGCCAGCGCCGACCACTACGCGCGCCGCGTGCTCTCCACCCAGGACGCCTTCCTCCGCGAGAAGAACCGGTCCTGGCTGGACTGGTACGACGCCGACGGCACCAAGCTCTCGGCGATGAAGCAGATCGAGCTCAGCCTCCTCGAGGACATGGAGCAGAAGGCCCGCGAGCTCAAGCAGGAGTCGCAGCAGGACGCCATCATCAACGGTGCCCTGATCCTCCTCGTGCTCGGCGTCTCCCTCGTCGGCGCCTTCGTCATGGCCCGCTCGATGATCCGCTCGCTGCGCCGCCTCCAGGACACCGCGACCCGGGTCGCCCAGGACCGTCTGCCCGAGCTCGTCAAGCAGCTCTCCGAGTCCGACCCGCAGGACGTCGACACGTCCGTGGAGTCGGTCGGTGTGCACACCCGCGACGAGATCGGCCAGGTGGCCGCGGCATTCGACGACGTGCACCGCGAGGCGGTCCGCCTCGCCGCCGAGCAGGCCCTCCTGCGAGGCAACGTCAACGCGATGTTCACCAACCTCTCGCGCCGTTCGCAGGGCCTCATCCAGCGCCAGCTCTCGCTCATCTCCGAGCTGGAGTCGCGCGAGGCCGACCCGGACCAGCTGTCCTCGCTCTTCAAGCTCGACCACCTCGCGACCCGCATGCGCCGTAACGGCGAAAACCTCCTCGTCCTCGCGGGCGAGGAGCCGGGCCGCCGGTGGACCCGCCCCGTCCCGCTCGTCGACGTGCTCCGTGCCGCCGCGTCCGAGGTGGAGCAGTACGAGCGCATCGAACTGGCCTCGGTGCCGGGCACCGATGTCGCCGGCCGCGTCGTCAACGACCTCGTGCACCTCCTCGCCGAGCTGCTGGAGAACGCCACCTCGTTCTCCTCCCCGCAGACCAAGGTCAAGGTCACCGGTCACGCGCTTCCCGACGGCCGCGTGCTCGTGGAGATCCACGACACCGGCATCGGCCTCTCCCCCGAGGACCTCGCCGCGATCAACGAGCGCCTCGCGGCGCCGCCGACCGTGGACGTCTCCGTCTCCCGCCGCATGGGCCTGTTCGTGGTCGGCCGCCTGTCCCTGCGACACGGCATCCGCATCCAGCTGCGCCCCTCCGACTCGGGCGGTACGACGGCCCTCGTCATGCTTCCGGTGGACGTCGCCCAGGGCGGCAAGAAGCCGGGCGGTCCGGGTGCTCCGGGCGGCCAGGCTCCGGCCGGCGGCCCGGCCGCGTCCGCGCAGGGCTCCGTGCCCGGTCCGGGCGGACGCCAGCCCGTCGGCGCCGCTCCGCAGCGCGGCCAGGTCGGCGCCGGCGGTCAGCGCGCCGCACTGCCGGGCCGCGACGGCGGCCCCGGCCCGCAGCGTCCCCAGGGCGGCCGGCCGCAGCAGCCGGGCGGCCCCGGTGCCCGCCCGCAGCAGGGCGGCCAGGGCGGCTTCGGCGGCGGTGCGCCGACCGGTCCGACCGGGCAGGGCCAGGGTCAGGGCGGCTTCGGCGGCGGTGCTCCGCTGCCGGGCCGCGGTACGGCAGGTGCCGGTGCCGGCACGGCGAACTTCGCGGGTGCCGGACTGTCCGGGGGCCCCCAGGCCCGCCCGACCGCGCCCCAGGGATTCCAGCAGGGCAACGGCTTCGAGCGCCCGCAGCAGCCGCAGGCCCAGCAGCCCCAGCAGCCCCAGGCTTTCCAGCAGCCGGCCGCCCCCGCGGCGCCGGCCCAGAGCGGCCCGCGGCCGCAGCTGCCCCCGCGGGGCGGCGCTGCGCGTGCGGAGCTTTCCGCCCCGCAGACCACCAGCTGGGGTGCCGACCAGGCGCGCGGCCACGACGAGCTGTCGGGCCCCGGCTCGACGGCCGAGTTCCCCCGCCCCGACTTCAACGCCCCGCTCCCCCAGGGGAACGCCGGCAACAGCACGACCGGACAGTTCGAGCGTCCCGACGTGCGGGGTTACCAGGACCAGTCGACCACCGGCCAGTTCGAGCGCCCGGGCGGTTTCCAGCCCCAGCGTCCCGGCGGCCCGGGTGTGGGCGGGTTCCCCCGTTCGCCGCAGGCCCCGCAGCAGCCGCAGGCCGGTGGCGAGTACCTGCAGGTACCGCCCCCGCGGCCCGAGACCCCGAGCCTGCCGCAGGCTCCGCAGCCCGAGGCCCTGCCTCCGGCGACGGGTCACGGCCAGGACCGCAGCCCGATCTTCGATTCGCTGGAGTCGAACTGGTTCCGCGAGGAGGGCCAGCAGCCCGCCGCGCCGGCACCGGTCGTCCCCCAGCAGCCGCAGCAGTCCGCTCCGGCCCCGGCCCCGCAGCAGCACCAGCTGCCGCAGCGCGGCCAGGAGCTCGCGGTCGAGCCCGCCCAGGCGACGACCGGCGCCATGCCGACCGTCAGCTGGAAGTCCTCGCCGAACGACGAGCTGATGCGCCAGGCCGAGCGCGTGCGCCAGCCCGCGGCCGGCGGCATCACGACCTCGGGGCTGCCCCGCCGGGTGCCCCGGGCGAACCTCGTGGCCGGAACCGCGCAGACGCAGGCGGACGCGCAGACCGGCCCTCAGGTTTCGCGGGCGCCCGATGACGTCCGCGGCCGTCTGACCAACCTCCGACGGGGTATTCAGCAGGGTCGCCAGGCCGGCAACAGCGGCCCGGCGACCGGCAGTTACCACATCGACCCCACTTACCAGCAGGAGCGTTAGTTGAGTTCGATGAGCCAGGCGGCACAGAACCTGAACTGGTTGATCACCAACTTCGTGGACAACACCCCCGGGGTGTCCCACACGGTGGTGGTCTCCGCCGACGGCCTCCTTCTGGCGATGTCCGAAGGCTTCCCGCGCGACCGCGCCGATCAGCTGGCGGCCGTGGCCTCCGGTCTGACCTCGCTGACCGCCGGAGCCTCCCGCATCTTCGAGGGCGGCGCCGTCAATCAGACCGTGGTCGAGATGGACCGGGGATTCCTCTTCCTCATGTCCGTCTCCGACGGATCCTCGCTGGCCGTACTGGCGCACCCCGAGTGCGACATCGGCCTCGTGGGCTACGAGATGGCCCTCCTCGTGGACCGTGCCGGCAGCGTCCTCACCCCGGACCTGCGCGCGGAGCTGCAGGGAAGCCTGCTCATCTGACCGTCAATCTCCCGGTCGGCCGGTACTGCCGGCCGGGAGACCGGGGCCCCCGCCCCGGTACCCAGTACCCCCGATAGGCCGTCATACCGTCCCCCCACCGGCCGCCCCGTCAGACGGCACGCTGACCACTGCTGTCCAGCCCGGAGGATCAATGACCCCGCCCCCCGCCTACCCCGATGCGTACGGAGATTCGTACTCGGAAGGCGAACAGCCGCTGGTGCGTCCGTACGCGATGACCGGCGGCCGTACCCGGCCCCGCTACCAGCTCGCCATCGAGGCCCTGGTCAGCACCACGGCCGATCCGATGCACCTGTCCGGCCTGCTCCCGGAGCACCAGCGCATCTGCACCCTGTGCCGTGAGGTCAAGTCGGTCGCGGAAGTCTCCGCGCTGCTGTCGATGCCGCTCGGTGTGGCCCGGATCCTCGTCGCCGACCTGGCGGAGGCCGGCATGGTGGCCATCCACCAGCCGGGCAATGGAGAGGCCGGCGGCACGCCGGACGTGACGCTGCTGGAAAGGGTGCTCAGTGGACTTCGCAAGCTCTAACGGCGGAGCGGCTCCCGCCCGCTCCACCACCTCGGCGAAGATCGTGGTCGCCGGTGGCTTCGGCGTGGGCAAGACCACGTTCGTCGGCGCCGTGTCCGAGATCAACCCGCTGCGCACCGAAGCCGTCATGACCAGCGCCTCCGCCGGGATCGACGACCTGACCCACACCGGGGACAAGACGACCACCACGGTCGCCATGGACTTCGGCCGCATCACGCTGGACCAGGACCTGATCCTGTACCTCTTCGGCACCCCGGGCCAGGACCGCTTCTGGTTCATGTGGGACGACCTCGTCCGCGGCGCCATCGGCGCGATCGTGCTGGTCGACACCCGCCGCCTGGCGGACTGCTTCCCGGCCGTGGACTACTTCGAGAACAGCGGCCTGCCGTTCGTCGTGGCCCTCAACGGCTTCGAGGGGCACCAGCCGTACACGCCGGAGGAGGTCCGCGAGGCCCTGCAGATCGGCCCGGACGCCCCCATCATCACCACCGACGCCCGCCACCGCGCGGACGCCAAGAGCGCCCTCATCACGCTCGTCGAGCACGCGCTGATGGCCCGGCTCAAGTAACGGCGTTTCAGCTTCCGCCGCAGGGGCGGGCTGTGTCCTACGACACGGCCCGCCCCTTTGGTTCATAACGTTTCGACAGAGAATTGGCGGCAGTTGGCGACACGCCGCGTTCGGCTGGTGCCGCTACGCGCACAACTCCCCCCATTTTTGCCGTAGGAAGCTCTTTATGTCCGATTTATGTGAGGCGTAAGTCTCGGGGAATGGCCGATTTCAACTGTTTGGAACACGGCCGTTAACCGTGCTGGAATTCAACGAACTAGCTAGTAGTACCGCCGAGAGGTTGTTGGTCGAGTGAGGCGAAGCAACGCAAGCCCCGCGGATGAACCCGCGCGCGGCAACTTCACCCCGCCGCCGCGAGCGGCCGCGTCGCCGGTCGACGTTCCCGTGGGCCCGCCCGAGAGCAGCGGGAGCACCAGCAGGTTCTCCCCGCGCAACTGGCGCGTGCCGACCCGTCTGAACGCCATCCTGCTCGTGCCCGCCCTCGTCGGGCTGGTCATGGGCGGCTTCCAGGTGAAGGGGTCCATCGACACCTGGAACGAGGCCAAGGACGCCGAGAAGATCGCCCGGGTCGTCCAGGCCGCCTCGGAATACAGCCAGGCGCTGCTCAACGAGCGCGACCTCTCCGCGGAGCCGCTGCTGCTCGGCGACGCCAAGAACGACGTGGTCGCCAAGGTCCGCAACACGACCGACGGCGCCAAGGTGAAGTTCGACCAGGCCGTCAAGGACCTGCCCGAGAACCAGGGCATGGAGCGCCGTCTGGAGCTCTTCCGCGCGGAGGAGCCCAAGCTGGCGCAGGTCCGCGAGAAGGCCTACCAGGCGGCGCTCGAGACCGCGAAGAAGAACCTCCAGAACGGCCAGCCGGGTCCCATCCCGACTGAAGAGGGCTACGTGCTCGTCGAGCACTACCTGATGCAGTTCTCGAACGAGCTCGGCCTCGGCACCGGCAACGTGACCTCGTACGGCCGCATGGTCTACGCGATCGAGCTCGCCAAGGCGGCGAACTCGCTGCAGCGCTCCGTCGGCACGCACCTGCTGGTGCGCCCGAACCCCGACGAGAACATACGCAAGGCTCAGCTCGTCGCGTTCTCCTCCTACGCCTACCTCGAGGAAATCGCCATCGGCGAGTACGTCGCGGCGGGTACCGAGGAGGACGTGAACCGCCTCAAGGAGGTCATGGCGGCGAAGTCCAAGGCGGGCGAGGCGCGGCTCACCGAGGCGAAGCGCCAGGCCGAGCAGGCCGGCGTGAAGTTCGTGCCCCCGCCGGCGGGGGCCAACGGCTCCCCGCTCGCCGGCATGACCGACGCGATCGCCAGCGGCGGGACCAAGAAGCAGCTGGCCGAGGGCGGCACCACGCCCGCCGCCTGGCAGGCCGCCGCCACCGCGAAGTTCGACGGCTACGACGAGGTCGAGAAGGAACTGCTCGACAAGGCCGTCAAGGACGCCGTCGCGGTCTCCGAAGACGCCCGCAACGAGGCCATCACCAACGGCGCCATCGTCGTCGTGGCCCTGCTCGCCGCCTTCATCCTCGCGGGCCTCATGGCCCGCCAGATGGGCCGTGCGATGCGCCGCCTGCGCTCCGCCGCCTTCGACATCGCCGAGCAGCGCCTGCCGATGCTCGTCGACCAGCTCTCGCGCACCGACCCCGGCAAGGTCGACACCCGCGTGCAGCCGATCCCGATCGACTCCGCGGACGAGATCGGCGAGGTCGCCCGGGCCTTCGACCAGGTCCACCGCGAGGCGGTCCGGCTCGCCGCCGAGCAGGCGCTCCTGCGAGGGAACGTCAACGCGATCTTCACGAACCTCTCCATGCGCAACCAGTCGCTGATCGAGGGCCAGCTGACCCTCATCACCGACCTGGAGAACAACGAGGCCGACCCGGACCAGCTGGAGAACCTCTTCCGCCTGGACCACCTGGCCACCCGTATGCGCCGCAACGGCGAGAACCTCCTCATCCTCGCGGGTGAGGAGCCGGGCCGCCGCTGGGACCAGCCGGTGCCCCTCGTCGACGTCCTGCGCGCCGCCTCCTCCGAGGTGGAGCAGTACGAGCGCATCGAGCTCTCCGGCGTCTCCGACGCCGAGATCCACGGCCAGGCCGTGACCGACCTCGTGCACCTCCTCGCCGAGCTGCTGGAGAACGCCACCACGTTCTCCTCCCCGCAGACCAAGGTCCGCGTCAACGCGACCCGTCTGCCGGACGGCCGCGTGATGGTCGAGATCCACGACAAGGGCATCGGCCTCACCGCCGAGGACTTCGCGGACATCAACCACAAGCTCGCCAACCCGCCGACCGTGGACGCCGCGATCTCGCAGCGCATGGGTCTGTTCGTGGTCGGCCGGCTGGCGGACCGCCACAGCATCCGCGTCCAGCTGCGCCCCTCGGGCGAGGCGGCCGGCACCACGTCGCTGATCATGCTCCCGGACGCCATCACCCACGGTGGCGGTGGCGAGGGCATCCCGGACGACGACTTCACCGTCTCCTCGATGATCCCGCAGCAGCAGGCCCAGCAGGCCGCTCCGATGCGTACGGCCGCCGAGCTCGGCTTCGACGACTCGCGCTACGACCAGCCGGGCTCCGACGGCCGCGACCTCGACCCGGTCGGCCGGTCCCTCGTCCGCGAGGAGCGCCGTGCCGCGCTGGAGGCCCAGGCCCAGAATGGCTACCCGCAGGACCAGCAGGCGCAGTACGACGGCCAGCCGGGACCGGCCGGCCAGGCCGGCTATCCGGAACCCCAGCCGGAACACGGGTACCAGCCGTACCAGGGCTACGAGCAGCAGGCCGAGCAGGGCTACGAATCCCCGTACGAGGCCCAGCAGCCGCAGCAGGGCTTCGATGCGTACCAGCAGCAGGACTACGGGTATGCGGAAGCCGCCTACCAGGAGCAGCAGCAGGCCGAGCAGTCCTACGACGGCGGCTACGAGGCCCAGCCGGAGCAGGCCGAGTGGCCGCAGCAGAACTCCTACCAGCCCGCGTACGAGCAGGACTACGGGACCGAATCGGAATCGCCTGCCGTACCCGAACAGGCCCCGGAGCGCGTAGGCTTCGACCGTTCGGGCACCTCTGCGGACACCGGTCACGCGATGACCGGAGCGGGCCTGCCGCGCCGTGGCAGCCAGCAGCAGTGGCAGCCGGCACAGCAGGAAGCGGAGTCCCCCGGATCCCTCTTCGAACAGCGGCCGCCGCGTCAGCAGCAGCCCGCGGCGCCGGAGCGGGAGACGGAAGGGACGGACGGCAGCAGCGGGTGGCGCTCGGGCAACGACGAGCGCTGGCAGCAGGCAGCCAAACTCCGTGAGCCGAAGGCGGGCGGGGTCACCCCCTCCGGTCTTCCCCGGCGAGTGCCCAAGGCCAACCTGGTCGAGGGCGCAGCGGAGACGACCCCGCAGGGAGGCCCCCAGGTCTCCCGCGCCCCGGAGGACGTCCGCGGCAGGTTGAGCAACCTGCGGCGGGGTGTCCAGCAGGGACGCAACGCGGGTTCCGAGCAGTCAAGTAACAGCTATGACCAGGAGCGTTAGTGTGAGCGCGATGAGCCAGGCGGCGCAGAACCTGAACTGGTTGATCACCAACTTCGTGGACAACACCCCCGGGGTGTCCCACACGGTGGTGGTCTCCGCCGACGGCCTTCTGCTGGCGATGTCCGACGGATTCCCGCGCGACCGCGCCGATCAGCTGGCGGCCGTGGCCTCCGGTCTGACCTCGCTGACCGCCGGAGCTTCCCGTATCTTCGAGGGCGGCGCCGTCAACCAGACCGTGGTCGAGATGGACCGGGGATTCCTCTTCCTCATGTCCGTCTCCGACGGATCCTCCCTCGCAGTGCTGGCGCACCCCGAGTGCGACATCGGCCTCGTGGGCTACGAGATGGCCCTCCTCGTGGACCGAGCGGGCAGTGTCCTCACCCCGGATCTGCGTGCGGAGCTGCAGGGAAGTCTTCTCAACTAACAGACAGGCAGTGTGTTTCGCGCCATCGCACCGTAGGGTGCGGTGGCGCGGTTCCACAGGGAGTACTGCGTTCTTGGAGTCGGAGGAGGAAACGTGACAACACCCGGAGGACATCCTTATGGCGGCGCGCAGCAGCCGCAGGGTGGGCACGACCAGAACCGCTTCAACTTCCCCTCCGCTCCCAGCCGGCCCGTGCCGGAGCACAACCCGTACCAGCAACAGCCGTACGCACACCCCCAGCAGCCCCAGCAGCCCTCCATGCCGGCGCAGCAGCCCCCGCGCGCTGCCCGGCAGCCGGCTCCCAAGGCCCACAACCCGCTGGTGCGTCCGTACGCGATGACCGGCGGCCGTACCCGGCCGCGCTACCAGCTCGCCATCGAGGCGCTGGTCAGTACCACGGCAGATCCCGCGCGGCTGCAAGGGCAGTTGCCCGAGCACCAGCGCATCTGCCGCCTGTGCCAGGAGATCAAATCCGTCGCGGAGATCTCGGCACTTCTCTCCATTCCTCTTGGTGTCGCCCGCATCCTCGTCGCCGACCTGGCGGAGGCGGGCCTTGTCGCCATTCACCAGCCCGGCGGCGACGAGTCTGCCGGCGGCCAGCCAGATGTGACACTGCTCGAAAGGGTGCTCAGTGGACTTCGCAAGCTCTAACGGCGGAGCGGCTCCCGCCCGCTCCACCACGTCCGCGAAGATCGTGGTGGCGGGTGGCTTCGGCGTGGGCAAGACCACGTTCGTCGGCGCGGTCTCCGAGATCAACCCGCTGCGCACCGAAGCCGTCATGACCAGCGCCTCCGCCGGGATCGACGACCTGACCCACACCGGGGACAAGACGACCACCACGGTCGCCATGGACTTCGGCCGCATCACGCTGGACCAGGACCTGATCCTGTACCTCTTCGGTACGCCGGGCCAGGACCGCTTCTGGTTCATGTGGGACGACCTCGTCCGCGGCGCCATCGGCGCCGTCGTGCTCGTGGACACCCGCCGTCTGGCGGACTGCTTCCCCGCGGTGGACTACTTCGAGAACAGCGGCCTGCCGTTCGTGATCGCCCTCAACGGCTTCGACGGCCACCAGCCGTACACGCCGGAGGAGGTCCGCGAGGCCCTGCAGATCGGCCCGGACGCCCCCATCATCACCACCGACGCCCGCCACCGCGCGGACGCCAAGAGCGCCCTCATCACGCTCGTCGAGCACGCGCTGATGGCCCGCCTGCGGTAGTCGGCCGCCGAATCCGCCGAAGGCCCCGTGTCGTCCGACACGGGGCCTTCGCGTACGTGCGTCTCCGTCCGCGCCGCGCGCACGCCTGCACACGCCTGCGGACGCCGTCACGGCATGCGGAAGGCCCCGCACCCTGGGAGGGTGCGGGGCCTTCTCGGCTTCGGGGCTCAGCCCTGCCAGCTGTGCGGGGCGCGGAAGCCCGGGGTGCGCTCCAGACGGCGCCAGCCGGCCTGGGAGCGCGGGGTGGCCGCGGTCTCGGGGGTGGCGGCGGCACGGGCGAGCAGGATCGCGGTGATCGCGGCCAGCTCCTCGGGTGCGGCGTTGCCCTTTTCGACGCGCAGCAGGGTGTCGGTGCTCATCGGTGGCTTGTCTCCTCTTACTGCGGCGGGTTGCCGTGTTTGCGGGACGGCAGGTCGGCGTGCTTGTTGCGGAGCATCGCGAGGGCGGCCACGAGGGTCTCGCGGGTCTCGGCGGGGTCAATGACGTCGTCGACGAGGCCGCGCTCGGCCGCGTAGTACGGGTGCATCAGCTCGGCCTTGTACTCCTTGACCATGCGGACGCGCATGGCCTCGGGGTCCTCGGCGTCCGCGATCTGCTTGCGGAAGATGACGTTGGCCGCGCCCTCGGCGCCCATGACGGCGATCTCGTTGGTGGGCCAGGCGTAGGTGATGTCGGCGCCGATGGACTGGGAGTCCATGACGATGTACGCGCCGCCGTAGGCCTTGCGCAGGATCAGCGAGATCCGCGGGACGGTGGCGTTGCAGTACGCGTAGAGCAGCTTGGCGCCGTGGCGGATGATGCCGCCGTGCTCCTGGTCGACGCCCGGCAGGAAGCCGGGGACGTCCAGCAGGGTGATGATCGGGATGTTGAAGGCGTCGCACATCTGGACGAAGCGCGCGGCCTTCTCGGAGGCCTCGATGTCGAGGACGCCGGCGAGGTGGCCGGGCTGGTTGGCGACGATGCCGACGACCTGTCCGTCCATCCGGGCCAGGGCGCAGATGATGTTGCGGGCCCAGCGCTCGTGGATCTCCAGGACGTCGCCATCGTCGACGATCTCCTCGATGACCTTGAGCATGTCGTACGGGCGGTTGCCGTCTGCGGGGACCAGGTCCAGCAGGACCTCGCTGCGGCGGTCGGCCGGGTCGCTCGTCTCGTGGACGGGCGGGTTCTCGCGGTTGTTGGAGGGCAGCATCGAGATGAGGTAGCGGACCTCGGAGATGCAGGTCTCCTCGTCGTCGTACGCGAAGTGCGCGACGCCCGAGGTCTCGGCGTGCACGTCGGCGCCGCCGAGGCCGTTCTGGGTGATCTCCTCACCGGTGACGGCGCGGACGACGTCGGGGCCGGTGATGAACATCTGCGAGGTGTCCCGGACCATGAACACGAAGTCCGTGAGGGCCGGGGAGTACGCGGCGCCGCCGGCGCACGGGCCCAGCATGACCGAGATCTGCGGGATGACGCCCGAGGCCCTGGTGTTGCGCTGGAAGATGCCGCCGTATCCGGCGAGGGCGGAGACGCCCTCCTGGATGCGGGCGCCGGCGCCGTCGTTCAGGGAGACGAGCGGGGCACCGGCCGCGATGGCCATGTCCATGATCTTGTGGATCTTCGTGGCGTGGGCCTCGCCCAGGGCGCCGCCGAAGATGCGGAAGTCGTGGGCGTACACGAAGACCGTGCGGCCCTCGACCGTGCCCCAGCCGGTGATGACACCGTCGGTGTAGGGCTTCTTGGCCTCCAGGCCGAAGCCGGTCGCGCGGTGGCGGCGGAGCTGCTCGACCTCCTTGAAGGAACCCTCGTCGAGCAGCAGCGCGATGCGCTCACGGGCGGTGAGCTTGCCCTTGGCGTGCTGGGTCTCGGTCGCGCGGTCACTGGGGCCGCGCCGCGCCTGCTCGCGCAGGGAGTGCAGCTCGGCCACGCGCCCGCGGGCGTCCGTGGGCTCGCTCGGGGTCTGGTCCACAACGGTCATGTACCGACCTTACGAAGCGGTCCATGAAAAACCTCCGTTCATTCCGCACAGTCTCGGGAGTGTTCCGCTGTCCGGCCCGCACAGTACGGCGAAGGGATGCATGGACTCCGCCAGACGGGACCTTCGTCCTTTGTGTGACTTCCACAAAACTGCGCGACACCCCCCAGAGATGTTGAAATTTGAACGGAATAGGCCTAACGTCGTTCTCGTTGAGGTCGTTGAACATTCAACAGACCGCAGAACCCCCACCGAGGAGCACGTCATGGGCATCTTCACCCGCCGCAGCCAGACCGCCGACACCACCACCGCCGCCGCGCTCGCCGTGGACCCGGCGCTCGCCGCCCTCACCGGCGACTACGCCATCGACCCCGCCCACAGCAGCATCGGCTTCACGGTCCGCCACGCCATGGTGACCAACGTCCGCGGCGGCTTCGAGGCGTTCGAGGGCAGCCTGCACCTGGACGGCAGCGACCCCGCCCGTTCCACCGCCTCCATCGACGTCACGATCGGCTCGGTCAGCACCGGCATCGCGGACCGCGACGCCCACCTGCTGGGCAGCGACTTCTTCGACGCCGAGCTCTTCCCGAAGATGACCTTCCGGTCCACCGGGGCGGCGCAGCTCGGCGGCGACAAGTACCGCATCACCGGCGAGCTGACCATCAAGGACGTGACGCGGCCGCTCTCCATCGACATGGAGTTCAACGGCTCCGCCACCGACGTCTACGGCAGCGAGCGCGTCGGCTTCGAGGGTTCCGCCGAGATCCTGCGCTCCGAGTGGGGCCTGACCTGGAACGCCGCGCTGGAGGCCGGCGGTGTGATGGTCAGCGACAAGGTGAAGCTGACCTTCGACATCTCCGCGATCAAGCAGGCCTGACCGGAGCCCGGGGGCGGCTAGAAGCCGCCCCCGCCGTCGAAGCCCCCTCCTCCGTCGAACCCTCCACCGCCGCCGAAGTCCCCGCCGCCGAAATCGGACGGGTCGAAGTCGGCTCCGGACACGTCCCCGCCGTCGAAGCCGTTGCCGCCGCCGAAATCGGAGGCGTAGGCCGGGCTGGACATCATCGAACCGAGCATCGTGCCCATGAGCAGGCCGGGCAGGATGCCGCCGCCGAAGTAGCCGCCGGCCCAGGGACCGTACGCCGGTCCGGCGTCGTAGTACGGGCGCGGCCCGTGCTCGGTGTCGACCGTGCGCACCGCCGGGTCCAGGCCGTCACGCAGCCGTACGGCGTCCGCCGTGCAGACGGGCACGGTACGGGTGGCCCCGCCGGCCGGAGCCCAGGTGGCGTCCTCGGTGCTCGGCCCGTGCCGCGGGTCGAAGAAGCACGGCGAACGGCGCTCGGGCAGCGGCTCGCCCTGCCGGCGTGCGTCGAGGCAGGCCAGCGCGTACCGCCCGTCCTCCAGTGCCTGCGTGACCCCCTTGACCTCTTCCGGGTACTGGACCGAGGCCATGATCTGCTTGGCCCGCTCGTACGAGTCGAGCCCCTGCTCGTAGTCCTTGCGCATGGCGTCGTCCGCGCCGGGCTCGCCGGGGTGGAAGTCGAGCCGGTCGAGTTCCTCGCCGAAGGCCGTGATGTCCTCGTCGACGACCACGGCGAGCCGCTCGACGGCCTCGCGCCGGGCCTCTTCCTTCTTCTTCCGGTTGCGCCTCACCAGTGCGTACGCACCGCCGCCGCCGACCGCGGCGACCGCGGCGAGGGTGATCAGCCCGCCGACGGGGGCACCGGAGTCCGCGTTGCTCCCGCCCCAGGAGGCGGGGGCGCGGCCCTTGGCCTGGCTCAGCGCCTGGTCCACGAAATTGTCGAGCTGGGTGCTCGCGTCCGGCGACCCCACCTTCACCGCGTCCGTCAGGTTGCGCACGGCGTTGCGCGGCATGACCGCACGGTCGGCGCCGGCGTCGAAGCCGTCGCCGAGCCGGATCGCGTACAGCCCGGTGATGCCCGTCTCGGCGCGGACGGCCCGCAGCACCGTGTCCTTTGGGAACTCCGCGGTGGCGGGCAGCACGGCGACGAACACCGGCTTCCCCGAGTCCTTGATCTTCTTCGCGAGCGCGTCCGCCCGGGCCCTCGGCAGCTGGGCCTCGGCCCGGGGGTCCACGTAGACGGGCCCGTTCTTGAGGGCCTCCCCCACGGCGGCCACACCGGTGTCGGCCGACGCCTGTGGGGCGACCACGAGGGCGGTCGCCGACAGGGCCAGCAGCAGACCGGACAGCACCGATCCGCAACGTAGGGATATCAGCCTGGTCCTCATACACACGAAGCTACCCGAACGGGCCAATTCCCGTGTGAGTGGGACATAAGCCCGCCCGGGCGGGTGAGGGGGACTACTCGGCCGGTTCCACGCCCGCGTGGAGGAGGCCGTACGTGAAGGCGTCCTCCAGTGCCTGCCAGGAGGCGGCGATCACGTTCTCGGCGACACCGACCGTGGACCACTCGCGGGAGCCGTCCGTCGTGGAGATCAGGACCCGGGTCGTGGACTCCGTGCCGTGCTTGCCCTCCAGGATGCGGACCTTGTAGTCGATCAGCTCGAACTTGGCCAGCTGGGGGTAGAAGCGCTCCAGGGCGACCCGCAGCGCGCGGTCCAGGGCGTTGACCGGGCCGTTGCCCTCCGCCGTGGCGACGATCCGCTCGCCCTTGGCCCACAGCTTGACCGTGGCCTCGTTGGCGTGGGTGCCGTCCGGGCGGTCCTCGACGATCGCGCGCCAGGACTCGATGCGGAAGTACTTGCGGGCCCGGCCCTCGGCCTCCGCCCGCAGCAGCAGCTCGAAGGAGGCGTCGGCCGCCTCGTAGGTGTAGCCCTGGAGTTCCCGCTCCTTGACCCGTTCCACGACGCGGGAGATCAGTGCGCGGTCCCCGTTGAGGTCTACGCCGAGCTCCTTGCCCTTGAGCTCGATGGAGGCCCGGCCGGCCATGTCGGAGACCAGCATCCGCATGGTGTTGCCGACCCGCTCGGGGTCGATGTGCTGGTAGAGGTCCGGGTCGACCTTGATGGCCGAGGCGTGCAGGCCCGCTTTGTGCGCGAAGGCGGAGAGGCCCACGTACGGCTGGTGCGTGGAGGGGGTGAGGTTGACGACCTCGGCGATGGCGTGCGAGATCCGGGTCATCTCGGCCAGCGCGCCCTCGGGGAGGACCTTGCGCCCGTACTTGATCTCCAGGGCGGCCACGACGGGGAAGAGGTTGGCGTTGCCGACGCGCTCGCCGTAGCCGTTCGCCGTGCACTGGACGTGCGTGGCGCCCGCGTCCACGGCCGCGAGGGTGTTCGCGACGGCGCAGCCGGTGTCGTCCTGGGCGTGGATGCCGAGGCGGGCACCGGTGTCGGCGAGGACGGTGGCGACGGTCGCGGTCACCTGGGCGGGGAGCATGCCGCCGTTGGTGTCGCAGAGGATGACGACGTCGGCGCCGGCCTCGTGGGCGGCGCGCACGACGGACTTCGCGTACTCGGCGTTGGCCCGGTAGCCGTCGAAGAAGTGCTCGCAGTCGACGAAGACGCGGCGGCCCTGGCCGACCAGGTAGGAGACGGTGTCGCGGACCATCTCCACGTTCTCGTCGAGGGTGGTGCGCAGCGCGAGCTCGACGTGGCGGTCGTGGGACTTGGCGACGAGGGTGATCACCGGGGCGCCGGACTCCAGCAGGGCGCGCACCTGCGGGTCCGTGGCGGCCGAACCGCCGGCGCGGCGGGTCGCGCCGAAGGCGACGAGCTGGGCGTTCTTGAAGTCGATCTCCGCACGGGCGCGGGCGAAGAACTCCGTGTCGCGGGGGTTGGCGCCGGGCCAGCCGCCCTCGATGAAGCCCACACCGAACTCGTCCAGGTGGCGGGCGATCGTCAGCTTGTCGGCGACGGTGAGGTTGATGCCCTCGCGCTGGGCGCCGTCGCGCAGGGTGGTGTCGAAGACGTGGAAGCCGTCGTCCACGCCCCCGGACAGCACAGGTGCCGCCTCTGGTGTCGTCGTCATGCTGATCTGACTCCTGTCGGATGAGTGGTTCCGGGTACCCGGGATCCACTGCCCCCATCATCGCGCGCGTTCACTTCCCGGCATGGATGGTGCCGGGAAACGAAAAAACCTCTCGCGGGTGCGAGAGGTCTGCGCGCGGGTCTGGGGCACGGTGGCCGCTTCCCGCGAAGGTCTTCCACGGTTCAGCGGCCACTGAGGACCGGCGCGCTGCTGGCGATAATCATGAGCTGAGCAGGCACGCTCGCAGTGTGCCATACCGCTCGCCGCGGATGGACGGGGATCTCAGCATGCGGGCACCGCCGGCCCGCGGGGCGCGGCCGACTGCGCCCGCGGGTCAGCACCGGTCCCACCGCGGCCCGGTGCCCGCCGCCGGCCTGCCGGGCGACACCGGCGCTGCCGGGCTGCCGGGCTGCCGGGGCAACTCCAGCCCCGTGGGCATACCGGCCTGCCGGGGCGGTTCCAGCCCCGCCTGCGTTCGAGGCGCGGGGTCCTGGGCGGAGCCCCGGCTGCGGCGCCGCCGCCCGCCGTCACGCCCGGCCCCGGGCTACGGCTGGGGGGTGAGGGCTTCCGTGAGGAACTCGCGGACGTGGTCCAGGATCCCCGCCCGGTCGACCGTCGGCAGACCGACCGCCAGCTGGATGCTGAAGCCGTCCAGCAGCGCACGCGTACGGGCGGCCAGCCGGTCCGGGTCCACCGGCCGGAACTCGCCGCGCGAGATGCCCTCCGCGAGCAGCGCCACCAGGTCGCGGTGCCAGGCGCCCTCGATGGCCGCCTGCCGTTCGCGTTCCTCGGGGCCCGCGTTCTGCGAGCGGTTCCAGACCTCCAGCCACAGCGTCCAGTGCGGGTCGCGGGCCTGCGTGGGCACGTAGAGGTCCACGTACGCCTCCAGCCGCTCCCGCACCGGGCCGCGCCGGGACAGCAGCGCGCGACGGGCGGTGCCCAGCTCCGCCTCGCTCCACTCCAGTGTCTGCAGCAGGAGCTCGTCCTTGCTGCGGAAGTAGTAGAGGAGGTGGCCGCTGCTCATGCCGACCTCGCGGCCCAGGCCGGCCATGGTCAGGCCCTCCAGCCCGCGCTCGGCGATCGTGGCCATGGCGGCGACGAGTACGTCCTCGCGCGGGGGCGCGTTCTTGCGCGCCGCCCGTACCGGTACTCCGCCCGCCGCCATGGTCACTCCTTCGAACGTGGTGCCTCGGGTCAGACCTTCGGCTGCTGCTGGGTGATGCAGTGGATACCGCCAAGGCACCCCCCGCCACCCTCCTGGCCTGCAAGACCTCGCCCCATTGTGCACTCCATGGGAGGCGGATGGGAGTTAGCTGCTCGCGCGGCCGGCGCGACGGTCCTCGGTCTTCTCCCAGCGAGTCTGCAACACCTTGATGACCTGCCGCTCCATAGCCGGGCTCACATCCGAGTACACACCCCTCACGCCCTGCACGATGTGGCCCAGCCGCTCCTCGATGGCGACGGCTGCCACGCCGTCCTCCTCGAGCATCGGCGAGTGCGCATGCCGGATCAGGTGGATGCGACGCTTGGCGAACGACTCGACCGCTGGAAGCTCGGGCCGCTCATAGCGCCCTGACCTCGCAGCGAACCCATCACGGACCGGCTTCCAGTAGTAGGTGTTGAAGTCCGTCGTCAGTAGAGGACCCCCGCTCATGGCAGGGAACAGCCACTCCGAATCGTGGGAATCGAGAAGCTCCTGGTGGAGTGCTGCGAGAAAGGGGGGAATTACCAAGGTCCTCTCGCTGCCGTACTTGGGAGGGGCGAGGACGGGAACACCTTTCTCGTCCGGGTTCCGGGGGTCCTTGCGGTACTTGTGCTGCCACTGCACCCGCATCACCGGCATCGGCTTCTTGCCGCAGTACCGCCACAACGCCTTCTCCCGCCGCTTGCGGTCTTCCTCGGAATCGGGCCAGTTGGGGCCTACGTACTCGCGGCGAAGCCCGTACAGCTCACCAATGCGCATGCCGGTGTAGGCCTTGGTGAGCATGAAGACATATCCGGGGAGACCCCAGACCTCTCGCGCATTGTCCGCAAGCTGGTGCAGGTCTGCAGTCGGTACGTGTTCCTTCTCTTCCCTCTCAGGCCGGACGTAGCGTCCGCGGCGGTTGTTCTTCTTCGGGAGGGGGGACCGCGCGATGAGCGGCGGCTGATGCTTCACGGCATCGTCCATCAGCATGCCGAAGAGCATCCGGATATCCCGCACATAGTTCGCCGAGATCTGACCCTTCAGCTCGTTCAGCCACTGCTGACAGGCGAGGGTCGTGATCTCGTTGAGGGGCGTGTCTCCCCATTTGGGGTTGAGCTGGGCCCGCAGCCGCTTGCGGTATGAGTGCACTGAGGACTCATCCAAGTCCACCGCCTTGAGCCATTGCTCGGCCCAGTTCCGAAAGAGGATCTTTCCGTCGGCTCGGACGATCTGGCGTCCGTTGCGGATGTCCGACTCGCGGTCGAGGCCGTAGTTGAGGGCCTTCTCTTCGTCCCAGTCTTCGCTCGGGACGCCCGACTTGTAGTCGTAGATCTTCCTGCCGGTCTCCGGGTTGATCCGGCCGGTGTCCCACTTCACGCGGAGGCTGTTCCCCCGCCATTCGATCCATGGCATGAGACTCCCTAGGAGTGGCGTGCGGGTCCCCGGCTGGTACCCCTACCACCGGGTTTCCGCACCCTACTGGTCAGGTGTCGCCCTGCCACACTGGACAGTTGCGGCATCCCTCGCAGTCTCCTCCGCTGCGCCTCACGGTCTCACGCATGGACTGCCGGGCTGCGGCATCCTGCGTGATCTCGGGAGGCGCCACGCAGACCATTCTCCCATTGGCTGATCCGGACCAACCCGCGAACGTCGGCCCGTTGTCCATGAGTAGCAGGTGTCTGCGCACACCGATTCCCCCCTTCCGGGACCGGGAATCCCCCAAGGTGATGCTTCGACTGTGCCACGCCTGGGGCCGGTTCGAACCTGTGTGGCCCAGATTGACTGTCACATCTTCAACATCCCAAAAGGTTGTACGCCGATGGGATGAGTTTCAGAGGATCCCGCGCTCCCGAAGCTCGGCCAGGACACGCCGGTTCAGCTCGAGAATCTCCGCCCCGGTGAGGTCGCCCTTAGTGGCCAGGGCTGCGCTCTGAACGGCATCCCCCACGACCCGTTCGAGCTCACGCTTGGGGATCCGCGAGATGTGGACGCCACCCTCACCCTCGGCGGTCTCGCTGGGGATGGCCTCGCCGCCGTCGAGGATGCCGGCACAGCTGCCAGTGGCCCACTGGAGGGCGCGGTCCATGGCGACATAGGTGGTGTCGCGCACCTTCAGGCCAGCCTCGACGCGCTTCCAGGTGTCCTTGCTGATGCCTGCAAGCTTGGCGGCCGGCTCGACGCCTAGCCCGAGCTCTGTGCGGCGCTTGCGGACGACTGTCGCAAGGGCCCTGAGGTCGCGGTCCATAGGCACATAGTGGCAGGACCCGCTAGGACCAGCCAGGACCGGGGGGTAAAGCGGCTAGAACGCGCCGGTCTTCTGCAACCACGCGCCGCGCACGCCCCTGCACCCGAAGCTACCGCCGGGTACGAGTTTCCGCGAACTTCCGCTAGTTTCCGCTAGACATGACCCGCTAGAACCCGCTAGCTTTGAGGCATGGAAAGACCCCCCACCTACCAGGTGAACGGGGCAGTAATCCGCACGGTCCGCATGCAGGCGGGACTCGGCACGAACGAAGTGGCTCAGGCAGCCGGAATAAGCCAGCGCTACCTGAACCACCTCGAAAACGGCTACCGCAAGCACATGAGACCAGCGCCTTACGTCCGGCTCCGCACAGCCCTTGGCCTTGAGCCAGACGACACGAGCCTCCTCGACGAGGCCCCCGAAGAGAGAAGGTGACATGCCTCCCCGCAAGACCTCCACGCTCAAGCTCGAGCCGCTCTACAACGTTGAAGAGGCGGCCGTCCTGCTGCTCCACCTCAGGGGCGAGGACGGCAAGGAGCAGCCCAACACGGAAGCCGGCCAGCGATGGCTCCGTGACGGCGTGAATCACAAGGGCTTCCCGCACTACCGCGTCGGCCGACGGCTGATGTTCAGCGAGAAGGACCTGATCGCCATCCAGGAAGAGTTCTGCCGGGTGCCTGGGACCTACCGCCGCCCGCGCCGCGCAACCCGCACGCCCCGCAGGCCCATCGCCTCCGCTGCTTAGCAGCTATGCGGCCCCGACCGCCGGTGACCTGGCAGTAACCGGCCGGCCAGGGCCTCCCGAAAGTCCCAGCCTCCCCCGCACGGCAGGTGCGGAGAGAAGAGGAACCCCGATGTCCGACATCATGCCCGATCCCTGGTTCGACACCCCCGACGAGTTCGACCTCCTGATGACGGAGGTTCCCGTGCTGACGCCGTTCGCGACGATGTTCGCTGAGGCTGAGGAGATTCTGGCGGAGTCCTGCCTGGAGGGCTTCACGCCTGAGAACGCTGGCCGGATGGCGCTCGACATGCTGCCGGAGGACGAGCGCGAGGCGGCCCTGGACCAGCTGCTCTACACGTGGTGGTCGGCCCGCGAGAACGACCGCGAAGCCCTCGCCCGCCACCAGGCTGGGGGTGCCCGATGACCGCGCCGACGCCCCCGATCGCCCCCCTGGATCTGCCGCTGTCCCAGCTCGACTACGACCTGCAGTACCTCCGCGCGAAGCGTGAGGCGGCTGCCCGCGAGAAGGCCGGTCTGCTGGCCGAGCAGGTCCGCGACATGAAGTACGTGAACGCCGACAGCCCCGTCATCCCGGGCTTCGAGGACTGCGAGTGCCCGATGTGCCCGCCCGCCGGCGTCACCATCCCCCGAGGAGCAGCGTCATGAGCACCACCGTGGGCAGGTTGGCCGTACACCTGACGGCCGACGCCTCCGAGATCAAGGTTGGGCACAGCGGCCCCTACTCGTGGGTTGAGCTCGGCCCGGTGACTCTGCACACGGACGGATCCAGCCCGGAAGCCCTCCGTGCCATGGCCGCCGTCCTGCTCGACCACGCTCAGCACCAGGAGCGGTCCGTGCACCTGGAGCGCGCAGCATGACCGCCTACGTGCACAACGGCATCGAGTTCGACCTCGACGGCGACTTCGCCGACGCGGTCGGAGTGGTCTGGTCGTGGACGGGTGAGTGGTCGCCGGCTGCGGAGCCGATGCTCCGCTCGGACGCGCCGCTGATGGCTCTGCCGCTGCCGGACATCGACCACTACCACGGGCCGCTGATCCCGATCCGCCGGAAGGCGTCGCCGCTGAAGGCGAGCCCGGCGTTCGTGGCTTCTCAGGCTGCCGGCTACGTCGAGTCCGACACCGAGTTCGCCGCCCGGATCGGAGGCCGGTCATGAGCTTCCGCCAGATCGCCGTCCTGGACGTCATCGCGGGCGCCGCATTCACCGCCGCCTTCCTGTGGGGGCGCTACACCTGGAGGACAACGTGAGCAAGGTGCAGCTGCCGGACCTGACCGGCTCGGTACGTCTCAGCCCGAACCGCAAGAGCCTCGCGGTCCTGTGGCCGTCTCCGCCCCACGCGAACCGCTGGATCGTCACGGATCAGTGGGGCTCCACCGGCTACGAGACGGATGAGCGTGTGGCCACCTGGACCGTGGTCGGCGCCGTCCCGTACAGCCCGGCCGCCGGGATGGCCCTCGACGGGAGCGCGAAGGTAGGTGCCTCCGATGGCCACTGACCGACTCGTCGAGATCACCGACCGGCTCCAGGCCGCCACCAAGGGGACGTGGGGCACCGACTACGACGGCGCCGTCTACCACCTGGCAGCCGACATGCGAGTCCTCGACGGATCCTGCGGCCGACAGATCGGCAGCATCCCCGACGGCGAGGACAAGACGCAGGCGTTCCACGACGCCATGTTCATCGGCCGCGCCCCCGACGACATTCGGTTCCTCCTCGAAGAGGTCAAACGGCTGACTGGCGAGGTAACCGAACTCACCGCCATGAACAACACCCTCGAGCGGGCCCTCGGCCTGAACGAGGCGGCGTGATGACACCTCCGGCGATTGAGGAAGTCCGCGACTACAACCTTGCCACCGTCGATGGCCGGAGCTACACCGTGCCGCTCGCCGAACGAATCGCTCCCGGCCTGCTCGTGTACCGGCTCCCTGCAGCTGTCCACCCGCAGAGCCCCTACCGCTGGCGCATCGGCCATGAGATGTCCGGCCGGTCCATCGCCGACGGCATGAACCACGAGGACGCCCTCGCTGGCGCCCGACTGCTGGTCGGCATGGCCGACTGGACCCAGACCGCCGATTCCCTCCAGAAGAGTCTCGACGCTGACAACCTCTACCGGCGCCTCAGCGGCGTGGGCATGGGTTGTGTCCAGCCCGGCACGGACGACATGCCCGGCAACGTCGCCCACAACGGCACGTACACCGACGCGGACATTGAGCTGTACGCCGCAGAGTGCAAGGCCAACGAGATGAACGCCCTGGAGATCACGTCCGCCATGGCGAACACGGTCCCCTGGATGGGTCTCGACACGGACGACTTCAACGAGGTCCACGGCCGGATCTGCGTCCTGGCTGACGCCGCCTAGAACCCGCCGGGCCGGCCGTGCCTCGACCGGTCGCCCCGGCGCCCAACCACCCACCTCAGGGCCCTGCACCGACAGGGCCCTGCACCGACAGGGCCCTGGCCCAGCACACCCTGAAGGAGAACGTCATGCGCAACACGATCACCATCCGACGCTGGCGCATCGACCTCTACGAGTCCGCGATCTACATCCAGAAGCAGCCCGACCCGGAGTGCGGCGACTGCGAGGGAACCGGGTCGCACTACGGCAGTTTCGCCAGCAACCCGGGGGCCGACGAGCCGGACATCATCCCCTGCGCCTGCTGGGACCCGTTCCGCAACATCCGCATCCCGCTCGGCCGGCGGCCCGTCGTCACCGAGCGGTGGCCGTTCTGATGGCCGAGGCGCCCGCCCTGGGCCTGCACCCGAGCCTTCCGAACAGCGAGTATCACGCCGACAAGACGTCGCTCTCCTCGTCCGGCGCCCGCAAGCTCCTGCCCCCGTCCACCCCGGCCAAATTCCGGTACGAACAGGACAACCCGCCAGCCGCCACGAAGACGTTCGACTACGGCAACGCCGCCCACAAGCTAGTCCTCGGCAACGGCCCCCGCCTCGTCCTCGTCGAGCACGAGCGGTGGGACACCAAGGCCGCCAAAGCCGAGGTTGCCGAAGTCCGGGCCGAGGGCGGCATACCCCTCAAGCAGCACGAACTCGACATGGTCAAAGCCATGGCCGCCGCGATCCGGCAGCACCCTCTTGCCGCCGCGCTCCTCGACCCGGCCTGGGGGCAGCCCGAACAGTCCCTGTTCTGGATCGACGGCCCCACCGGCATCCGCCGCCGAGCCCGCTTCGACTGGCTCCCATCGATGCACTCCGGCCGGCTCATCATCCCTGACTACAAGACCGCAGCCGACGCCAGCAACGAGGCCTTCCAGAAGGCCATCCAGCAGCACGGCTACAACCAGCAGGCCCCCTGGTACGAGGAAGCCGCCATCGCCCTCGAGCTCGGCGGCGAGGACACCGAACTCCTCTTCGTCGTCCAGGAGAAGACGGCCCCGTACCTGGTGAACGTCGTCGGCATCGACTACTTCGCCCGCGAGATCGGCCGCGCCAAGAACCGGGCGGCGATCGAGACCTTCGCCGAGTGCACCACGACCGGCATCTGGCCCGGCTACGGCGACGAGCCCAACTACCTCTCTCTGCCCGGCTGGGCCGAGAAGCAGGACAAGGAGATGTACCTGTGAGCTTCCCAACCCAGATGCCGGCCGCTCCGGGCGCTGAGCGCATCGGCCAGAGCACCGCGGTCGAGCAGTCCCGGGCAGTCGCAGAAGTCCAGGCCGCGATCTATGTGGCCCGCCAGTTCCCCCGCGAGATCGGCCGCGCCCGCAACTCCCTGCAGTCCGCTTGCGGCTCGATGGCCCTGGCTGGACGGGCGTTCTATCGGTTCCCGCGGGCCGGCGGCGCCGTCGAGGGTTCCACCATCCACCTCGCGAAGACCCTCGCTCAGACCTGGGGCAACATCCAGTACGGCGTCGCCGAGATGCGCCGCGACGACGACTACCGCCAGTCCGAGATGCAGGCCTGGGCGTGGGACGTCGAGGCGAACACCCGGCACGTCCTCACCTTCATCGTCCCCCACGCCAAGTTCGCCAAGGGCAAGGTCGAGGCCCTGATCGACCTGCGGGACATCTACGAGAACAACGCCAACAACGGTGCCCGCCGCCTTCGCGAAGCGATCTTCGCAGTCATCCCGGACTGGTTCATCGAAGAGGCCGAAGAGCTGTGCCGGGAAACCCTGCGGAAGGGCGACGGCAAGCCGCTGCCCGAGCGCGTCGAGGGCGCCGTTGCGGTCTTCCAGGGGCTCGGAGTCAGCGCTGAGCGGCTGGAACAGAAGCTCGGCCGGAAGCGGGATCAGTGGACCGGCGCGGACATCGCCCAGTTGCTCATCACCCACAAATCGATCCAGCGCCGTGAGATCGCGGTCGACGAGGAGTTCCCGCAGGCCCGCATCACCGGCGCCGAGATCAAGAACAACGCCAGCCGCAAGCAGAGCGCGCCGCCGGACGACGACCCGTGGGCCGGCCAGAACGTGGCCCAGCCCGGCACAGGCATCCCGCAGTAGCAGCACTCGGGCGGGCCCGCGGCAATCGGGCCCGCCCAACCCAGAGTCCCACACGAGGAGCAGTCATGGACGCTGTGCAACCCCACCTCGACGGCACCATCCCCACCCCCAAAATCCCCGCCGCACGCCGGAAGGCCGAGGACTACGAGACCTGGATCGACGAGGTCTGGCCCAAGTACCTCGAGGCCGCGGCATCGGGCCGGACGTACACGATCTTCGAGATAGCCGACCAGCACCAGCTCCCCGAGCCGCCGGATCCCGCGCACCACTGGGGACGCCTGGCCACGCTCCTCCGTGAGGCTGGCTACCACCGTCCCGCCGGATGGACCACCTCCTCGAGGCCTAGCTCGCACCACTCCGGGCTCCGGACCTGGACCGGTACCCGCGCCGCCCGGCAGGGGAGGGCGGCATGAGCCCCGCCGAGGCCGGCTCGGTCACCGTCACCGTGATCTGCGTGGCCGTCATCGCCGCCTACCGAATCCTCTGCTGGCGCCTCGACCGGCACATCCGAGCCCGCCGCCAGCAGCGCCTCGACCTCGCCGCCTGGCAGTCCCACGCCGCACAAGCCGCCCGCGACGTCGACGCAGCCCGAGCAGCACGCGACCTCGCCGAATGCATCGCCATCTGGAACGCCACCCAGCACGACATCCCCCACCAGACCCGCCGGACGGAGGAAGACCAGTGACCCGTAAGCCGCCGCTCCACGGAACGCCGGCCCGCTACCAGGGCAACCGCACCGGAACCCGGCCGCCGTGTCGCTGTCGGCGCTGCAAGACCGCCCACAACCGAGCCGGCCAGCTGCGCGCCCTCGCCCGCATCGAAGGTCGCCCCCCGCGGGTTCCCTCCGGCCCCACCCTGGCCCACGTGCAGGGCCTTCTCGCGGCTGGCATGAGCCGGACCCAGATCGGCCTCGCGGCCGGCGTGTCCACGGCCATCGTCGCAAAGATCGCCAGGAGCGTTTCGCCCAAGCTGAACCGGACGACCGCTGACAAGATCCTCGCGGTCAGCCCCTGCGTGGTCCGACCCTCCGACCTCGTACCCGCCATCGGCACCCGCCGCCGGCTCCAAGCCCTCTACGCAATCGGCCATGGGGCGCAGGCCATCGAGACAGCAACAGGGCTCACCGGTAGCAGCATCCGACGGATCCTCTACGTCCGCTCGGACATCGTGACCGCGGCCACCCACGACGCAGTGAAGCGCGGCTACCGGACCCTGTGCGCCAGTCCCGGCCGGAACCAGACCGTCAGGAACCGGGGCCGGAGGAACGGCTGGCCCGGGCCGGCCGCCTGGGGCGAGGACATCGACGACCCTGCCGCCGCCCCCGACCTCGACGACCTCATCGCCGAGCGGCCGGCCGGCAAGCGCGAAGAGGTGGAGCACCTGCTCCGCTCCGGAGAGCCACAGACCGCGGTACAGCTGCGCACCGGCGCAAGCCAGTCCTACGTCCGCCAGATCGCCGCCGAACTTGAAGGCCGGCCCCGCATCCGGACCGCCGCCGCGGCCTAGCCACCCCTTTACCCGCACCAGCCAGAGAGAAGCATCCGATGCCCTGGTTCAAGATCGACGACTCGGCGCATTCCCACCCGAAGTTCATTCGGGCCGGGAACGCTGCCCTCGGTCTCTGGCTGAGGTGCGGCGCGTACTCGGCACAGCACCTCCTCGAGGGGCGCGTCCCGAAGTCCATCGTGAAGGCGTTCGGGACGCCCGCTCAGGTCAAGAAGCTGATCGAGGCAGGACTCTGGCACGGCCCCGAGCACGACTGCCCGCGCTGCCCTCAGCCGGCCTCCGGCGACTACCTGATGCACGACTTCTTCGAGGGGGGCAGGAACTCCACCAAGGCTCAGGTTGAGGCGGCCCGGAAGGGGGCCGCGGACCGTCAGGCGAAGTCCCGGGCGAGGGGCGCAGATGCGAAACGCATCGCAAACGGCGCGCGGAATGAAACGCTCCGCGACTCAAACGGCGCGCAATCTGACCCCCACTTTCAGGGTTCCGCCGCAGGTCAGGAGGGTCTGTCACAGCGTGACGCTATGGAGGGTGTCACGCCTAGCCATGCCATGCCTTTTAAAAGCCTGCAGGCAGGACGGCCCGAGGGTGTTCCGCAGCAGGGCGTGCAGACGCCGGACTGGGCCCAGCCACTGATCGACAAACTCGCCAGCAAAGGCATCCGCGTCAGCTGGGCGCGACTCAGCAACTTCCAGCTGCTGGGCATCCAGGAACTGATCAGAAAGCGGGGCGTCGACAGCCTCGTCGACACCGCCGTCAGTCGCTGGAACCCCCGAGACCCGATCAAGTTCGCCAGCCTCCTCCTGACGATCTGGCTCGAGTACCCCGACCCGACTCCCGGCAGCCACCAGCGTTCAAGCCGGCCGACGGCCTTGCCCGACTGGTGCAAGGACCCCGACTGCGACGAGATCAGCCGCACCCGCGAGATCGAAGACGACCGCGGTATCCGCAGCCTCCAGCGCTGCCCCGACTGCCACCCCGCCAGCAAAGGACAAGCCGCATGACCGAGCCCGCCTGGGAAGCCGACTTCCCCGACGAGAGCGTCACCGCAGCACCGCACAACGAGGAAGCCGAGATGGCCGTCCTCGGCGCCATGCTCCTCGACCGCAGCACCATCGAACCCATCGCCGACACCATCGCCAGCCCCGACGACTTCTGGCCCGTCCGCCACCGCACCATCTACCGCACCATCCTCGAGCTGTACGGCGCCAGCCGCGACCCGAAGATCGACCCCATCACCGTCGCCGCCGAACTCCTCGCCGCCGGCGAACTCGCGAAGGTCGGCGGAGCGCCCTACCTCCACGAACTCGTCCGCGCCGTACCCTCCGCCGCCAACGGCGAGTACTACGCCGGACTCGTTCGCGAACAAGCCCAACTGCGGACCGTCCTCACCGCCACCCGACGCGCCACCCAGCGCGTCCTCGCCGCCGCCTCCACCGCCTCCGAGATCCTCGACGAAGCCATGCGGGACCTCCAGGCCGCCGCCTCCGGCACCACGCCAGCCGACATCCGCCTGGCCGTCGCCGACCGATGGATGGGCTTCATCGACGAACTCGAGGCCGGCGCAGACCCCAACGCCCTCGACACTCCCTGGCATGACGTCAACGACGTCATCGAACTCAAGCCCGGCCAACTCGTCACCGTCGGCGCCGCCACCGGCGGAGGCAAGTCCCTGTTCGGCATGAACCTCGCCGCCCACGTCGCCCTCACCCGCGGCAAGCCCGTCCTCGTCGCCAGCATGGAAATGGGCGGCAGCGAACTCATGGCACGCCTCACCGCCGCCGAAGCAGGCGTCCCCCTCGACCGGCTCATCCGCCGCAAGCTCGACGACAACGACTGGGCCAAGATCTTCAAGGCCGCGCCGGCCATGCAGAACGCCGCGAACTTCATCCTCGACGACTCCGCGAACCTCACCCTCGGCAAGATCCGAGCCCGCATGCGCTGGATGACCTCCCGAGGAACCCCGCCCGCCATGGTCGTCGCCGACTACCTCCAGCTCATGACGCCCGAGAACACCAAGTCCAATGCCACCCGCGCCAACGAAGTCGCCGAACTCTCGCGCGGCCTGAAGCTCCTGGCAATGGAGTTCGAGATCCCTGTCGTCGCGCTCGCCCAGTTCAACCGCAACGCCGCGGGCCGCCAGCCGGTCGTCACCGACTTCAAGGACTCATCGGCCATCGAGCAGGACAGCAACGTAATCGTCCTTCTCCACCGGCCGCTCGCCGAAGACGGCTCCGACACCGGCGAACGAGCCGGAGAGATCGACCTCATTGTCGCGAAGAACCGCAACGGCGCCGCCGGCCGCACCGTCGCCCTCACCTTCCAAGGGCACTACGCCCGCCTCCGCTCCATGGGCCGACTCTGAAGGAGATCCCATGCAGTACGGCACCAACGAACCCCGCAGCCCCTTCGACGCGTTCTTCGACTCCATCGCCACTGCCGAAGCCCGCCGCGACCACACCGCGGACAGCGGCCTGCGGATCGAAGCCCAGCCCACCGTGTACAGGGGCGTCACCTTCCGCTCCGCCCTCGAAGCGTCCTGGGCGGCCTCGCTCGACAACCTCGCCGTCGCCTGGGAGTACGAGCCGGAGATGGTCACCCTCCCGTCAGGGGCCCGGTACCTGCCGGACTTCCACCTCCCCGAGATAGGCACCTGGCTCGAGGTCAAGGGTGACGGGGTCCCGCGGGTTGAGAAGGCCTACGAGTACGCGGCCAGCCTTGCCTGCGACTGCCCCCAGTTCCGCTGCGCCTGCCGCTGGCCCGGCGGTGAGCTCGTCATCGTCGGCCGACCGCCGGTATCGATCCGAGATCACGACGACCGCGGTTTCGTCCGGCGCCGCACCCTCTGCCTCGAATGGGAGTCCGCCCGAAAGCGGGGCGCCTGGCTCACCTCGTGCCGCGACTGCCATCACGTCACCTGGTTCGACAGCCCCATCTGCCGAGCCTGCCACGGCCCACTGGCCGGCGCGCACGGCCACCAGTCCGGAGACACAGCCTTCGTCTTCACCCGTATCACCGGGCCCGCCGCACCGCCCGCAGCCGCATGACAACCCGACCTCAGACCCGAAAGGCCGACTGATGACCATCCGCGACATCGACAACAAGATGTTCGAACTGAGCGCCGCCGCCTCCGACGCAATCACCCACTGGGCCGACACCCAGATCCGCGGCTACCTCAAGGAGCACCCCGACATCGTCGAGGAAAGCGTCCGGCGCCTCGAGCGAATGATCGGCGGCATCCGCGCTCAGATCGCTGCCGAGCGCGCGGACAACCGCTGGAACGGCCCGCTCCTCGAGGGCGCCGCCGCCGACCACTTCGCCGAACTCGCCACCGACTACGCCGAGCACTCCTGCGACTGCGAGTGGTGCCTGTGCTGTGCGCCGGCCGGAGTCGGCGACGGGCCGATCGTCCTGATGACCATCAGCGCCTCCGACATGACCAACGCCTGCCCCACCTGCCAGGTCCCTTCCGGCACCCCCTGCCGCCTGGACGGCCAGGTCGTCGACAGCCACGCCGCTCGCATCGCACTCACCCAGCAGACGGCGTGATCGTCCACGCGGCCCGCTACACCAGCCCCGCCGTCGCCGCACGCCACCGCGCCGAACTCCTCGCCGACCTCCGCACCCGAAAGGCAAACCGATGACCGACCAGCCCGCTGCCGGCCAGACATGGCAGAACCGGTCCCAGCCACACCGCACCATCACGCTCCGCGAAGTCGGCACTGAGTGGACGCGCTTCCTCGAGACCGGCAGCCCCGGCCTGATCAAGACCCGCGATCTGCCCCGCCACTGGGAACCGGCCCGCCCCACCGCCTGACCTGCCGAGACGACACCCGCCCGAGACCACCGGAGGAACCCCATGACCGACCAGCCCGAAGCCAGCCAGGTACGGCAGCTGCTGGTCCACCCCGCCGTCTGGCCCCAGCTCGAACTCTGGCTCCAGGCCCACGGCATCACCCTCGCCTGCGCCGGTCAGATCGGCGACGACGACCTGCCGACCTGGGTCATGACCCTCACTCAGCCCACCCCGTGACGCAGACGGCCCGCTCCCTGAAGCAAGCAGGGAGCGGGCCGGTACCCACCTTCTCACGAACGGAGACCCCGATGGCGGCGTGCAGGAACGGCCACCCGCTGACGGCAGCCAACACCTACCGGTCGCCCACCGATCCCACCCCCCGATGCCAGCAGTGCCGACGTGAGGCCGTGGCCCGGTACAAGGCCCGCCGCCGTGGCCGTCCGGACCCGACTGCCGACTTCGAGCGCCAGTTGCTTCGCCATGCCGCGAACGGCGCCACCGATCAGGAGATCGCCGACCGGACCGGTGTGAGTCTCGGCAAGGTCACCTGGGTCTGGCGTCGGCTCAAAGCCGAACTCGGCGGCCGGGACAGGACACACACGGTGGTTCTCGCGATCCGCTCACGCCGTATCAGCCTCGCTGACGTCCCCGACCGGAAGGCGCAACGGGTCCAGGAAGCCCGCTGTGCGCCCGTCTCCCGGCCTCGCAGCGCTCCGGCGGACTCCGGGCCGTCTGGCGTTGCGAACGCCAGCGAGGCGCACAGCCCCGCGACGCACCCCAACAACCGCACCAACGCCGCCTAGGAGAGCCGATGAACGCCATCCCCGAGCCGACCATCAAGCCGACCCGATACGTCGTCTCCTGCTTCCCGCCCGACAGCCGCGAGGGCGCCCACTTCAACATCGCCGTCGAGTACAGAGGCCGCGACCTATGGGCGGTCGTCCGGCTTGGGGCCTGCCTTGGCGCCGACGGGGCTTGGTCTTACGAGTCAATCCCGTCCGAGCGTGCGGACGAGTGGCTTGCCGAGCACCGCTTCGACCTCGACACCGCGCTCAAGCTCGCGAAGGAGGCTGCGCCGCTGGTGACCGTGAACGGCTACACCGTGGCGGACGCGCTGCGGAGGGCGGGCGAGTGACCGTCGAGCAGCCGCCGCTGTGGCCGGACGACTGGGCCACCGAGCCCTGCGCCGACAGTGACGGCCTCGAACCCCTCCTCACCGCCTACCTCAACGCACTCGCCTGCACCGGTGACGGCCGAGCAGCCGGAGGTCGACGGCTGTGGGTGTACCTCGACAAACCCATCCACGACCTAAGCCCAGACCGGAGGTTCCTGTGACCACCCCATCCATCGCCGCTCTCCCCGATGTCGCGGGCCGCTGCCCTGCCTGCAACGGCGAGTCCCTCATGCTCGCCGACGGTGGCTACGTGACCTGTCGTCGCCTCGAATGCCCGCAGCCCGACGCGGCCCACGAGGCGATCGAAGAGCGGGCCGGGGCCAACGCCTACGACCGGGCGATCAACGCGCCCATGTCGCAGCAGGCCGCCGCCCACCTCCGGGAGCGACTGGCCTCCAGCGACGTACCCCGCCGCAAGATCCGCCGCCGTGAGCCCACCCTGCGGCAGCAAGCCCTCGAGGCCGCCCACGACACCATCCGCGTCGGCCAGTGGTGGCTCCCGCCCGCCGGGCAAGCCGACGTCGTCGACGCCGTCCTCGAGATCGCCGACCGCCGCGCGATCCGCATCCAGACCATCCTCGACGACACCCGCGACCGGATCCGGAAGCTGCACCGGCCCGCCCACTACGGCGGCCGGATCATCTGCGCCGAATGCTCCGCATACGACGGCCACACCAGCACCGACAGCCCGCCGGTTGACCACCCCTGTCGGACGGTCACCGCCCTCGAGCCGCCGAAGGAGACCCCCGATGCCTGACCTGCACGACTGGATCAGCCAGCAGATCGACGAGGTCGAAGCACGCGCCCACGCCTGCCCGCCGGCCACAGCGATCGTCGAGGGAGAGATCGGCGAGTACGCGCCCATCGAGGTCCGCACGGACGCCGGGCAGGGCTACGCCGTAGGCCTCCTCGTCGCGGCCTCCGCCGTGCTCCGCCGTTGCGCCGCCGACCGGAAGATCCTCGACATCCACAGCTACGCCGGCGGCTTCTGCGAGCCCTACGCCTGCGCCGGCTGCGGCCACGACGACATGGGCTATCTCGTCGACCACTGCAACGACTGCGAGACGCTCCTCGCGCTCGCCGAAGGCTACGGGCTCACAGACGAGGCTCGGGCCCAGCTCGACCGGCCCGAAAGGCCCAGGCCGGAACCCGATGAACGGCCGGCCTGGGACACGTTCGGACGATCCCTCGACGAGCTCCTCCGCCCGATCACTCCCACCTCCGACGTACCCGCAGCCCTCCGCGGACCGAACTGGAAGCCGCGCCCCACCGCCTGAGACCCGCCCGCGCCACCCGCACAGGAGAACGCCGTGAACGAGTCCCCGAACTGCCCGATCTGCGCCCGCGAACTCTGGGAAGACGAGGCCGGCCGCCACGCCTGCAAGCCCTGCGAACGCCGCATCGGCGACCGGCTCGCCGCGATAGCCGGCCCCCGCGGCCTGTACGCCCGCCTCTGCCTCCGCATGGAACCCGGCCGCCGGGCCCCGGGCGAATCCGTATCCGGCAGCAGCAGCCCCTCCATCCCTGCCAACCTGCAGATCCTCGACCTCACAGCCAGCGGTGGCATCATCGGAACCCTCGAAGCGTGGGTCGAAGACTGGGCCAGCTACGGGCTTGCCACCCGCGGAACCGGCGGCAGGCTGCAGCACCGCATCGACCAGGCCGTCGCAACCCTCCGCCTCAACCTCCCGCGCGCCGTCGACCGGCACCCCGCCCTGGATGAATTCGCGAGCGAGATCGACGGCATCTACCGGACGTGCGGCGCGCTCGTCGACGGTGGACGTGAGCCGGTCAAGGCGCCTGCCACCTGCCAGGCATGCGGCCACCACTTCAAGTTCGGCCTCTTCGACAAGGGCGGCGCGGACTGCCCCCGCTGCGACCAGCCCCACACCAGGGCCCAACTCCTCCAGCCCGAGCAGGCGGACGCGAGCGCGGCATGACGAAGCCCCCGACCTCAACCCGAGGTCGGGGGCTGTCGTGCGTCCGGGGTCAGGCAGCGAGCGCTTCGTCGAGGTACGCCTGAACCTTGTCGAACAGCCCCCACGGCACGTACTCCGGGATCTGGCCGTGCTCGAGCCACAGCACCTCAGCCAGCTCCTCCTCGTCCACGACGCTCGCCTCACCGCTGATCACAGTGCAGGCGACGTAGGTCATGTGCACGCCGGACTGCGGGTGCACGCGGTCGCCCAGCACCTGCTGCACTGCGACCTCAAGCCCGACTTCCTCGGCGACCTCGCGGACGGCCGCCTCCTCCGGGGTCTCGCCGGCTTCGATGCCTCCGCCGGGGAACGCCCACAGCAGCTTGCCCTCACGCTCCCGGCGGCGGGCCATGAGGACACGTCCCTCGTGGACGATGATCGCCGTGGAGACGGGCGGCTTGACGGTGGTCTCGGTCATGCAGCAACTCCCAGAGCGTCGAGGACCGGGCGGAAGATCCGATCGGCAGGAATGAAGCGGGTCAGGCTGGTGATCGGTACGAAGGCGGCCTCAGCGTTCTCGGCCGGATCCAGGTTGGCCGCCTCGCCCATCAGGTGATCGCAGAGCACGTACTCGGCTTGCACGCCAGTGGCCGGGTGCAGGCGGGAGCCGAGCGGCTGGCGGACCGTGCAGTGCACGCCAGTCTCCGCGCGGGTCTCCTTCACAGCGACGGCCGCCGGCTCGGCGCCCGGCTTCACGACCCCCGCTGGGAACTGCCACTGCAGACCGTCACCGTCACGGCGCTGAACGAGCAGCACCTCGGCCCCGCGCAAGACCACGGCAATGGCGACACGCAGAGCCTGGGCGGCCGTAGCCTCCGGCGGCTGAGCGAGGCGAGCGAAGCGTAAACGCACAGGTGGCTTGGCCTTCTCGTAGAGGGTGTCGAGGGCGGCCTGCATGTCAGGCCGCGGCACGGTCCCCGGGCGGGCGTGCCAGCCGGCGACGGTCTGCGGATGTACGCCGAGGCGTCCGGCGAACTCCTCGCGTCCCATCCGGTGCGCGGCCTGCAGGTGGCAGGCCAGCTCGCCGGTCCAGGTGATGACGTCCACAATCGCGCCTCCCGGCGTCGCGTGTCCTGCGACCTGTACAGCCACTGATCGTCTCCTGTACGGCAGCTATACGGCAGCCGCTCGCCGGTCACACCCTGGCCGAGTTGACTCAAAGCATGGAGACCAGACGCCTATCTCGTAGCGCGGGAGATCTGCTCGGCCCGCGACCCGGTCACGCCAAGCAGCTTGCCCACTGCAGCCCACGAGCGCCCGTCGTACAGGGACTTGGCGATCTCGGCCTTGACCTGCTTGATCTCTCGGTCGAGGCGGGCTTCGAGATCCTTGGCCGCCTCGTACCGCTCAACGGCGTCGCTGATGTCGGTGAGTGCACTGATCAGGGACGCGGTCGCGGTGTCGAGGGCTTCGGTCATGACCTGAGAGTAGGGGCGAATTCCGACCACTTCAAGCAGTTGCTTGACGCGGGATCGACGGCGGCCTACTGTCTTACTCAGCGGTTCCAAGCGGCGCTTGGAATGGTCGCTCACTCCTACCGGCCTTGGCCGCGAGCGATCACCCGCAGAACTGAAAACGGGCTGGCCCGCGACTCCTACATCGCAGACCAGCCCCACCACCAGGATCTTTGAGAGGACCCCTGATGGCCACGATCACTGTATCCCGTTCTTCCGTTGCCGAGCTGCTGCTCTCGGCCGCCGACCGCATCGAGGCGAACCCGCACCTCGGCGCCACCGCCACCGTCAGCGCCGGCTTCCCCCGCGGCATCCTCACCATGACGGTCCGCGCCGACCTCGCCGGCCTCCGCGAGCAGGTCGCCACCGCCGAACGGTCCGAGTACGGATCCGGGCTCACGGCCGACTACTACGGTCGCCGCAACCAGAGCAGCGCCGCTCACCGGGACTCCTCCCGGTACGCCGCCGTGACGAGCCTGCGAGCCACCGCCGCCCGGTCGGCCCTGCGCGACGCCGAGCTGGCCGCCGAGCAGAACATCCTCGCCGCGCTCGCCGCGGTCGGCCCGATCACCGCGGGCACCACCCGCGGCCAGCTCGTCGACCTGTTCCGCCTCGCCGCGCTCGCCGCCTGATGTCCGCCTCCGCCCAGTCGGGCCACAGCATCATCGACGCGCCGGCCACGCCCGCCGCCTGCGCCCGTGACTTCCAGGCCGCGCAGGCCGAGCGGCAGGACCCGAAGGGCAACCACTACGTCGACCAGCTCGGCGCCCTCGGTTCCGGCCAGCAGCACACCCACCGCCGCTAGACCCACCCTCCCGGCACAACCGTCAGGAGCACCGTCATGCCTGCATCCGCCCGCGAGCTGTACGCCAAGGCCCAGGAGTGGCGCGAGACCGCCGCCGACTGCGAGGCCGCCGGCAACGAGGCAATGGCCCGTGACTGCCGTCGCGAAGCCGTCGCCTGCGAGAAGGCCGCCAAGGCCCGCTAGACCCCATCCCTCCCGGCACGACCAACCGAGGAGCACAGCCATGCCCGCAAGCGTCATCGCCCAGTACCTGACCGTCGCCAGCGCCACCGTCGACGTCACAGGCTCCGGCCTCAACACCCGGTACCAGTGCACCGGATGCCACCGCACTTCCCCCACCTGGCCCGAGGCCACCACCCGCACAAAGGCCCAGACCCACGCCGCGAAGTGCCGCGCCATCCCCCGCCCCACCGCCTGACCACGAGGAGCGCGTCATGCCCGAACCCGACACCGCCCAGTCCTCCGCCGCGGGGTGGGTGGAGCTCACCGCCCGGCTGCTCGGCGAGCTCAGCGGCCTGCAGACCAGCACCCAGCAGCTGATCGCCGCCATCCAGAACCCCCACCTGCGCAGCCAGCTGCACGAGGCGCAGATGACCGCCAGTCGCATCACCTCGCTGTTCCTCGACCTTGAGGACTACGCCAAGGCCCACAACCCCGCCTGACCACAGGAAGGACCACCGTCATGCTCGAGACCCGCCTCATCACCCAGTACCTGACCGCGCTCCGCACCGACGACTCGCTCGGCCAGGCCCGCCTCCTGGCCGTGGCCGCCGACTACGACCACCACAACGGTTCTGGCCTCGTCGAGCAGCTTGAGGCGCTCAGCCTGAACGGGCAGGAGGCCGCCTGATGGACGTCTCCGGCTACCAGTTAGCCCGCCGGTACGCCCCGCTCCTGGAGCGTGTGCAGCAGATCGCCGACCAGGCTGCGTTCCTCGTGCGGCAGCGGATGCGGGAGCGGATGGTGCCGACCCGGATCGTGATTGCGGCACAGAAGCACTGTCCCGAGGTCGTGATCCGGTCCCAGCAGCAGACCCTCGGTGTAAACACGCTGCCGCTCAGGAGCGAACGCTGCGACTACCTCGGCATCACCACCCTCAGCCCGGAGGGGGTGCTCGTCGTCATCAACGCCGGGTCTATGGGATCCGATCAGCGGACGCTCGACGAGACCGTCGTCCACGAGCTGGTGCATGTGGCCCAGTACGGCCGCCCCGGAGCCCGCGAGATCGCCATCAAGGGGCTACGCAACAACTACGGGATCGAGAAGCTGTCCCACCCGAAGGCATGGAAGCTCAACTGGCAGATCAGCCGCGACGAGCGTGAAGCCCAAGCCCTCGAACCCCTCGCCCGCGAGATCCGCTGACCGGTTGCCCGATCCGCCCGACAGGTGCGGGCGGTGAGGGGAGCCGGGACAGCCCCGGCCCAGAGAGGACCACACATGTTCGGCAAGAAGACCGCCGCCAAGCTCGACACCGCCGCCGGAGCCCTGCACCGCGCAGGCAAGAAGGTCGGCGGGGAGAAGGGCGGTCGCGTCGGGGACGCCATCGCCACCGGCGTCCTCGGCGGGCTCCGCGCCCGGTGCGACACCAGCTGCACGCAGGGCGGCTGCAACCACAGCTGACCGTAGCCCGCTCCGCCCGTCTCGCACGGGCGGACTGGAGATCTGTCAGCACCACCACCCCACCACACGAGGAGCTTCGCCATGCCCATCTTCCGCCGCCGCAAGCCGAACGGGATCCGCCCAACCGACGCGCAGGTCCGTGCCGCAGCCGCCGCCGTAAACCGCGGGGACATCGAAGCAGCCGACCGGGTCTGCGAGGAGTCCGGCGACTACCGGCAGGAGACCGCCATGCGGATCTTCCGCTACATCGACGTCGAGGCCCCGTGATGAGCGCGATCACCGCCGCGGTCAGCAAGGCCCGCAGCTTCCTCGCCTTCATCGGGATCCTGTCGGTCCTCGGCTTCGACTGGACGACCCTCACCCGGATCGTCGTCGGCCTGTCCCTCGCCGTTGCCGTGGCCATGGAGGCCAGCGCCGACGGACACAGCATCTGGCCCAGCCGCCTCAAGCGCAGCCGCTACGGCACCGCCGCCTAACCCCCACACCACACGAAGGGACCACGACCGTGAGCAGCGACCACCGTTCCTGGCAGGAACGCGACGCGGAGGCCGAGGCGATCCGGGTTAAGACGGCTACGGTCGCCGCTGAGGCGGAGGCCGAGCGCCGGCGCCGGGAACTCCTCGACGCACCGAAGATCGCCGCCGCGCAGGCCAGGGCCGAGGAAATCGCCCGAGCAGCCCGCAAGGCGGCCGAGGGCGAGGCGAAGGAGCGCGCCGACAAGGACGAAGCCGACCAGGCCGAGAAGACTGCGAAGGCTGAGACTGAGCGCGCAGAGCGCGAGCGGCTGGCCGAGGTCGCCCGCCGTGAGGCGAAGGCCGCGAAGGCCGTCAACATCGGCGTAGTCGCCGCACTCCTGGTCGCTCTGCCTCTCCAGATCCGCGCGTTCTGGACCCCCGAACGCTGGTGGGAGGTGGCAGTCCCGTTCGTCCTGGAAGGCCTCGCCTGGGTGTTCATCCGGCAGGCCGAGGCGGCCATCGTCGCCCGCCGTAGGGTGTGGCACTACCTGATCGGGGTCTTCGCGTGCGCTTCCTTCGCCGCCGGGGTGAACGCCTATGACGGGTTCGCTCACGACCAGATCGGCCCCATCTTCGGCGTGGTCGGCGGGGTCTGCTCCCTCATCGGCCCCGCGATGAAGGTGATCCACGAGTTCGGGGCCCGGGACAAGCAGGCCAAGGCGACCCGCGCCGAGCGGAAGCTGGCCGACTCCCAGGCGAAGCAGGCCGAGGCGGAACTGGAAGCCGCCAAGGTGAAGGCCGAGGCGGACGTCGAGGCCAAGAGGGTCGAGGCCGAGGGCCGGCAGAAAGTTGAGGCCGACAAGCGGGCAGCCCATGAGGCGAAGGTCGCCGCAGACAAGGCCGCGGCCGACGCCCTCCTCGATGCACAGGACGAGCAGCGCAAGACCCTCTACCCCGAAGCCTGGAAGCAGTACGAGCTGATCCTCGCCGCCAACCCGCTCGGCTCCATTAGCCGCGACCGCGCATGGGACGAAGCCCGCCGCGCCGTCGACCACCCGGACGTCTGGGACCACTACCGAGTGCTTGACCTGAACTCCGTCAACGTCAAGGCAACCGACCTGTGGGCCGAAGCCTGGGTGACAGTGAAGGGGCTCCCAGTCGGTCAGACCATCGAGTCTCTGGCCGCGAAGCTTGCGGCCCGGGAATACGTGAACCAGACCCTCGCCGAGCACATGGACGCCGCCGGACATCTCGCTATGGAGGAGCTCTTGGCGGGCATCTTCGGAGGCGGCGGAGACGGCGGCGGAACCCCGGCAAAGGGGGGCCCGAGGAAGCCCCACGGCGGCCCCTCCAAGGGTGCTACAGGCCTTGTGAGTATTGGGCAGGAGGGGGATACGGCCCCCCGCTACAAGGACGTCGTAGAGCCCCTCTCCGACGCAGATCTGAAGGCCGCCCGCGAGCTCCGCGACGCCGACCCGGAAGGGTTCTCCACGCCCGCCGTCGCCACCCACCTTGGCCGCTCCCGCGGCTACGCCAAGCGCATCCGTGACGCCGTCAACGCCCCGAAGGAGGAGCAGTGAGCACCGCCGCCGCGCACCCGCACCTGTACCCCGTGCCGCCCATCCCGACGGAGCCGCCGGCCCCGCTCGAGGGCATCGTCGTCGAGCAGAGCACGGCCCTCGAGAAGACCGTTCGGCCGTCGCCGCTGGAAGCCGCCGCGAGCCACGTCATGGACAACCGCGGGTACGTACCGCTCGCCCTGCGCGGCTACCGGCGCATCGCCAACCACTGGGTCGATGGCCTCCACGACTACCACCCGCACCTGATCGCCAGCGCCGAAGCTGCACTCGCCAGCGAGACCGACGTCGACAAGCAGGACGCCCTTCGCGAGAAGGTCGACGAGCGACGCGCCGACTACAGGCGGCACCAGCTCATCTACGGCACCAAGACCGGCATGTGGGCGACGACCGCCGTAACCGCTGCCACCGCAGGCACCCTGACCGGCGGCCTGATCGGCGCCATCGTCACCGCCCTTGGCGCTTACGGGTACGGCGTTTGGCGCGGTGTCGGCAACGACGAGCAGGCGCTCTCCACGACGTCAGGCGGCCCGGCTGCTGTCGAGCTGGCGGCAGCGCCTTCCACCGGCATCCACGGTGGTGAGGACCTCATCAAGGCCCTCGTCAAGGCTGGGATCATTTCCGAAGCGCAGCGCGTCGAGACCCAGATCCTCGGCGGGATCCGTCCCGACGGTCCCGGTTGGGCGGCCACCATCGAACTGCCCGAGGGTACGAAAGCCGTCGAGGCCACGTCGAAGACCGGTGAGCTGGCCAGCGCCCTGCGCAAGAAGGGCCTGCAGCTCGAGTTCAAGCCCGACACATCGGAAGCCTCCCACGAAGGCATGGCCCGCCTGTGGGTCGCCGACAGCCCCACCCCCTACGCCGGCCCCAAGGTGTACAGCGAGCTCATCAACGCGCCGCGCTGGCACTTCTGGCGCGACGGAATCCCGCTCGGCATGGACGCCCGCCAGGCCCGGCAGGTCCTGCGGCTGATCTGGTCGTCCATGCTCATCGGCGGCCTGCAGGACTATGGCAAGTCCTACCTCGCCCGGCTTATTGCTGCTGCGGCTGCCCTCGACCCGACCGTCCGGATCATCGTCATCACCGGCAAGAAGGGCCCCGACTGGGCCCCTCTCAAGTCCATCGCCCACCGCTACATCGCAGGCTCCGACCCCAGCACCATCCGCGAAATTTTCACCCTCATGACCTCGACGATCGAGGACATGCAGCAGCGCGGCACAGAGATCGAGCGACTCTTCGAGCAGGAGCCGCACAAGGTTCCCGAGGGGAAGATCACCCCCGAGCTCGCCGAGAACGGCATGGGCCCAGTCCTCCTCATCGTCGAAGAGCTGCAGGAACTCCTCGACGGCGCCGCGGTCACCAAGATGGCCATGCCTGACGACGACTCCGAGAACCCGCGGCTCGTGTCCGCCAAGGGCCCGCTCGTCGACATCTTCGCCCGCTTCAACCGGCTGACCCGCTACGTCCTCGGCATGGGCGTGTACATCACCCAGCGGCCCGACGCCGGCAGCGTCCCGACCGAGCTGCGCGACGTGTGCATCAAGCGCGCCTCGTTCCGTACCAAGACCCGCAACAGCTCCGAGATGGTCCTCGGCGAGGAAGCCGTCAAGGCCGGCGCGACCCCGCACGCCCTACTCGAAAGCTCCAAGGGGATCTTCGTCCTCGATGAGGGCTCCGAGGACGGCTACCGCACCCTCCGCGGCGACGTCATCGACCTGCCCGACTTCGTCAAGATCTGCGAGCGAGGCCGACAGCTCCGCATCGACGCCGACACCCTCACCGGCGACGCTGCTGCCCGCGAAGAGCGCGCCCAGCAGGCCGCGGAAGCCCGACTCCTCATCAATGGATGCCTCCGCGTCATGACCGACCGCGGCCGGGACGCCGCCCAACTGGACGAGCTCGCCTCCGCCGCGGCGATGGAGCCCGGCTACCTCGCCGACGAGCTGCGAGCGGCCGGCGTGGTCCGGCCGGAGAAGGTCGAGATCGACGGCAAGCGCGTCCGCGGCTACGACCGAGCCTGCCTCGAGGCCGCCCTGAAGGCCCTGTAACCCCCGGACAGACCCCGGACAGGACCTAGTTCATCCCGATATGCACCCCGGACAGAGGGTGGGCAGAGCCCGGACATCGTCCGGCCTGCCCGCCAGGTGTCCGCCGCCCATCCGGGGTACAAACCCCCGCAAACTGTGACCGTGTCCGCCCATCAAACCGCCACAAACCACTAAGGAGAGCACCATGGGCAAGAGCTGGACCACTCGCCGACGCAACGACGAGCGGGACCTCAACCGCTGGCTGCGAAAGGGGCAGACCGTGTACATCGTCCGCACCCCGGAGTACGCGGGCCGCAGCGCGCTGTGGAACCACCCCCAGTACTGGACCGAGCACACCGTCACTGGCAAGCACCCCGTCCTCGGAGGCTGGGTCTTCGACAAGTCACCCACGACCAACGTCGCGAGTCTGTTCGCGCTGGCCGACAACAACACCATCTACGACGCGCCGCCCCCCGGGGTCCCGCACGCCTCCGACCCTGGCCCGGACTGCCGCGACGAGGGCCTGTACGGGATCGGCCGCGGCCAGGAGTTCAAGGGGACCTTCGGGTCGCAGAACGACGGAGCCGAGGAGATGCGACGCCTCGCCATCGAGGCGGCCAAGCGGACCAAGGCGGACAAGAAGTCCGGCGCCCGCAAGGGGTGGTTCTGATGGCCAAGCCCCTGACCGACGAGCAGTGGATCAAGCAGAACAGCAACCTCGGCCCCACCCGCGCCCGCCTCCTTGGGAAGTGCTGGAAGTGCGGCGGCAAGGGCAAGCTGTGGTGGGTTTTCGGCGGCGAGCGCGGCATCGTCCAGTGCGACCTCTGCGGCGGCGACGGAAAGGCCGCCAAGTGACCGCCCTCGCCCCGGCCGCCGCCCCCACTCGGGCGGCGGCACAACCCCTCACCCTCGACGAGCGCCTCGCCTGGCGGAACCGGACCATGGACGACCGCCTCGCCGGCGCAGGCCTCGAGCTGGACGTCCGCACCGCCCCCATCGAGATTCCCGAGATCCTCGTCGCTCCGCAGTCAACCGTACCTGCGGCGCCGACCACGGTCGACGAGGTACTCGCCGAAGCGGTCCGGCTGATCCGCGCCCACGGCTGGATCACCCGGTACCTCGGCAGCCCGGACACCGGGTACTGCCTGATCGGCGCCATCCGAGCAGCTGCCGGCGGGGAGAACTCGCTCTCCGACGAGGCATGCGACGAAGTCTTCAAGCGGATCCTCAGGGAGTGCCCCGACGCACTCTCGCCCGGGGGCTGGAACGACGCCCAGTCCGGACAGGCGCCGGTGATCCGGATCCTCGGCGGCTGACCCTAAGGAGACCCCAATGTTTCAAGCAGGCGAGAAGGTACTGATCGTGAGCTGCGAGGACGATTCCCGCGCGGCCGGCAAGACCGGTCGCATAGTCGACGAGGTGACGCCCGGCCCGCGCACGGGTGGCAGGTGGACAGTGGACCGAATCAGCGTGCTCATAGCGCCCGTCCTCTGCCACGCACACGAACTGCGACGCGCCAACTAACCCAAGGAGACCGCCATGACCGACCGCGTAGACCTGCTCGCCCTCGCCGCAACCCTCGTCCGGCAGACCCGCCACGGATCGCCGTCCATGCTCATGCGCCGCATCGGTCAGGACCACGGCATCCGGATCACGTTCGAGACCGCGCGCGGTCTGCTGGCCCAGCTGCATGAGGCGGGAGTCGTCGGACCGGACCGCGGCTCGCTCGGCCATGTCGTGCTGCCGACCGCCGCCTGACCTACCGCTCGACCAGGCCCTCGCCGCCCGCGGGGGCCTTCGCCTTGACCGCGCGCGCCATCCAGCCGTCACCCGACGCCCGCATCGGTGTTGTCGTCGCCACCGCACCCAACGCGGCGCACAGCCGGTCCAGCTCACGCTGACACTCAGCCTCCGACGACCCGCGGACCATGTAAGAGACGCCCATGGTCAAAGTCTGGCGGATAGGGCAACGCCTCTGCAGCCCAACCGAATTGTCGGTACCACCTGGGAGAATATGAACGTGCCCCGATTCCTCGTACAGCGCGAGCCATGGGCTAAGCGCAACAGCGGAGACCGCATACCCCACTCCGACAAGGTCGACCCCGACGACCCGCACCGGGCCGACATCCTCATCACCCTTCACCGCATGGAGCTCGAAGGGATAGAGATCGACCAGAAGGCGGTCGATATCGCCAAGGTCCTGGTGCGCCGCCGCCACGCACCAACGGACGCACCGCCACCCCCAAGACAGCCCGACCTCCGCAGCGTCGACGCAACTGGCCAGAAGCGCTGGGTCTACTACGTGCGGTGCGGATATCTGATCAAGATCGGTACCAGCGCGAATCTACCCGGCCGATTCCAATCCGTTCGTCCCAACGAGGTGCTGGCCCTTGAGCCCGGCGGCCAAGAGCTGGAGACGGCTATGCACCGCAAGTTCAAGCCGCTTCGCGCCGGGGGTGACTACTTCCACCCAGGCCCTGCACTCCAAGCCCACATTGCTGAACTACGCGAACGCCTAGGACCTCCGAACTGGGCCTACTCGGTACTGAAAGACGGCCACGACTTCTACCCTGACAACCAGGGTTGACGCCTGACCTGGGCGAGCGTACCGTGTGCTTGACTTGATCTCGCTGTCGCCAAGGGCCACCCCACGGGTGGCCCTTCGTGCTTCCCGGAGGTAGCAGTGAGCCTGTCGGAACAGGGTCTCGTTCCTGAAGACCTCGCCGCCTACTACACGGGCCGGCCCGCCTCCACCATCAGGCGTTGGGCCGCCGAAGGGCGCATCCAGCGGTACGGCACCGGTCGCGGCAAGGTCCGGTACAACGTCTTCGAACTGCCCCGCAAGACCGTTGACGAATGGACCGGCGAGGTCACCCTCGGCGACCCGCCACCGCTCCCCGCTGGAGTCCGAGCCGCCTGACCGACGAGGAGGTGCCTCATGAGTTTTCCTGCCGGCGCCTCCACCATCACCGTCACCGGAACGTTTCCCGTCCCGGCCGGCGGCGCTGCCCGCGCGGGCCGGGTTGTCTTCACCCCGTCTACGGTCCTCGTCGACTCGACCCAACACGCAATCTACAGCGGCGCCGGTTCGGCGACCATCACGGGCGGCGCCTTCAGCATCGTGCTGCTGTGCACCGACGACACCGACGTGCAGCCGACCGGCTGGCGTTGGCGGGTGGATGAGCAGCCCAGTGGCGGCCAGCGACGGACCTACTACATCGACCTGCCGTCCACCCTCGGCGCGACGGTTGACCTGTCGACGCTGTCGCCCGTCTCCGCCCCTGGCGGCGGCACTGGCGGCGGCACGGTTGGACCCCAGGGCCCTGCCGGACCGCAGGGTCCCACGGGTCCTGCCGGAGCCACCGGGGCAACGGGACCCGCAGGACCGCAGGGCCCCGCTGGCCCGACAGGCGCCACGGGCCCGGCGGGACCTGACGGCCCGGCTGGACCGACCGGAGCGACCGGCCCCGCTGGCCCCCAGGGGCCAGCCGGTGCGGATGGAAACGATGGAGCAGACGGAGCCGTAGGCCCGACCGGAGCAACAGGGCCCCAGGGCGATCCCGGCCCCGCAGGAGCCACTGGCCCGGCAGGCCCTCAAGGACCCGCCGGTGCCGACGGTGCCCCCGGAACGGCTGGCGCTACGGGACCCCAGGGGCCGATCGGAGCGTCCGGCACGGTAATCCGTGTAGCTCAGGCCCGGATTACCGACGGCGCCATCGCCGACCTCACGTCCACCACGCCTTGGATCATTGCCACGACGTCGGTAGGGACGCCGCTTCAGTGCGCCATTCCGGCGGCGGCAGGGGACCGGATCCGCGTCCACCTCAACATGATGTACGTCGGTGCCCACTTCCTCGACCTCGCACTACTCACTGGGGCCGGAGCCATCTCCGAGTACGGGGCTTCAGGCACGTCCAGTCCCCTCGCGGAGGGCGCGCCGGAGTTCTACCCGTCAACGTCGTTCTCCCGGGCAGCGTCGGCCGGCCTGTTCACTGTGGGCTCCGGCCACATCGACGGCAGCGGCAACGCCACGGTGGCGCTCGTTCACTCCGGCACGGCCTCAGGCAAGGTCTACGCGAACAGCGTCTACCCGTGGCGGATGGTTCTGGAGAACCTCGGCCCCGCGGGCGGATCTGCCGCCGGAAGCTGGGACGACCGGCCGTCCGATCAGGGCCTCATCGCCTGGACCTACGACCCCAACGAGGCGGGGCACGTTACCGCCCAGTCCTCCGGCGGCGTCGCGGGGCGCATCACGTTGACGCGAATCCCGATCCGCGAGCAGATCACGTGGTCGAACATCTGGCTCGGCCTCAGCGGCATCGACGCGGGCGCCTCGCTCAGCAACTGCTACCTAGGGGTCTACAACGCGGCTGGCACCCGGATGGGCGTCACCGCGGACATCTCGTCCTCGCTGATGACGGGAGCCACAGCAAAGGCCCTGCCGCTCGCCACCCCCTTCGTGGCTGCCCCCGGCTTCTACTACATCGCCATGCTGCTCAATGGCAGTTGGACCACCAATGCGTTGACCTTCAAGGCGAGCGGGGCGGGGATCAGCGTCAATGCAAACCTGACGGCCCCGAACCTGCGCTACGCGAACATGCTGACCAGCCAGACGAGCTTGCCTTCGTCGCTGACGATGTCCGGCCAGCTCACCACGATCATCACCACAGGCTGGGGCAGCCAGTGGTACGGCGTCAGCTAAGGAGCACCATGGACGACCTGCTGATGATCGTGCCCACGCGCGGCCGGCCCGACAGCGTCCCCGCGATCCTCGACTGCTGGCGACAGACCGGAGCAACCGCCGACCTGCTGTTCGCCGTCGACGAGGACGACCCAATGCTGCCCGGCTACCGCGAGCACATGGAGAACATCAACGACCCGCACATCCGCTGGCGGATCGGGCCTCGCCTCCGGATGTGCGGCACCCTCAACGCCGCCGCCGTCGAAGAGGCCCCCCGCTACCGGTTCCTCGCTTTCATGGGCGACGACCACCGGCCCCGGACCGTCGGCTGGGACGAGCGCTTCCGGATCTGCATGTCCGGCGGCCCCGGCATCGTCTACGGCAACGACCTACTGCAGGGCGAGATCATGGCCACCGCCGTAGCGATGACCAGCAACATCGTCACCACCCTCGGCTACATGGCGCCGCCCGCCCTCATCCACCTGTGCCTCGACTTGGTCTGGATGGACTGGGGCCGCGGAATGGGCCGCATCACCTACCTCGGCGACGTGATCCTCGAGCACATGCACCCGGCCAACGGCAAGGCCGACATCGACGCCGGCTACATAGAGTGCAACAGCAGCGAGGTCTCCACCGCCGACGCCACCACCTACTACGACTACCGGGACAACGGCGGCCTCGAAGCCGACCTCGCCAAGCTCCGGGCACTGATCGAGGAGGCGGCATGAGCATCGACACCGTCATCGAGGCCTGGAACGTGGCCGACCCTGCTGCGATCCACCCCGCCCGCGGTATCAGTGAGGACGCCTACCGGGAGTCCGGACAGGTCCAGGCCGAGCTCCTCGCCACTGTCCTCCCCGCCGGTAGCCGCGTAGTCGACTTCGGCTGCGGTGACGGCCGCGTCGCCGTACCCCTGGCTGCCCTCGGCTACGAGGTCACGGGAGCCGACGGATCGCAGTCCATGCTCGACCGGCTCACCGAAGCGGCCCCCGGCATGCAGACCGTCCTCACCGACGGGACCGACCTTGCCCGCCAGCTGGGCAAGAAGGCCGATGCGATCGTCTCCCTCGCCGTACTGATCCACCACACCTACGAGTCCGCCGAGCGAATCGTCGCCGGGCTTCGGGCCGCGGTCCGAGTCAACGGCCTTCTCGTCCTCGACTGGCCGACCAGCGACGACCCCCACGAGGGCGGCGGCTGGATCAGCGTCACAACCTGGAGCAGGACCCGTCAGGACGACATCTGCCAGCGGCTCGGCCTCAAGCGCGTCGACACCGACCTGCCCTGGCCCGTCTTCCGCGCGGTGAAGGCCGGATGATGCGCGTCCTCCTCACGGGCGCCGCCGGCTTCGTCGGCCGCCATCTGCACCAGGCCATGTACGACCGCGGCTGGATGGTCTCCGCGATCGACCTGACTGCCACGCCGGCCGTGATCCGGCGCGACGCCCTCGACCACTTCCGCACCAGCGACGTCCGATTCGACCTTGCCGTCCACTGCGCGGCCATCGTCGGGGGACGGGCCAGCATCGACGGCTCACCGCTCGGCGTCGCCACGAACCTCGCGCTCGACGCCTGGTACATGCGGTGGCTCGCCCGCAGCAAGACTCCACGGGCCGTGTACTTCAGCTCGTCGGCTGCCTACCCGGTCGCCCTGCAACAGCCCGGCCCGATACGGCGGCTCGTAGAGACCGACATCGACTACACCCAGCCCGGACGGCCCGACGCCACCTATGGCCTCGCCAAGCTCACCGGCGAGCAGCTCTGCCAGTACGCCGAAGCGGCTGGCACGCGCATGACCGTGCTGCGGCCGTTCTCCGGTTACGGCGAAGACCAGGACGAGACCTACCCGTTCCCCGCGTTCATCCGCCGGGCCAAGGAGCGGCAGGCGCCGTTCGAGATCTGGGGTGACGGCAGCTCGACACGCGACTGGATCCACATCGACGACCTCGTCGGGGCCGCCCTTGCCGCCGTCGAGCAGGACGTCCAGGGGCCCGTCAACCTCGGCACTGGCAAGGCCACCTCGTTCGACGAGCTCGCCCAGCTGGTGACCACCGCGGCCGGCTACCGGCCCGAGCTCGACCACATCGCCACCGCCCCGCAGGGCGTACACCACCGCGTGTGCGACCCATCCCGGATGCTCGACTTCTACACGCCCACCGTCACCCTCGACGAGGGCATCAAGCGGGCACTCGCCAACTGACAGAGGAGGCCAGCGCCATGGCCAGGCCCAGACTCAAACCGGTAGTTCGCGCCCAAGGCGCTGACATCGAGATCGTTGAGAGGTCGCCCGGTTCCGAGCTGGCGATCATCCCCAATACGGTCCGTATCAACGGCACCGAGGTGCACATCCCGGCTGACAGCGCGATCGACATCAGCGAGATCAGCTCCGATGCTGTGGTGACCGTGACGCTCACCATGTTCGTGCGAACTCTGTCCATCCGGCATGAGCCAGCTGAGCTTCCGCAGACGTGAGCGGCGGCTGGAAGGGCTCAGACCGAAAGTCCCGGCTGCCGTCAGGCTGGGCGAAGATCCGGGCCCAGATCCTGGCACGGGATCCGATCTGCAAGATCTGCGATGTCAGACCGTCCGCGTTCTGCGACCACATCGTGGCCAAGGCCGACGACCACAGCGAGGCCGGCCTGCAAGGCGTGTGTGCCCCATGCCACGACCAGAAGTCCAGCGCCGAAGGCAACCAGGCCCAGCGTGAAAACCCCCGGCCGGGAAGAACGCGCCCGCCTGAACCACACCCCGGCCGGAGGTGAGACGGTGGCCCGCTACCTGATCACCCACCCCAAGGGGCAGCAGGGCGAGGACATTCTTGTCGAGGACCCCGACCTCACCCTCACCATCCAGGGCGACTGGGCTGTACTGACCGACCCTCACGGGCCATGCCTCGTACTGCCGGCACACGCAGGCGCAACCATCACGCGCGTCGACGACGAGGCTGAGGAGTGATTCACGTGGCAGGAGGGCGAGGCAGTCGCAGCCGGCGTGGAGGAGCCGAGACGCTGCGTCGCTACTGGAGCAGCGGAGCCGGCGCAGCCAAGATCAGATGGGGTACGCCAGGTGACTGGACCAGGTGCACGAGGCAGCTCCACCAGTACCTCGGAGCCAGGGCCAAGGGCTACTGCCAGCTCCTCCACATCCGCAACACGGGGGTCGCGACGGGCAGCAGGGCCAACCCTGGTAGGCGCAGCCGGCGAGGCTAGTGGAGTAGACCATCGAGTGGATGATCTCTGTCGAGGTAGATCGTCAGCGAGGCTTGACGATCACTCGAAGATCCAATGGAGATCAACAAGGCCTGTTTCAAATGGGGTTGAAATCGGACATAAAGACACCCCTTAGCGATCTTCGAAATCACCCCAAATTCGGACATAATTTCATGATCCTTACCCGGGGGTATACCCCCCTGGGTGATCTTTCAGGGATCGGGGCCGTATAGCACCTGACTTTCCGCCCGGGTTTCCTAGGGCCCCCTGGGCGCCCGCTTGACCAGCTCATTCGCCTTGCCGGCCCGCCCTGGAGGCGGGCCTCTCGCACCGAGACCCTGGAGGTCGACATGGGTGCACGTGGACCCATAGGTAAGCGCTCCGAGGAGCGCATGGGGCACCGCTCCAAGGAGGAGAAGGACTCCATCGTGAAGGCTCCGTCCGGTCCGCCGGCCGACCTTCCCGACCTGCCCGAGCCGGACGCCATGTGGCATCCGATCGCAACGGGCTGGTACCTGTCCCTGCGCGAGTCGGGACAGGCCGCTTTCTACCAGCCGTCGGATTGGGCAATGGCCCGATACGCAGCAGAGCTCATGTCCCGCGGGCTGCAGTCCGACCGCCCGCCGAACGGCCAGTACGTCGCCGCCCTCAACTCGGTGATGTCGTCGCTGCTGACGACCGAGGGAGACCGGCGGCGGGCCAGGATCGAGCTGGAGCGCAGGAAGACGGTCGCCGCGGTTCCGGCCAGCGTGACGGCCATTGCCGACTACCGCTCTTCGATCGGTGGCTGACGGCGAGGTCCCCGAGGTCGTCACTCCGTTCACGATCGGCCCGACGTGGCGTCGCGGCGAGGACGGCAAGTTCGTTCTCCCCGAGTACACGCTCGGCTGGCAAGCGCTGGCCTGGACGGCGACCTACCTGCAGCACTACGTCGGTGCCCCGTGGCGGTACACGGCCGAGCAAGCGCGTTTGACCCTTTGGTGGTACGCGATGGACCCGGCGACGAACCGGTTCCTGTGGCGGGACGGCGTGATCCAGCGACTGAAGGGCTGGGGCAAGGATCCGCTGATCGCGACCTGGTCGGCCTTCGAGTTCGTTGGTCCGTGCAGGTTTGGGCAGGTTGCGGACGAGGGCAACGAGTGGGGCGTGCCACCGGGGCAGCCACTTGGCCGACAGCACCCGGCGGCCTGGGTGCAGATCGCTGCGGTGTCTCAGGACCAGACCCGGAACACGATGACCCTGTTCCCGTCGATCCTGACGAAGCGGGCGATCGAGGAGTACCGGATCGACCTCGGCAAGGAGATCATCTACGCCGACAAGGGGCGGGCCCGGGTCGAGGCTGTCACCAGCTCGCCGCGCGCCCTCGAGGGCGGACGGCCCACCAATACCAACATGGGCGAGACCCACCACTGGGTCGAGTCGAACGGCGGGCACGACATGGCCGCCGTCATCGAGCGCAACGCGACCAAGTCGGCGGACGGCGAGTCGAGGACGCTGGCGAACACCAACGCCTTCGAACCGGGCGAGGACTCGGTGGCCGAACGCACCCGCGAGGCCTTTGAGTCCGCCGAAGCCGGCCGTGTTGCCGACGTCGGACTGTTCTACGACAGCCTCGAAGCGCCGGCCGAGGCGAAGCTGTCCGAGGAGTGGATCGAACCCACGCTGCGGGCGGTCCGCGGGGACTCCACCTGGCTGGACATCGAGCGGCTGAAGGCGTCGATCCTCGACGTCCGCAACCCGCCCAGCCGTTCACGGCGGTTCTGGTTCAACCAGATCACCGCCTCCGAAGACGCCTACCTGGCGCCCTACGAGTGGAACGCCTGCCCCCACGAGGGCATTGAGCTGCAGGCCGGCGACGAGATCGTCATGTTCTTCGACGGCTCCAAGTCGGACGATGCGACCGGCCTCGTCGCCTGCCGCCTGTCCGACGGTCACCTGCACACGCTGGGTGTCTGGCAGCGGCCGGCGAACTGGCCGGACGGGGTTCCGTGGCGAGTGCCGCGCGAGGAGGTCGACGGCGTTGTGGACCTGACCTTTGCGACCTACAAGCCGCTCGCGTTTTTCGCCGACCCGGGCTCCGGGTTCGACGAGGCCGACGGCGAGAGGTACTGGGACGGCTTCATTGACGCCTGGGCTCAGCGGTACGGGAAGCGGCTGAAGCTGAAGGCGGTTGCCTCCGGCCACGGCCAGCATGCGGTCATGTGGGACATGCGTGACCGGCGCCGCCAGCAGGCCTTCACGGAAGCCGTGGATCGGTTCTACCGGGACGTCCTGGAGCGTCAGCTGACCCACGATGGGCACAAGGTGCTGCGCCAGCACATCGCGAACGCGCGGCGCAGGACGAACGCCTGGGGCTACACGATCGGCAAGGAGCACCGGGAGTCGGCCCGCAAGGTCGACCTCGCGGTGTGCGCGATCGGCGCCCGGATGCTCCGCCGGATGGTCATGAACTCGGCTGCTTGGACGAAGCGCTCGACGGTGCGCGGTAAGGGACGGGTGGTGGTGCTGCGGTGACGACGCCCGAACTTCCCCTGCTGGCCCTGTCGGAGGACGAGAAAGGGATCCTGAACCTTCTGCGAGCCGATCTGGGGGCCCAGAGGTACCGGCTCGACCTGCTGGATGCCTACTTCAATGGGGAGCAGGTCATCCGGGACCTGGGGATCTCGATCCCGCCGCAGCTGAAGAACCTGCACACGGTGATCGGCTGGCCGAGGATCGGCGTGGAGGCCCTTGAGCAGCGTTTGGACCTCGAGGCGTTCCGCTGGGCGGACGGCTCGGATGCCGCGGAGTTGACGGAGATCGCCGAGGCGAACGACATCTTCGACGAGGCATCCCTCGCCCACCTCGACGCCCTGACCTACGGCCGCGAGTACGTGACGGTCGGCTCCGGTGACGACGAGGACCTGCCCCCGATCATCAGCTTCGAGTCCCCGCTCGACATGACCTTGCACTGGGACGCGCGGGTCAGGCTCTCGCTGTACGCGCTGCGTGAGTGCCAGGGATCGCCCGAGTACGGGCTCGCCCCGGAGGACCGGCTGGTCACGCTCTACCTTCCGGATCAGACCGTCTACGCGGTGCAGGGGAACGGCGACTGGGAGGTGCTCGACCGCGACATCCACAACCTCGGCATGGTGCCGGTGCTGCGGATGGCGAACCGGCAGCGGACCGCGGATCGGGTGGGCAGGTCGGAGATCACTCCCGAGGTCATGTCCATCACCGACGCGGCTTGCCGGCGCCTGATGGGCATCGAGGTCGCGGCGGAGTTCTTCGGGGCGCCGCAGCGCTACATCCTGGGCGCGTCGGAGTCGGCCTTCCAGGACGCCGAGGGCAACGCGAAGAGTGCCTGGGAGACGTACATCGGCCGCGTCCTGGCCTTGGAGCGGGACGAGGACGGCAACGTCCCGACGGTCGGCGCGTTCACAGCCCACGACCCGTCTGGCCAGACGAAAATCATCGACCTGTACGCCCGGATCATGGCAACCCAGCTGGGACTGCCGCCGCACATGCTCGGATACACCAGCGACAACCCGGCCAGCGCGGACGCGATCCGCTCGAGCGAGGCCATGCTGGTCAAGAAGGCCGAGCGGCGGATCCGGCGCTTCTCCGCAACGTACCGAGACATGATGCGGCTGGCTCTCTGGTTCCGTGACGGCGAGCCGCCGGAGAAGTCCCGCCGCATCGAGACGGTTTGGCGCAACCCGGCCACACCCACCATCGCGGCCCAGACAGACGCCGCGGTGAAGATGGTCCAGGCGGGCATCCTGCCGCCCGACTCCGATGTCGTCCTCGAGATGGCAGGCCTGTCGGAGGACCAGCGCCGCCGGGTGACGGTCGAGCGGCGCCGGGCCGCCGGCAGCGCCGCAGCGGGCGAGCTGCTCAACCGTCTGACGCAGCTGGGGAACCAGACTGAGGTGCCGACCGCCTCGGAGGTGTCCGGTGGCGACAGCGGTCTCGGATGACGCCGATGGGGTACGCCGGCTGAGGGCCGCGCAGGTCGGGGTGACCCGGCTGCTGGTGCGGGACATGCGCGGACTGCGGCGGCTGATCATCCCGTCCCGGCTGGATCAGTCGATTCCCGACTGGATGGCCGCAGTCCGCATCCTGGTGGGCCAGTACGGCGCGGCGTCGGCGAGCCTGGCGGCGGACTACTACGACGCAGAGCGCGTCGCGGCCCGCGTGACCGGCAGGTTCACCGTGCCGCTTCTGGACCCCCCGCCGGATGTGCAGGTCGACTCCGGGCTGCGCTGGGCGACCAAGGACGTCTGGGAGCGTGATCCTGAGGATCCGGCTACGACCCAGGCCCAGAGGGAGCCGCTCGAAGTTCGGCTCGACCAGGCGGAGAAGAAGGCTGAGGCGGTTGCTCAGAAACTGGTGACCGACCAGGGCCGCGGCACCGTCCGGGAGGCGGTGCGCCAGGACCCGCAGGCAACCGCCTGGGCCCGTTCGGCCGCCCTTGGCGCGTGCTCCTTCTGCAAGCTCCTCGCCATCCGTGGCGCGGTCTACAAGCGGGACACGGCGGGTTTCCGGTCGCACGACGGCTGCCACTGTGGCGTCCTGCCCGTCTTCAAGGGGCAGCGCTTCGAGCTGGCCACCCATACACGCGAGTGGGAGCGGCTCTACAAGGAGTTCGCCGCGCCCTACTCGGGCGATCAGCTGCGGCGTTTCCGGCGCGCTCTCGCCGACAACGGGCACCTGCCCGCTCTGTAACCCCTGGCCGCCCTGGAGGTGGCCTTTCTCAGCCCCTGGAGGGCCGGTTCACCATGCCTGAAGAGACCCAGACCGAGCAGGTCGAAGAGCAGTCGCAGGAGACCGAAGCCGCCCCGGAGGCGGATACCTCCGAGGAGGAGCCCTTCGACCGCAAGCGGGCCGAGGCCGCGCTGCGGAAGAAGAACTCCGAGGCGGAGAACCTGCGCAAGCGGCTGCGCGAGCTGGAGCCCCTCGCCGCGAAGGCGAAGGAGCTCGAGGACGCGCAGAAGACGGAGGCCGAACGCCTCGGCGAGCAGCTCACTGCTCAGCGCGAACGCGCCGAGAAGGCAGTGCGCGCCGCGGTGGCCTCGAAGGTGGAGGCGTTGGCAGCCAAGCAGTTCGCGGATCCGGAGGACGCGGTCAGTGCACTCGACCTTGCCACCTACGTGGACGGGGACGGCGTCATCGACACCGACCAGATCCGGGCCGACCTCAGCGAGCTGCTGAAGCGCAAACCGCACTGGGCTCTGCCCGACGACAGCGGCCCCCGCCGTCCCGCTCCCGACCGCACGCAGGGCTCCTCAGGCAACGGCGCACGTACCCCCACCAGCCCCGGCGACGAGTTCGCCGGGTTCATGCAAAGGGCCCTCAAGGGCCGCTGAGAGAGGTAGCCCAAGATGGCACACACCAATCCGATCAAGCTGTCGGACGTTGACAGCACCTTCCTGCCGAAGACCCTCGTCGGACCGATCTTCGCGAAGTCCGTCGAACAGTCCGCGGTCATGTCGCTGGCCAAGCGCGTCCCGCTCGCCATGACCGCCAACACGGCGGTGCCGGTGCCGCTGGACGTTCCCACGGCTGACTGGGTCGAGCAGGCCGGTCGTAAGCCGCTGTCGTCCGGCGGGGTCAGCATCAAGCAGATGACCGGCAAGAAGATCGCCGTCCTCATCCCCGTCGCGATGGAGGTCGCGGACAGCAACGCCGCCGGCCTGTGGACCCAGCTCCAGCAGGATCTACCGACCGCGTTCGCCCGCGCCTTCGACCGCGCGACCGTCCACGGCAAGACCATGAAGGGCGCCACCGGCCCCTTCGCCGACTACCTGGCCGCGACGACCAAGTCGGTCACCATCGGCACGGCCTCCCAGGCCACGGGCGGCATCTACAAGGACATCGTCAACGGCATGAAGGAGGTCATCGACGACGACTGGGACTACACCGGATCGGTCCTGGACCACCGGATGAAGCCGTCCCTGCTCGGCGCGACCGACACCACCGGCCGCCCCATCTTCGTCGACACGACCGTCCCCGGGACCGGCGCCGCGCTCGCGGGCACCCTCGTCGGCGAACCCGTCGCCTACTCCCGGGCCGTCTCCGGCAAGCTGCGCCGCCAGTCGGGCACCGTCGACACCGGCCTGCGAGGCATCGGCGGCGACTGGTCCCAGGCCGCATACGGCGTCGGCATGGACATCACCGTCAAGATCAGCCGCGAGGCGACGTACATCGACGAGGACGGCGGCGTCCACTCCGCCTTCCAGGAGAACCTCGTGCTGCTGCTCGCGGAGGCCTACTACGGCTTCGTCCTCGGCGACGCCGAGGCGTTCGTGAAGTACCTGGCCGCGGGCGGATCGTCCTGATGCCCGGCGTGGAGGGTGGCCGGGCGCCGATGCGGATCGTCGCCCGGCTGCACGGCTACCCGCCGCGCCACAACGCCGGAGCCGAGTGGATGGCCCACTCCATGCTGCGGGCCCTCGTCGAACGCGGGCACGACGTGTCGGTGTGGCTGTCCCGGTACACCGCGGACAGCGCCGACTACGAGCTGGACGGCGTCAAGGTGGTCCCGCTGCAGTCCCGCCTCGATGCAGGCTCGGCGATCCGGCAGTGCGACGTCGTGGTCTCGCACCTGGAGAACGTCCCCTCGGCCGGCGCACTGGCCCGCGGCTACGGCAAGCCGCTGGCTGTCATCTGCCACAACACCCACCTCCAGTCCTTCCGCGAGATGGCGCAGGGCGCGGAGCTGACCGTCTACAACTCCCACTGGATGAAGCGGGAAGCCGAGCTCTTCTTCGCCGAGTACCCGAAGGGTGTGCGACCTCGCGCGGAGGTGATCGTCCGCCCGCCGGTCTTCGCCGAGGAGTACAGGACGAAGCCGGGTACGAAGGTGACCCTCGTCAACCTGAACGAGGAGAAGGGCGGCCGGCTCTTCGAGAAGCTCGCCCGCCGCATGCCGGACGTCCAGTTCCTCGCGGTCGTCGGCGCCTACGGGGAGCAGATCATCCCTGACTTGCCGAACGTCGAGGTCATCGACCACATGTGCGGCCACGAGATGAGGGACGCCGTCTACCGCAAGACGAAGATCCTTCTGATGCCGTCGTCCTACGAATCGTGGGGCCGCGCCGGCGTCGAGGCCATGGCCAGCGGTTTGCCCGTGATCGCCCACCCGACGCCGGGACTGTGCGAGTCGCTGGGTGAGGCCGGCGTGTTCATCGACCTGCACGATGTGGACGGCTACGAGATGGCCATCCGCAAGCTGCTGTCATCCCGGACCGAGTACGGACTCGTCTCGAAGAGGGCGAAGGCGCGGTCCGCTGAACTGGACCCGTCGGCGGACCTTGCCACGTGGTGCGATGCCGTGGAGGCCCTCGCCTAAGGAGGCACCGGTGACCTTCATTCCTCCGACGGCCGAGCAGCTGGGCCTGTACCTGGGCCTGCCGGAGATCGACGGCGACCGGGCCGACCTCCTCATCGAGCAGGCCGTCGCGCTGGGACAGTCCGTGGTCAAGCCGCTGCCCGACGAGGCCACTGCGGTCGTCCTGTCCGTGGCCGGCCGCGCCTACGTCAATCCGCAGCAGGTGTCATACGAGACGATCGGCCCGATGTCGGTCCAGCGCCCGACGGGCAGCGGCGGCCTGTACCTGACCAAGGCTGACAAGGCGGCCCTGAAGTCGCTGGCCGGACGTGGCGGCGCCTTCACGGTCGACCCCACACCGGAGACGGCCGACCCGTCGCCGACATGGCCTGTCGACGACAGCTACGGGCCTGGGCTGACCTACGAGCCTGGCTGGGGGTGGGTGTAGTGCCTGCCCCGTATCCCTACGGGGAGACCGTGGTGCGTCTGCGCCGCGGTGTCTCACCGGGCCGTGATCCGCGTGGGCAGCCGATCCCGGGGGCGCTGACGGAGACCCCTGTCGCGGGCTGCGTGGTCGCACCCAGGGCGGAGACTCCCCAGGTGGGCGGCGAACAGCAGCAGGCCCGGGACACGGTCATCGTCGGCTACACCGTCTACGCCCCGTCCGGATCCGACTGGAAGACCACGGACCAGGTACGGATACGGGGCGAGGTCTGCGACATCACCGGCGAGCCCGGCAACTGGGGCCGGAGCCCCTTCACCGGCCTGGCCGGTCCCATTCAGTTTGCCGCGGACAGGGTCACCGGCTAGGGCGGGCCTGCTCGACGGCCGCGATCAGCTTCACCGCGGATTCGTTGCTCTTCCGCGGAATGGACAGGCTGTAGGGGTCTTGGTAGGGCGGCCGGCCGCCACCCGCATGCCCCATTGCCTTCTCCGGGGCCTGACCGCTGCCGGGCAGCACGAACTGCACATAGCCGTGGAAGAGGCGGCTGCCGGGCTTGTACCGACTGGCCGTGACATCCGCGGCCCGGATCCGGACGGGCGCCGGCTTCGGGCCGACGGGCGTTTTCGTGATGGTGATCCACTCTCCGTCGAAACTGATGTGCCCGAGCACGCCCTTGACGTCCACGTGTCCCCCTTCAGGTGAGGAGCTGAGGGTATGGCAGCGCGCTTCAAGATGTCCCGGAAAGGCGTAGGCCAGCTCCTGCGCTCACCCATGATCCTGGCGGAGATGGTCCGCCGCGCCGAGCTGATCCAGAGCACCGGCGAGGTGATCGCGCCTGTCGGCGGGCCTTCCGACCCGCACTCGGGGCGCTACAAGGAGAACTTCTTCGTCACCTCGACCACCCGCGGCGGGCGGCGCCGTGACAGGGCCACCGCCACCGTCGGCAACGGCTCCTACTACGCACGCTGGGTGGAGTACGGCACGGAGAAGGTCGACGCCCATCACGTGATGCTGCGGGCCGCGCAGGCCGGGGGTGACTGATGGCTGCCGTCGGATCGGTCGACGTCGAACTCCTGCTCATCCAGTGGATCCAGGCGCAGCTCGGCAGCACAGTGGTGGTCCGGGACGAACTCGACAACGAGCTCCTCGACGAGCTGCCGACCGTGCAGGTCGAACGCGTACCGGCCGGTGACGACGACGGATTCCGGCTGGACCGGGCCCTCGTCGACATCGATGTGTACGCCGCGACCCGGGGCAGCGCCATCGCGCTGGCCCTGCAGATCCGCGGGCTGCTGCTCACCCAGCTGCCCGGCTCCACCACCGGCGGCGCCGTCGTGGGACGCGTCAGAACCGTCTCAGCGCCCGGCCCCCGCCCCTACGAGAACGTCGGGCTGCGCCGCATCGGCGCGACCTACGAGCTGTACAGTCACCCGGTCTCCTGACCGGCTGACGGGACCGCGCCGGCCCCTGTCCCGACCCCGTCCGCAGGCGGGGTCTTCGCATGTAGGAGACCCTTCATGGTCAACATCACCCGCGCCGCGGACCTCACACAGATCGGCGCCAACGGCGGCGGCTGGGTCGCGGACCTCGGCACCGCTGCGCCCGCCACCCCGCTGACCCAGCCCGCCGCGGCATGGAAGCCCCTCGGCTGCATCTCCGACGACGGCCTCGTGCAGGGATTCGACGAGGACAGCCAGGAGTTCACCCCTTGGGGCCTGACCTCCCCGATCCGCACCCAGATCACCAAGTCCCTGAGGACGTTCAAGCTGACGGCCTGGGAGACCAGTCGGACCACGGTCCAGTCGCTGCAGTACCGGATTCCGATCGGCGACCTCACCCCTGTCGGCTCCCTCACCTCCTTCGCGGAGACCGCCAGCCCGGTTCCCGACCGCCGCGCGTTCTGGTTCGCGATCTTCGACGGTGACACCGCGCGCGGGTTCTACGTCCCCGAGGGCGAGATCAGCGACCGCAGCGACGTCACGCACAAGCAGGACCAGATGGCTGGCTTCGAGTGGACCATCACCGCCTACCCGGACGCCGCCGGCAACACCGTCTACCACGCCGACATCGTTCCCGTCACGCCCGCCTACACCGGGTCCTGACCCCCTCAGCGGCGGACAGGCCGATACCTGGCGCGGTCCCGGCCTGTCCGCTTCAAGCCCCCGACCGCGCCCCCGTGAAAGGACCGCGCCATGACCGAGACCGACCCCGAAGTCACCCCTGCCGAGGCCCAGGAGATCGAGGCCTCCGGCCACTACGTCACCGCCGAGCTGTGCGGCAAGGCGCTGGAGGTAGTGCCCTCCGGTGCATGGAAGCAGAGCACCATGCGCATGCTCCGCAGCGGAGACATTGACGCGTTCATGGACCGGATCCTCAGCCCGGACTCCTACGACCTCTACCTCGACCTCGACCCGTCCAACGACGAGGTCGGCGAGTTCGTCAACGACGCCGGTGAGGCCGCCGGAGAGTCGGTGGGAAAGTCCAGTGGACCCACGGCGTCGCAGAGGCGCACGCGGAAGCGCTAGAGGCTGACCTCGCCCACTACTACCCCCGCGACGGCGACCAGCTCGCGGCCTACCACCGCGGGGAGCTGACCTCGAGGCGGCTGCGCGTCCTCATCCAGGGCCTTCCACCGGAGTCCGCCACCATGACGGCACTCCGCGCGGCCCTGCCGGACGAAGAGCTCGCCCAGCAGGCGGATGCCGGGGAGCCGGAGAAGGCGCGCTGGTCCCAGGCCGAGCTGCTCCTGGCGTCGGCGATCGATACCCTGCGCCGCGTCGAGTACGTGCTGATCTGCGCGAACACCGACAGCAAGAGCAAGAGGCCGGCTCCACCTGAACCGATTGCCAGGCCCGGCGTGACGACCCGGCGGTCCAAGCCGGTCCTCACCGAGGCCGGCGCAGGCCGGCTGTTTGAACTGATCAACGGAGGCGCGGCCTGACGCGCGGGAGGAGGCTCCTGTGGCGATCAGCGTGGGCTCGGTCGAAGTCGACGTCATCCCCAACACCCAGGGGATCTACGCACGCCTGCACGCAGGTCTCGTACCTGCCGCTGAGCAGGTCGGTGACGACATGGGGCGGGTCATCGGCCGTCGGCTGGAGGCCCGCATCGCCCCGGCGATCCGCGACGCGATCGAGGGAGGCGCCCGCGCCGCCCGGCCGTCGGCAACCAGGCAGGGCGACGAGACCGGCGGCGCATTTTCCCGCAGCCTGAAGACCAGGCTGGAGGCCGCCTTCCGCAGCCTTCCGAAGATCCGTATCGACGCGGACACCTCGGAAGCCGACTCGGATCTGCAGGCCCTCCGTGTCCGCATGGAATCCCTCGCCAACAAGAGGATCGGCATCGACATCGACGCCGGGGCGGCCCGCGCGGAAGTACGGCTGATCGAAGCAGAGCTGCGGCGCCTCGGCGCCGAACATCCGAACGTCCAGGTGCGCGCCGACACCGCGGCAGCGCGCGCCCAGCTTGCTCTCGTCCACGCCGAGATCGACGCGGTCGACGGCAAGCGGGCCCGCATAGACGTCGACACATCCGGCGCGCTCTCCGCCATCCTCCAGCTCACAGTGGCCATCGGCGGGGTCGCAGCACTGCCGGCCATCCCGATTCTCGCGGCCGGCGTCGGGGCGATCGGGTCGGCTGCCGTGGCGTCAGCTGCCGGTGTCGGTGCTCTGGCGGCTGTTGCCGCCCCGGCGTTCATCAACATCGCGGGCGCCCTGCAAGCCCAGAAGGCGGCACAGGACGCCTCCACCGCGGCCTCCGGCCGGGGTGCGCAGGCCGGAGCGCAGGCGGCATCTCGTGCTCTACAGATGGCCGGCGCACAGCAGTCCCTCGCCTCGGCCCAGCGCAACGCCGCCGCACAGATCGCGTCGGCGCATGACCAGGTTCGGCAGGCCGCCCGCGGTGTCGGCGACGCTGAACGGCAGCTCGCCGACGCCCAGAAGGCCTCGGCCAAAGCCCAGGAAGACCTGACCCAGGCGAGGAAAGAGGCTGCCCAGCAGCTCGAAGACCTCTCCACCCGATACGCGGACGCCCAGCTCTCGGTCCGGGATGCGGAGCTGTCCCTGGCCGAGGCCCAGCAGCGCCGCAGCGAAGTGGAGGGGGATCCGAAGGCAACCGCCCTGGAGAAGGAGCGCGCCGCCCTCGCGGTCGCGCAGGCCACCCAGCGTCTCAAGCAGCAGACCGTCGAAACCAAGCGCCTGGCCGAAGAACAGGCGGAGGCCGGCAAGACCGGCATCGAGGGGACCCAGGTCGTCAAGCAGGCGCAGGACCGCCTGGCCCAGTCCCAGCAGACGGTCGCCGACAGAACCCGCGGCGTCGCGGACGCGCAGGCCGCCGTCGCCAAGGCTCAGGAGAACGTCGCCCGCGTCTCGGCTCAGGCTGCCGACTCCATCGCCTCCGCTCAGCGTCAGATTGCCTCCGCGTCCGCCTCGGCGGCCGGGGGCGTGGATCAGGCTGCCCTCGCGCAGGCCAACTATCAGGCCGCCCTGGACAAGCTGACTCCCAGCGCCCGCGGAACGTTCGATGCCTTCCAGTCCCTGCGCACTGCGTTCAAGGGCTGGTCTGAGTCGCTGCAGCCTGCGGTCATGCCCATCTTCACGCGGGCTCTGGACGGCATCCGCAACAGCCTGCCCGGCCTGACGCCGTTCGTTCTGGCCGCCGCCGAGGCGATCGGCATTCTGCAGGACAAGGTGTCGGCCGGCTTCAAGTCGCCCTGGTGGAAGTCCTTCCGCGACGACCTCGCAGCATCAGTACTGCCGGCCACGGTCGGCCTCGGGGTCGCCCTCGGCAACGTTTTCAAGACGCTCGCCGGCATCGTGGACGCGTTCCTGCCGCACATGGACTCCATCTCAGAGCGGATGCAGCAGATCACCGGCCGCTGGGCCCGGTGGGCTACCGGTCTCAAGGGGTCAGACAAGTTCGAAGGGTTCCTGTCCTACGCGTCCACAATGGGCCCCGTCGTCGCCCAGGCGATCGGCGATATAGCCGGGGCATTTCTGGCGGTCGGTAAGGCCCTGCAGCCGATCTCAGGGCCGCTCCTGAACGTTCTGGGCGCCCTGTTCTCGGGGATCACGTGGATCGCGACGGAGTTCCCCGGCGCCATCCAGTTGCTGTACGGCATCTTCATCGCCACCCGGCTATGGGCGATCGGGATTCTGCTGGTGCAGGGCGCCATGTGGCTGGCCAATGCGGCCGTGGCCGCCTTCAACTTCGTGATGGCCGCTGGCCCCTGGGGCTGGATCATCATCGCCATCGTGGCTGTGGTTGCCGCGGTCGTGTTCATGTACAACCGTTTCGACTGGTTCCGGAACTTCATCGACGGGGTCTGGCAGGCGATCAAGACGGGCGCCGTATGGCTGTGGGAGAACGTGCTCAAGCCAGTGTTCTCTGCGATCTGGACTGCTCTGCAGTTCCTCGGCTCCGTGGCGATGTGGCTGTGGACCAACGCCATCAAGCCGGCCTTCGAGGGGATCTGGCTGGCGGCCCGCGTCCTGTTCGCCATCCTGGTCACGGTCGTGATCGTCCCGCTCGTCCTGGCCTTCAAGGGCCTCGCCGCAATCGTGACGTGGCTGTGGGAAAACATCTTCGCGCCCGCCTTCCGCGGGATAGCCGACGTCGCGATCTGGCTCTGGCAGAACGTGCTCAGCCCGATCTTCAGCTACATCGGCGACAAGGCGGTCGGCCTGTGGCGCGACTACATCAGCCCGGCCTGGGACTCCACGAAGCGGGGGACACGCTCACTGGGCGACGGGTTCCGGGAGCTGTGGACCAGCTACATCAAGCCCGTCTTCGAGTACATCGGAGACAAGGCGGCCTGGCTGTACGACAACGCGATCCGGCCTGCATTCGACAAGATGAAAACTGCTGTCGGCCTCGTGAAGGACGCCTTCAACCTGGCCAAGGACGGCATCAAGACCGCCTGGGATCAGCTCGTCGACATCACGCGCAAGCCCGTCCAGTTCGTCGTCGACACCGTCTACAACGGCGGCATCGTGCCCGTGTGGAACAAGGTCGCGAAGATCGCCGGACTCAGTCAGCTCGAGCCCTACAAGTTCGCCTCGGGCGGCAGCGTGTTCGGCGCTGGTACCGCGACCTCGGATTCCATCCCCGCGCTGCTCTCCAATGGTGAGCACGTGTGGACGGCGCGCGAGGTGCAGGCGGCCGGCGGCCACTCGGTCGTCGAGTCCCTCCGGTCGCGCGCGCTGCAGAGCGGATCCACCTTCGCGACCGGTGGCGCCGTAGGGATCCCTCGCTTCGCAGACGGCGGCATCGTTGACTGGCTGTCCGGCAAGGCGCAGCAGATCGGCAGCGCCGTCATGAGCGCCTTCGACGTCGTGTCCAATCCTGGCAAGGCATGGGATACCGCTACGCAGGGCCTTCGGGACAAGATCAGCGAGAAGCTGACCGGCAACCAGTGGGCGCAGGCCCTCAGCCAGCTTCCGCTGCGCATGCTGAAGGGCCTGAAAGACAAGGTCATCAGCGGCGTCGAGAGCCTCATTGGGGGCGGCAACGCCTCCGGGTCCGTGGCCGCAGCCATGGGCTTCGCCCGCTCGCAAGCCGGCAAGCCCTACCAGTGGGGCGGCGCCGGCGACCCCAGCTGGGACTGCAGCGGCTTCATGTCGGGGATCCAGAAGGTCATCCTCGGCCAGTCCCCGCTCGGACGCCTCTGGAGCACATTCTCCTTCCAGGGCGACACCGCCCCGGCTGGCTGGCGACGCGGTCTGCGCTCGCCCTTCATGATCGGCATCACCAACGCTGGCGTCGGTCACACCGCGGGCACCCTTGCCGGCATGAACGTCGAGTCGAGGGGAGGTGCCGGAGTCGTCGTCGGTAGTCGCGCCCGCGGCTACAACGACAGCCTCTTCACAGACTGGTACGGCTTCGCTCCCGCACTCGGAAAGTTCGACTCCGGCGGCTACCTCCAGCCAGGCATGAACCTCGCCTACAACGGCACCGGTCGGCCCGAGCCCGTCTTGACGACGGCCCAGTGGAACACCCTCGCCGCCTCAGGATCCCGGCAACCGGCCGCCGATCAGAGGTCGTACCAGATCACGCTGCAAGGGTCGCACCTCACCAAGGCCGAGCAAGCCGCAGAGCTCGTGCGGCAGATGGCCTTCACCACATAGGAGGTGCACCTTGGTCACTCAAATCGGCGCCATCCCCGTGACCCTCGGATCGCTGCCTCTCAGCGTGGTGGATGACGCCGGAGTCACCTGGCTCAACACCGACCTGAAGGGCTGGAGCTCACCCGGAGTCCGGGCCGAGCTCCAGCTCCGACAGGCGGACCATGGGGCATGGGCCTCCCCCGTCTACCTTGAGCCCCGGCCCATCACCATCACCGGCGCGATCATGGCGCCCTCGACAGCCGCACGTGATGCCGCTGTCGAGCAGCTGATCGCCGCTGTCGCCCTCACCGACACCCTGCTCGTCGTCCAGGAGACCATCCCCAAGCAGGTCACGGTGCGCCGGTCGGGGGATCTCCTGGTCAGCAAGGTCGGCCCATACGGCGCCGAGTACAGCCTGCTCGTCACGGCAGCCGATCCGCGCCGCTACTCCACGACACTCCAGTCCCGATCGGCAGCACTGCCCTCCGTGACCGGCGGTCTGACCCTGCCGATCACGATGCCGCTCACCATCACCGCGACCACCGCCTCCGGTTCCATCACCCTCGTCAACGAGGGCTCGATCGCTACCCGGCCAACGCTCACCGTGACAGGCCCGACGGTCGGCGGGTTCACGATCGTCGCCACACGCCCGGACGGCGTGACCACCCAGCAGACCTACAGCGACACCCTCAACACCGGCGACAGCCTGGTCCTCGACGCCTCATCGCGGCAGGTCACCCTCAACGGCCAGGTGAGCCGACGGCTGTATATGTCCGGGACATGGCCTGAGATCCCGACACAGTCCCAGATCACCTTCAGCTGGACCTGCCCCAACTACGACGCCGGCGCGCTGCTGACCGGCACCGCCCGCTCGGCCTGGATGTAAGGAGAGCCCCTGTGGTTGCAACCGATCCCCTCTGGCTCCCGTCGCTCTCCTACGACGAGACCGAGCTCCGCAAGATGGACTCTGCGCTCGTCATGGCCGACGGCACGGCCCTCGGCTCCCGGCCCGGCATCCGCCCCGGAGACCCCGGCCTTGCGGTCTCTCTCGCCGGTACCACGGTCAACGTGACCGCGGGCGCTGCGGTGCTGTACCGGTCCGGCCAGGGCGTCTACCGGGCCCAGCTGGCCGCAACAAGCCCCGGCACCCTCACCGCGGCGAACGCGACTTTCGCCAGGATCGACCTGGTCTATCTGCGGGTGTGGGACACAGCCATCGACTCCAGCGGCCTCCGCAAGGCGGACACGGTCCTACTGACGGGCACACCGTCCGGCAGCCCGGCCATCCCCACGCCGGGCGCCACCGAAATCTACATCCCCCTCGCCACGATCAACGTCCCGAACACCGGCGGCGGCGGGACCGGCGCGGCCACCGTCTCCTCGGCAATCCGGCAAGTCACCGTTGCCCCCGGCGGCGTCCTGCCCGTCCTGTCCACTGCTGCCCCCAGCACCGCCGGCCCGGGGACGATCCTCTACTACACCGACACCGGCGCGTACTGGTACTTCCAGGCTGACGGCACCACGAAGGCCCTGCTCGTCGACAGCCCCGGCGGTACAACGCTGGGCAAGACCATCGAGGCACTGAAGACCGGCGCCACGCAGACAGTCACCAGCAGCACCACACTGGTCAACGCAACGCAGCTGGTGCTGCCACTGGCTGCGAACGCCACCTACGCACTGTCTGGACTGGTCATCTACGACGGCGCCTTCGGCTCCGGCGACATCAAGGTGGACTGGTCGCTGCCCGCCTCGGCGACCATGCTGTGGACAGCGAACGGCATGGGCACCGCCGCCAACGGCCTGTACACCGCAAACACCGTGCCCGCCGGCACAACGATCGCGCTCGGCACCTACGGTGCGGGCCCGCCCTACACGTCGTTGTCCATCGAGGGCACGATCGTCACCGCAGGTACGGCAGGGAACGCGCAGTTCAGGTTCGCGCAGAACTCTTCCAACGCTGTCCCGACGTCGGTCTATGCGAAGTCCCGCCTGTCCGCACGCAGGATCGCGTGACGGATGAGCGCCGTCGTCTACACCTACCTCGCGTGTGACCTGCGGACCGGCCGCATCGCCGAGGAACTGCCATCACTCACGCCGTCCGGTGCACTGTCCCGACGGATGGGCGGTGTGGCAAACGCAAGCTTCAGCCTCGCCCTGGACGGGGCGCCGGACGAGTGGGAGGCGGCCACCGACCCGGCCCGTACCCTCATCGTCGCCGTTGACAGCGCGACGGGCCTGCCGGTCTGGTCGGGGATCCCGCTGCCCCGCGCCGGCGGCAGCTCCACCAGCATCACGCTGACTACGGCCACGCCGGAGGGCTACCTCGATCGGCGCTACGCCGCCTACACCGGGTCAGGCGTTGACCTGGCCACCGCCATGGAAGGCGTGTGCGCGCCCCTGCTGGTCGATGGGCCCCCGTTCGTCTTCGACACCACGGCGACCGGCGTCACCGTCGACTACGCCGTCCTCGACGAGGAAGACAAGTCGGTCCTGTCCTGCCTGCAGGAGCTCGACGCCCTGTCTGACATCGGCGAATGGACCGTGGACACCGTCTGGGCGGACGCCGCACAGACCCGCGTGCAGCTGATGCTGCGCATCAAGCCCACCATCGGCATCCAGGCGTCCACTCCGGAGGCCACCTTCGAGATGCCGGGTGCGATCAGCGAGTACACGCTCACCGAGTCCTACGAACGCGGCAAGGGCGCCACCGCCGTCATCGCCCGCGGCGAAGGCCAGGGCGCCGACAGGGTCACGTCATCCGAGCATGTCGCCACCGCGCAGATCGCCAGCGGCTGGTGCCGGTGGGAGCACCGCTACCAGCCGGCGCAGGGCATCACCGACGTCGACCAGCTCGAGGCCCACGCGGCGCAGGCGCTGGCCCTGCTGCAGCGAGGATCCCGGGCGTGGACCCTGCAGGCCGTGGCGTCGGCCGCCCCGCGGCTCGGCTCCGCCTGGGGGCTCGGCGACAGCGTCTCCCTGGTCATCGAGCGCTCACCTCGCCACCCGGCCGGCATCAGCACCGTCGCCAGGGTCTTCGGCTGGGACATCGAGCCGGGCGCCGACAAGGTCACGCCGATCCTGCTGGAGGACGAATGAGCCTGCGCCTCGACCAGCTGCCCGGCGGCGCCTCCGACCTGGCCCGCCGGATCGCCCGCGTCGAACGGACCCTGCGCGAGCGGGCGGCGCAGCTGTCGTCGATCGTCCGCCGTACCGACAGCAGCATCGCCATGCGGATCGACGCCACCTGGCAGCTCCTCGACAAAGACGGCGAGACGCTCGTGGCCGAGGACGCGGCGGGCGGCCTGGCCGTTCCGTACATCCCGATCACGTTCACGACGGCCCGCTACACCGACTGGCCGGCATCAACGAGCGCGACGTTCGAGGACATCCACCGGGCGACGATTAAGCGCCTGCAGCCCTACGGCTACGTCAGCATCGGGCACACCGCTGATGCTGCCGCCACCACCGGCGAGATCCAGGTGTACGCCAATGGCGCGCAGATGGGCGACACCATCGCCGTCACGTTCTCCCAGGCCGCCACCACAGTCGGGCCTTTCGCAATGCCCGGCGCCTATAAGGGCCAGGTCGACCTCACCGTCCGTGCCCGCAGGACCGGCGGCGCGGGCGCGATCCGCTGCACCGTCCTCGCCGCATCCGGCATCGAGTCCTAGGAGCCGACGTGGCCACACCTCCCATCCCGCGGACACCCCCGCCACCTCCGCCGCCAGGGACGCCTCCGGGACGCGCCGACGTCGTCCTGCCCGAACCCCTCTCCGAGCAGCTCGACGAGGGCGCAGAGGGCGAACAGACGGAAGGAGAGAGCTGATGGGCATCACCGGACAGGACTGGGCCTCGTACCAGCCCAGTACGCCGAGCACCGCCGGTCTCTCCTTCGCCTTCGTCAAGATCACAGAAGGCCTCTCGTACACCAGCCCCAAGTGGACCGTCCAGCGAAACCACGCAAAGGCCCACGGCCTGGTGTGGGGCGGCTACCACTACCCCCACATGGCCAACGACCCGCACACCGAGGCCGACTACTTCCTCGAGCAAGTCGCCTGGCAGCCCGGGGACCTGATCGTCCTCGACTGGGAGGGCTACGACGCCGCGAACAGCCGCGTCAGCAAGGCACGGCAGCTCGCCTACAAGGAATCGTGGCTCCGCTACGTCAAGGCCCGAATGCCGCACAACCCAGTCGGCATGTACTGCAACACGGACTACTGGCGGAACGTCGACACCACGGACTACTACGGCGACTTCCTCTGGATCGCCACCACAGGCCGCAAGGCCGGCGATCCCGGCATCAAGGCGCCGTGGCTCTTCCACCAGTACACCGACAGCCCCATCGACACGGACTACTGCCACCTGAGCAGCGTCGATGAGCTGCGGGCCTGGGCAATGTCCTTCGCGGCGCAGCCGAAGCCTTCCTCCAAGCCTCCGTCCGGCCCCGCCCCCGTGCCGCCGGCCGGGCGCCGTCGGCCGGGCATCTTCCGCATGATCGGAGCCTGATCATGTCCACCGGTTCCCAGTTCTACCCCGGGGCCTCGACCGCCTATCGGTACGACGGCACTTACAAGGGCCTGATGCAGGAGATCAACTGCTGCGTCACCCACACCACAGAAGGCACGTCGCTGCCCGGCTACAGCGGCGGCGCAGAGGCTCCGAACAGCACGCTGCTGCCGGACATCCCGAACCGCCGTCTGAGGGTGTACGCGCACTTCCCAGCCGACATGTCCGCCCGCGCCCTCGTCGACAACCCGAACACCGACGTGCGGACCAACCGCAACAACTGCCACCAGGTGGAGCTCGTCGGATCCTGCGACCCGCGCCGCCGGGTCTCGTGGAACACGCTGCGCGCCGGCGTCGACTACATCTACTGGCCGGAGGCCCCCGACTGGGCGCTGCGCGAGTACGCGCGCTACATCGCCTGGCTCTACACAGAGCACGGCGTCCCGCTCCGTTCGACGCCCCGACCATGGCTGCCCTACCCGGACAGCTACGGCAACAGCGCTGCCCGCATGACGCTCGCCGAGTGGGCCGACTTCCGCGGCCACTGCGGCCACATGCACGTCCCCGACGGCAACGACCACGGCGACCCGGGCGCCACGCGCATGGACCTGGTCATCAGGCACGCCCTCGAGCTGGTATCCGGCAAGCCGTCCGTCCCTGCCGAGCCCACCCCCACCCCCATTCCCGCGCCCCGGTACCGCCGGCCGCGCATCTACCGAGCGATCGGAGCCTGACCATGAGCACCCCCGCACCCAAGGTCCCGCGCCCGGCTGGCGTCCTCCTCGCCAAGTCGGCAGGCGGCGGACGCGCATCCTCTTCCGGCGCTGACGACAACACCGTCTTCGCGATCTTCCCGAACGGCGTCATCCGCCGTGCCACCAAGGCCGAACTCGCCTGCTGGGACAACGCGGCCATCGACCGCGTCATCCCCCTCGGCCGCGCCGACGACCCCGAGTGGCTCGACCTCGTCGCCTACGACAACGCCCTCCGGGCCTGAAAGGAACCCTGATGAAGATTTTCGGCAGGGAGCCCGCGCTGCTCCTGGGATTCGCCGCAGCCGCCCTCAAGCTGGCTGCCGCCTTCGGCCTCCACGTCAGCGACGCCCAGCAGGCCCTCATCAACGCTGTACTCGCCTCCGCCGTCGGCGTGTGGCTGGCCATCGTTGCGAAGGACGGGGCGCTCGGCGCCGCCATCACGCAGCTGGCCCAGGCGTTCATGGCGCTCTTCATCGGGTTCGGTCTCGACTGGACCGCTGCCAAGCAGGCCACCGTGATGGCGACGCTCGCCGCCGCGCTCGCCCTGTGGGAGCGGACGCAGATCACCGCACCCGTCGCGGTGACCGCCCTCGAGCAGACCAGTCCCTACAGTCCCTCCGCACCCCGGGGCGTGTAGGTGATACGCCGTGCGGCCCGGCGGCTGCGTCGCAGACTGGGCCGCCGCGGCGCGATCCTCACCTCCTACGGACTCGTCTGGCTGCTGTACGGCTACGCCCAGCTCGTCACCCCGCAGCCCGACCAGCGGGGTCTCGCCCTGCTGCTGCGGCTCATGCCGCTCGACGCGTGGGCATGGGGCTGGATCGTCGCCGGCACAGTCGCTTTGGTGTACGCATGGGCTCCGCCGGGCCAAGATGCCGCCGCCTTCCTCGCCTTGGTGCTGATCGTCGTGCCATGGACAGCCACCTACCTGGTGGCCTGGCTATCGGGGGGCTACCCCCGGGGCTGGGTGGCGGCAGCGGTATGGACGGTCATCACCGTCCCCGTCCTGGTGGTTGCGGGATGGCCCGAGCCGTCCCGCCGTAAGAGAGCGGAACCCCCGTATGAATGCTGAGACGTGGGCATCGATAGGAGTGTCGGCCGTTACCGGCATGAGCGGGGTGTGGGCCGTGCGGGCCGCACGCCGCACGCCCCGGCAGGAACGCCGCGATGACTTCACGGCCATAAGCGAGCAGCAGGGCAAGGCCATCGAGCGTCTCGAGCAGCGCATCAAGGCTCGCGAGTCGGAGGCCGAGTCGCAGCGGGAGCGTCTCGCGGAGTGCGATGAGGCCACGGCGTGGCTCCTCGTCCGGGTTCGTGACCTCGTCGCGTACATCCGTAAGTCCGGCGGGGAGCCGCCGGCGCCACGCCCCATGTCCCCCCGCGCGGCTCGCGTTCTCGAGCGCAGCGACGTGTGAGAACTGGAGTGCGAGCAGCCCCCACGCTTCGGCGTGGGGGTGTTTTGCTGTGTCCGGCCCCACTGGGTCGCGATAACCCCCACATAGCCATCGCGGCGAACGCCTGACGCGGCCCAACCTACTAGTGAATAATGACAGTTATCCACCACTAGAGAGGGAGTCGTCATGGAGACGCGTGAGCGCGCCTACTGGACGTGCGGCGCATGCGGTACGGAGAACCAGCCCGAGGACGAACACTGCGGCGCGTGCGACGAATGGCGCACCGACCAGGAGGAGGAGTGACCGACTCGGCCGCCCTCGTCCCGCGCCAGTCGTCCGAGGTCTCCACCCACCGGCACGACCCCCGCGACGACTGGCCCGCCGAAGCCCGCGCCCTCCGCGACCACCTCGCCGCCCTCTACGACGAGCCACTGCCCACCGTCGCCGGAGCCTGGCTCGCCCGCCAGAAGTCCCGCCACACCCGACTCGCCTACAGCCGGAACTTCAAGCGGTGGGAGGAGTACGCCCGCGCCGCCGGGATTCACCCGCTCCAAGCCCGGCTTCCGCTCGCCGACGCCTACGCCAACCACCTCGCCCAGCTTCCCGGCCGCAAGCCGGGCACCACCATGTCGGCCTCCGGCGTCGCCCAGGCCCTCGCCGCAGCCGGCTCCTTCTACACCTACGCCGTCCGCGTCGAGGCCGCCGCCGCTGACCCGTTCGCCAGCGTCGACCGGCCCTACATCGACCCCGACTACTCACCCACCGAAGGCATGCTGCCCGCCGAGACCGAACGGCTCATCGCCACAGCCAAGGCCTGGGCACCCCGCTCCTACGCCCTCGTCGCCCTCCTCTACCTCCTCGGCCCCCGCATCGACGAGGTACTGTCCCTCGACGCCGACCAACTCGGCTACGACCGCGGCCACCACACCCTGCCGCTCCGCCTCAAAGGCGGGAAGCGCAAGCGGGTCCCGCTCCCTCCGCTCGCCTACGACGCCCTCGTCACCTACCTCGGCGACCGCCGCGACGGCCCCCTCTTCCAGACCGAGACCGGCGCCCGCTGGACACAGCCGCAGGTGTGGACCCACCTCCGCGTCCTCGCCAAGCACGCCAGCATCCCGCAATCGACCAGCATCAAGCCCCACATGCTCCGGCACGCCTTCATCACCGACAGCCTCGACGCCAAACTCCCGCTCCAAGACGTCCAGGACGCCGTCGGCCACAGCGACAGCCGTACCACCCAGCGGTACAACCGGCGTCGCCGGCAGCTCGACAACCACCCCGCCTACACCCTCGCCGCCGGACTGGCCGAACGGCTTCAGCCCGGTAGCGAGTAGTCAGTCGTTATGCGTTACAGGGAGGGTCCATGAAGGTAGTGATCGGCGACGGGTGGGAGCTTGAGCTGACGGCGCCTCCCCGCGTCGGCGAGATCATCGCCAGCGGTACGGAGGTCCACCGCGTTGCTGAAGTCGTCTGGCTCATGCCGGACGCCACAGGAGATGAGGTTCGCGTTCACGTTCGACTGGAGGGAAGCGTTGGCCCGCCCCGTGCCACACTGACCTCGAGCCCCTGATGCGGGCAGGCGTGCCAGGCGCTGGATCGGCGTCTGCGCGGGGCGGGCAGCGCGAACCCGTGCGCCCGGGAGGGACGTGAAGTCCCGGCCCGCCACCATCGTCGAGGAGCCCTCACCTTCGGGTGGGGGCTTCTTCGGTTGCCGCGCGCCTACTCGGCGGGCAGCCGCATCCCGATCCGGGCCTGGATCTCGCCCGCCGCTCGCCGCAGGTTCTCGTCGGCGCCGTCGGCGAGCTGGCCGAGGAGCGCGATGAGCGCGCCGGCCTCGCCGCGGGTGAGAAGCGGGAGCCGCTCGCCGGGCTGGGTCATCAGGTCGTCGAAGTCCATGCCCAGGTAACTGCGGGGCGCTGCGGGCGTCACGCCTGCCTGGGGCCGTCGGGTGCGGGCCAGGTGCCGGGGCCGCCGCCCCTCCATTCGATCATCGGCGATGCCGCGATCTGCTCCGTCTCCCAGTCGAGGCCAGCCCGCCTCAAGAACTCCTTGATGTCTTGAAGCGAGTAGGCCAGCCCGAGGATCTCCGAGTCGACGTGCACGCGACGGCCGCCGGAGGAGTCTGGGGCATGCACCACGATGATCTGGCTCATACGTCCAGCCTGCGGCGGGCCTGTCAGTCCAGCACGCCGAGCTCAGCGTCCGGCCGGCAGTAGGGGCAGGCCTCGAGCCGGTCGACGCCGAGGAGCCGCAGCGCGTCGGTGCGGGTGACGGGCCGGGAGCGGAAGCCCTTGCCGCCCATGGTGCAGCCGCCGACGTGGACCTTGGTGGGGTGCTTGCTGAGGTCCAGCTCGAGCTCCCATTCCGGCGGCGGGGCGGGCGGCAGGCGCGCGGACAGCTCGGCCTGCCGCTTCTCCTCTGCCGCGATCCAGCCGCGGGTCCGCTCGAGGTCGCCGACCTGCACCCGCTCGAGGAAGCGGAGGAGATCGAGACGGGACGGCGAGCTATCGGACACAAGTTCGATTCTACTCACACCATCCAAGGTCTTGACTTGAAGTCTTGAGTTGCTAGCTTGAATGCATGACAAGAAGTGAGCGTGAGCGCCTCATCCCCACCGGCTTCTGCTGGTGCTGCGGCAAGGAAATCGGCCTCGGTAAGTTCTTCGCCCAAGGCCACGACAAGGCAGCTGAAGCCGCCTACATGGCTGTGCACCATGAGGGATCCGTCGCACGGCTGCTCGCCGACACCGGCTTCGGCCCCGGAGCCGACGAGACCATCCAGGAGGCCGCCCTCGACCGCGGAGGCTGGCAACTCTGCCCTCGGGGATGCGGGTACGCCGGAGCCCCGGCCAGCGTCGCCAACCACGTCCGGAAGTACCACACCAAGGAGAACTGACCATGAAGACCTACACGCTCACCATGACCATCGAGGCTGACGACGACGTCCCCCCGGCCCAGATCCGCGAGGAACTCTATGACGCGTGCGGCGACGTGCCGTTCGGCTTCGAGATCACGGCCATCGAGGAGAACTGACATGGCCTCTATGCACCGCATCCGCCAGGAGACCATCGAGCGCCTCGGCCCCGAGCCGACCACCCCGCTCGAGAGCCTCGCCCACACCCTCGCCGCGCACGCCGAGCAGTCGGACGACTGGGTTGTCGTCGAGGCGACGAACAACGTCTACGGCGATGGTGTTCGCACCGGCCTGACGCTCGGCGACCTCAGGGCGCTCCACCAACAACTGGCCAACGACTAAGACGCAGCGATGCCCCGCCCAGGATCAGTGGGCGGGGCATCTGCACGTCAGCGTACCGGCCCGTTGTCAGTGCCCGCCGCTAGCCTGTTCGGTATCCCATTCACGGGTTGAGGCGGGCTGCCTCGCTGCACGATCCCGCCCCACCGGACCCCACACGGGGACAGCGCCCGGCGGGGCGGAGGTGTGTCACGACTCGTCGGCCGGCTTCGGATGCCTCACCGCGGCATTCACCGCAGCCTCGAGCTTCCCGCGATCCTGCCCCGACGCCTTCGCATGCTCGGAGATGGCTTGCTGGACCTCGTCGGCCCGGTCCCGCCAGGCTTCCACCGCCACATTCCAGGCGGTGTGCTGCTCCTCAGTCCAGCCGCCCTCCTGGGTCGGCTTCCCGTACTCCTCTTGCAGCCGGCGCACCTCGGCGTGCGCATCATCTGCAGCCTGCCGCAGAGCGATCAGGTCGTCGTTCAGTTCGATTGCCACCAGCGGATCTTATGCCGCGGCCTCGACCTCGGCGCGCATCGCCTCGCCCCACTCGACGAGCAGCTCCCGGTACCGGTCCGTGCCCGCCCCACCTGCGGCGACGAGCGCCCGGATCTCGGCGTTGACCTCGGCTGGAGAGCGCGCGGGACCGGGGGCAGGGGATACGGACATGTGTCCGATCCTACGAGCCGCCACCCACAAGAGATACCTCCCGGCCTCGCCCCCACAGCACCCCGACGTGCGTCGAGAAGCGGTCGTAGAGGCCGTCCTCCTCGAGGCGCCGCAGGTGGAAGAGCGGCGACTCGTGGCCGAGCCCGTCGCCGATGTGCGGGGTGTACAGCAGGTGGTCGTCGAAGATGAAGACGCTCTGGGACAGGTGGGCCGGTGAGTCGCTGAAGCGGGCCTCGACGCCCGGCGTCGGCCCCATCTTCTGCAGCTGGTCCAGGGTGATCCGGATGCGCGTCGACACCGTCAAGGGGACGCCCTCGAGCTCCTCCCGCTGCCGGGTCATCTCCGAGTCCGGATCCCCGAGCAGGAAGCGGATCTCGCAGCCGGCCGCAGCCTTCGCCTTCAGGCGTTCGGCGATACGCGGGTGGTCCTGCCACAGGAAGTAGCTGGTGTACCCGGCCATCACGATGCGCTTCCGGGCACTGTCCAGCAGGTCCGCCCACACACTCGTCGGGCAGAGGTTCCGGAACGGATAGGTACTGATGATCTCCCGGTCCGCACCCAGCTTCAGCGTCGACCTGACAGCCTGCGGCCACAGGGAATCCGCGCTCACCCTCAGCACCTCAGCCACCTTCATCCGCGTATTGGCGTGCGGCGCCCGCTCCCCAGAGAGCCACCGCTCGACCGTCTTCCCGTCCACGCCGACTTTACGAGCCAGGGCAAGCGGGGTCATGCCGGCATCGGCGATGGCTTCTCTCAGGGCGGTGTTCACGGTCCCCCTTGCGGCACGCGGGTGACGCGGCCGAAAGTGTCCAAGGTGTCCGCGCCGGACGCTTCAAGCGTCCCAAGTGTCCAGGCAGAGTACGGGACATGAGCCAGCCGCCGCAGCCCCTGAGCATCCCCCCGTTGGGGAGCCTCACCGAAGACCAGATCCGCGGAGCGACCTGCGTGCACTGCGGGACGCCTCTCGTCGGCGTACCTGCCGTAGACCTCGGTGAGCGCCGTACCCGCCGCGGCGGTCGCCTGGTCCGCTGGTTCCCGCGGGCCTGCCCCCGGGACGCCGGCACCTAGACCCCCGCCCCTCCTGCCGCGGCGGCAGCGGGAGGGGCGGGAATCAGACACGCCCGGGGGTATTCGCGCAGCAAATATTTCGGATGCATGTTCGATGTTTGAAGCTTCAAGGGTGCGCGAGCATGGGGCAGTTGTGACGCATTCGCACGGGGTGTGAACGCTGCGTGTGCATAATTGCATCCCACCACTACCGGTTCGTCATATGCCAGGGCAGGATGGATGCACCCGCCCGGTTGTCTGAAACCGGCCGCCCTACGGCATGAGGTCCCTTGCCGGAAGGTGCAGGGCTGCAGCGATACGAAAGAGGTGGCTGAGCTTGAGATCGTTCTGGCCGAGCTCTGCCCGCTGCACCGTGGAGCGGTCCACCTCGGCGCAATGCGCCAATTCTTCCTGAGTCATTTCCGCGTCCACCCGGGCGTCGCGAATCCTTAGCCCAACCCGACGGCGGGCATCGAGGATCCAGTCGGGTTGATCTGCGGGACGCACCTACAAAAACTGAACCGAAGATCATTAGAAGTCAGCAGCTATCTAGCCGCTTCGCTGACTCATTCCGATCGGGCGACCGACAGAAAGGCCCCGATCAACGAGACGACCGCCAGCCGGCCGCGTACCCCCTTTGGCGGCCGGCTGGCGGTAACGGCTCCCCTGAACGCCGAAGCCGGAGTGCGGTCCACCCCCCAAGGTGAGCACTCCGGCTTCGGTCTGTTCGAATCCCGCCACCCCCCATGGGAGTCGAATGGGAGTTGATCAACGTAAGCAACCGCACAGATCCGCTATCTTCCGCGAGGATCCGCTAGATAAATCGGATATCTGTGCAGGTCAAAACCCCATGTCAGCAGGTCAGCGTCAGACCTTCGGCTGCTGCTGGGTGATGCAGTGGATACCGCCACCCCCGGCGAAAATCGTACGTGCGTCGACGAGGGTCACCGTCCGCTCGGGGAACAGTCCGCGGAAGATCTCGGCAGCCTCCTCGTCGCGCGGGTCGTCGAAGGAGCACAGCACGACGCCGTCGTTGCACAGGTAGTGGTTGATGTAGGAGTAGTCCACCCACTCCCCGTCCTCCTCCAGCACGGTCGGCGCCGGGATCTCCACGACCTCCAGCCGCCGGCCCTGGGCGTCCGTGGACGCGCGCAGGATGGCCGCGATGGTCTTGCAGCGCTCGTGGTCCGGGTGGGCCGGGTCGGGCTGGCTGTGGACCATGACGACGCCGGGGCGGGCGAAGGCCGCGACGATGTCGACGTGGCCCTGCGTGCCGTAGGTGCCGTAGTCGCCGGCCAGGCCGTAGGGGAGCCAGATCGCCTTGGTGGTGCCGAGGTGGGCGTGGATCTCCTGCTCGACCTGCTCGCGGGTCCAGTCGGGGTTGCGGCCCTTGCCCAGCTGGACGGTGTCGGTGAGGAGCACGGTGCCCTCGCCGTCCACGTGGATGGCGCCGCCCTCGTTGACGAGCGGGGTGCTGAAGGTGCGGGTGCCGACCACGTCCGAGATGTGCCGGGCGATCTTGGAGTCGTGCTCCCAGCGGGCCCACTCCTGGGCGCCCCAGCCGTTGAAGGTCCAGTCGACGGCCGCCAGCTCGCCCGCGTCGTTGGTGACGAAGGTCGGGCCGATGTCGCGCATCCAGGCGTCGTCGAGGTCCCGCTCCACCAGCTCGACGTCCTCGCCGACGATGACGCGGGCGTTCTCGGAGTCACCGGGCGAGACGACGAGGGTCACGGGCTCGTACGTGCGCACCGCGCGGGCCACGGCCCCCCAGGCCTCGCGGGCCTCGGCGAGCTCCTGCTCGTTGGTGAAGGTGGGGTTGGGGCTGGGCCAGGCCATCCAGGTGCGCTCGTGGGGGGTCCACTCGGCGGGCATCCGGAATCCGTGGTTCACGGGCTTGTTCGTGGTCATGAGGGGTCCTTACGGGCTTGCAGGCTGCGCTGCTTACAGGAAGTACAGGCGGTTGAGGGAGACCGAATCGGCGGCTTCGGAGCGCAGCGGTTCCCCGTCGAGGGAGACGAGGCCGCTGCGCGCATCCACATCGACCGCGCCCACCCGGGAGTTGAGGAGCAGGTCCTTGGGGCCGATGCCGCGCGTGCCGCGGACGGCGACCCTGCGCCGGCGGGTCGGCATCTCGTCGCTGCCCAGAGCCGCCGCGGCGGCCGAGACGAAGGCGACGGAGATGTCGGCGGCCGTGGCCCCGTACGAGCCGAACTGCGGGCCGAGGACCAGCGGTTCGCAGGTGTCGGTGGCCGCGTTGGGGTCACCGGTGACCCCGTACGCCGGGAAGCCCGACTTGAGGACCAGCTGCGGCTTGGCGCCGAAGAACTGGGGACGCCAGAGCACGATGTCGGCGAGCTTGCCGACCTCGATGGAGCCGATCTCGTGGGCCAGGCCGTGGGCGATGGCCGGGTTGATCGTCAGCTTGGCCATGTAGCGCAGCACGCGGGCGTTGTCGTCGCCCTCGCCGTCGCCCTCCAGGGGACCCAGTTCGCCCTTCATCTTCGCCGCCATGGCGAAGGTGCGCCGGACGGTCTCGCCCGCGCGTCCCATGCCCTGGGCGTCGGAGGAGGTGATGCCGATCGCGCCCAGGTCGTGCAGTACGTCCTCGGCGCCCATGGTGCCCGCGCGGATCCGGTCGCGGGCCATGGCGGCGTCGCCGGGGAGGTCCGGCTTGAGGTCGTGGACGGAGACGATCATGCCGTAGTGCTCCGCCACCGCGTCCCTGCCGAAGGGCAGGGTGGGGTTGGTGGAGGAGCCGATGACGTTCGGCACGCCCGCCATCTTCAGGACGTTGGGGACGTGCCCGCCGCCGCAGCCCTCGATGTGGAAGGCGTGGATGGTGCGGCCTTCGAGGACGCGCAGGGTGTCCTCGACGGAGAGGCATTCGTTCAGGCCGTCGCTGTGCAGGGCGACCTGTACGTCGTGCTCCTCGGCCACCCGCAGCGCGGTGTCCAGGGCCCGGGTGTGGGCGCCCATGTCCTCGTGGACCTTGAAGCCGGACGCGCCGCCCTCGGCGAGCGCCTCGACGAGCGGGGCGGCGTCGGAGGAGGAGCCGCGGGCGAGGAAGCCGATGTTGACGGGCCAGGCGTCGAAGGCGTTGAAGGCGTGCTTCAGCGCCCACGGGGAGTTGACGCCGACGCCCCAGACCGGGCCGAACTCCTGCCCGATGATCGTGGTGACGCCCGCCGCGAGCGAGGCCTCCATGACGCGCGGGGAGAGCAGGTGGACGTGGGTGTCCACGGCTCCCGCGGTGGCGATGAGGCCCTCGCCGGAGACGATCGACGTGCCCGTGCCGACGACCACGTCGACCCCGTCGAGGGTGTCGGGGTTGCCGGCCCGGCCGATCGCGTGGATCCGGCCCTCGCGGATGCCGATGGAGACCTTGCGGATGCCGAGGACCGCGTCGATCACCAGCACGTTGCTGATCACGACGTCACAGGTCTCGCGGACCGCGGCCGCCTTCAGGTGCAGGCCGTCACGGGCCGTCTTGCCGAAGCCGGCGAGGAACTCGTCCCCGGGCTTCTGGGCGTCGTGCTCCACCCGGACGGTCAGTCCGGAGTCGCCGAGCCGCACCCGGTCCCCGGCGCGGGGGCCGAAGACGGAGGCGTACTCGTGCGGGTCGATGTGGCGGCTGCCGGGGGCGCAGTGCGCGCTGTGGTCGCTGTGGGGGGTCTGACGGCTCACGCCGGGGTTCCTTCCTGACCTGTGGTGTCGTCGCCCGGGGCCGGGGCGGCACCCTGCGCGGCAGCCGGTGCGCCGTCGGCAGCCGGTGCGCCCTCGGCGGGCTCCCGAGCCGCGCCCAGGTACCCGCAGGCCGTTGCCCTGCTCAGCGCGAGCGACTTGGCGCCGGGGGCGTCGAGCGGGCCGTCGACCAGGCCCGCGAAGCCGATGGCGATGCGGTCGCCGCCGATCGGCACCAGGCCGACCTCGCCCTCGCCGTGGGGGTCGAACCGGACGGACGAGCCGGCCGGTACGCACAGCCGCATGCCGTAGGCGGCGGCGCGGTCGAAGTCGAGGCGCGGGTTGGCCTCGAAGAAGTGGAAGTGGGAGGTGACGCTCACCGGCACGGGGGCGGTGTTGCGCACCCGCAGGTGCAGCACCGGTTCCGGCTGGGGGACGCCGGGGCCGGGCACGACCGCGCCGGGGGCGTCGTCGCCGAGCCGCACGGCGCCCTGGATGGGCGACGAGACCACCGCGAGCCGCGATCCGTCGTCGAAGACGGCCTCCACGTGCACCTCGGAGACCACGTCGGCCACGCCGGGCAGGACGTCGTCCGGACCCAGCACGCCGCGGGCCTCCTCGATCGCCTCCGCCAGCCGCTTGCCGTCGCGCGCCGCCTCGCAGACCGTGTCCGCGATCAGCGCGGTGGCCTCGGGGACGTTGAGCCGCAGGCCCCGGGCCCGCCGGGCCCTGGCCAGTTCAGCAGCGCTGCGGAGCAGCAGCCGGTCGCGCTCCGTAGGGGTCAGCCGCATGCCGATCCACCACCTCTTGAGTCGATGGGTTAGAGCATCACTCTAACTCTTCATTTCCTCGCAAGGAATCATTGACCTGGGACCAGGGAGTAAGTCACATTGAGTGTCGCTCAAACGAAAAGTGCAACCGCCCCCCGCCCTGCCAAGGGAGTCCCCCCATGCCCATCGAACAGCGCGGAGTCGACACCATCCCGGAGGAGGAGCGGACGAGCGGTCCCCGTGACCTGATCTCGATCCTCCTCGGCTCCAACCTCTGCCTCGGTGTGATCGTCTTCGGCTGGCTGCCCCCGTCCTTCGGACTGGGCCTGTGGCCCTCGGTCACCGCCATCGTGACCGGCACCCTCGTCGGGATCGCCTTCACCGCGCCGCTGGCGCTGGTCTCCCTGCGCACCGCCACCAATCTCTCCACCTCCAGCGGCGCCCAGTTCGGCGTCCGCGGGCGGCTGGTCGGGTCGATCGTGGGTCTGCTGCTCGCGCTCGGCTACACCGCCCTCACGCTGTGGATCGGCGGCGACGTGATGGTCGGCGTGCTGTCCCGGCTCACCGGGCTGCCGGACACCGGCGTCTCGCGGGCCGCGATGTACGGCGTACTCGCCGCGTGTACCGTCGTCGGGGCCGTCTTCGGCTACCGACTGCTGCTGCGCATGAGCAAGGTGCTGTCCATCGGCATGGTGGCCCTGCTGGCGATCGGCATCTACGCGTACGCCCCGGACTTCACCACCGCCGCGCCGCCGGAGACCCCCCTCCTCCTCGGCTCCTTCTGGCCGACCTGGCTGCTCGCGGCCGTCGCCGCCGGCCTCAGCGGCCCCGTCGCCTTCATCACCCTGCTCGGCGACTACACCCGCTACATCTCCCCCCGCGCCCACAGCTCCCGCAAGGTCTTCTGGGCCACCTGCCTGGGCCTGCTGATCGGCCTGCTGGTGCCGCAGCTCTTCGGCACCTACACCGCCCTCGCCGCCAAGGCCGGCGCCGACTACGCGGGGCCGCTGGTGGAGGCCGCGCCCTTCTGGTACCTGGTCCCGCTGCTCGTCGCGGCCGCCGCCGGCTCCGTGGGCAACGCCGGGCTGATGCTGTACTCCATGGGCCTCGACCTGGACGCGATCGTCCCCAAGGCCACCCGCACCAAGGCCACCGTGATCGCCGCGACCGTCGCCACCGCGTTCGTCTTCTTCGGCTCCTTCGAGTGGGACGTCCAGTCCGCGATGACCTCCTTCGTGCTGCTGCTGACCGCGATCGGCACCCCCTGGGCCGTGATCACCCTGATCGGCTACGTGCGCTGCCGCGGCCGGTACGACGCCGACGCCCTCCAGGTCTTCAACCGCCGCTCGGTCGGCGGGATCTACTGGTACCGGGGCGGCTGGAACCTCGCGGCCACCGCCTCCTGGGCCATCGGCGCCGGCGTCGGCCTGCTCGCGGTGACCACCCCCTTCTACGAGGGCCCGCTGCTCGCCCTCACCGGCGGCGTGGACTGCTCCTTCGTCCTCTCCGGCCTGGTCGGCGGCCTGGTCTACACGGTCCTGACCCTCCGCACGGCCCCGGCGGCCGTCCCCGCGCCGGCCGCCGAGGAGCCGGAGCCGGTGGCCGCCGCCGCCTGAGCCGGCCCCGTACGCACGAAGGGCCCGCCTCCCTGTCGGGAGGCGGGCCCTTCTCGTGTCGCAGGGACTAGCCCAGCGGGTGCATCCAGCCGTGGGTGTCGGCGGCGTGGCCCGTCTGGAGGTCCAGGAGGGCCTTGCGGAGCTTCATGGTGACCTCGCCGGGCTCGCCGTTGCCCTGGGTCCAGTTGGCGTTCTCGGACTTGACCGAGCCGACCGGGGTGATCACGGCCGCGGTGCCGCAGGCGAAGACCTCGGTGAGGGTGCCGTTCGCGTTGTCCCGCTCCCAGTCCTCGGTGGTCAGGCGGCCCTCTTCGGCGGTGTAGCCGAGGTCGCGGGCGATGGTGAGGAGGGAGTCGCGGGTGATGCCCGGGAGGAGCGAGCCGGTGAGCTCGGGGGTGACGATGCGGTCGCCGTACACGAAGTACAGGTTCATGCCGCCCATCTCCTCGATCCAGCGGTGCTCGACGGCGTCCAGCCAGACGACCTGGTCGCAGCCGTGCGAGGCCGCCTGGGCCTGCGCGACGAGGGAGGCCGCGTAGTTGCCGCCGGTCTTGGCCGCGCCGGTGCCGCCCTTGACGGCGCGGACGTAGTCCTCGGAGAGCCAGACGGAGACGGGCTTCACGCCACCGGAGAAGTACGCGCCGGCGGGCGAGGCGATCACGATGAAGAGGAACTCGTTGGCCGGGCGGACACCGAGCCCGACCTCGGAGGCGAACATGAAGGGCCGCAGGTACAGGGAGGCCTCACCGGAGTCCGGGACCCAGGCCCGGTCCTGCTGGACGAGGGCGTCACAGGCGGCGATGAACAGCTCGGTCGGCAGCTCCGGCATGGCCATGCGGCGGGCGGAGGCCTGGAAGCGCTCGGCGTTGGCCTCCGGGCGGAACGTGGCGACGGTGCCGTCGGGCTGCTTGTACGCCTTGAGGCCCTCGAAGATGGTCTGCGCGTAGTGCAGGGTCATGTTCGCCGGGTCGATCGACAGCGGCGCGTACGGGACCAGCTCTGCGTCGTGCCAGCCGCGGCCCTCGGTCCACTTGATCGTCACCATGTGGTCGGTGAAGTGGCGGCCGAAGCCGGGGCTGGCCAGGATCGCCTCGCGCTCCGCGTCGGACAGCGGGTGCGAGGAGGGCTTGAGCTCGATCGTGGGCGTCGTCATGAGTGCTTGTCCTTCACCGGTTGTGTATGGCGACCGCGCTCACGGCGTACTAGGACGTCCGAGCATCCCCGCATTCCGCGGCCTCGCGTTCGATTATCGCGCGAGCGAAGGCTTCGGAGAAGCGGGGACAGCGGCCCAGGGGAGATGGTGGCACCCGGGGCCGCGCAGGAAAAGCCGCCGGGTCGCCTGTGTGACCCGACGGCTTCCTGGAATGGTGCAGCCGGGTCAGCCGGCTACTCGCGCGGCGAGTGCGTCGCCGATCTCGTCGGTGGAGCGGAAGGTGCCGTCGCGCTCCGCGAGGTCGACGGAGACCGCGTCCTCGATGCGGGCGGCCTGGGCCTCGTAGCCCAGGTGACGCAGCAGGAGGGCCACGGAGAGGATCGTCGCGGTCGGGTCGGCCTTGCCGGTGCCCGCGATGTCCGGGGCCGAGCCGTGGACGGGCTCGAACATGGACGGGAACGCGCCGGTCGGGTTGATGTTCCCGGAGGCGGCGAGGCCGATTCCGCCGGTCACGGCGGCGGCCAGGTCGGTGAGGATGTCACCGAAGAGGTTGTCCGTCACGATGACGTCGAAGCGCTCCGGCTGGGTGACGAAGAAGATCGTCGCGGCGTCGACGTGCAGGTAGTCGGTGGTGACCTCGGGGTACTCCTGGCCGACCTTGTCGAAGATGTTCTTCCACATGTGGCCGGCGTACACGAGGACGTTGTTCTTGTGGACCAGCGTCAGCTTCTTGCGGGGGCGGGCGTTGGCCCGCTCGTACGCGTCACGGACGACGCGCTCGACACCGTACGCGGTGTTGATGCTGACCTCGGTGGCCACCTCGGCGGGGGTGCCGGTGCGCAGGCTGCCGCCGTTGCCGGTGTACGGGCCCTCGGTGCCCTCGCGGACCACGACGAAGTCGATCTCCGGACGGCCGGCCAGCGGGGTGGCCGTGTTCGGGAAGAGCTTCGAGGGGCGCAGGTTGATGAAGTGGTCGAAGGCGAAGCGGAGCTTCAGCAGCAGGCCGCGCTCCAGCACGCCGGACGGGACCGACGGGTCGCCGATGGCGCCCAGCAGGATCGCGTCGTGGTGCTTGAGGGCTTCGAGCTCCGCGTCCGGGAGGGTTTCACCGGTGCGGTGCCAGCGCTGGGCGCCGAGGTCGTACTGCTTGGTCTCCAGCTTCACATCCTGGGGCAGGACCGCGGTAAGGACCTTGAGGCCCTGAGCCACGACTTCCTGGCCGATGCCATCACCGGGGATCACTGCGAGATTGATGCTGGTCGACATGGCGGAACCGTACTCCCTGTCCCAGCCCTCAGACATATTGCGTCCGCCATGTGGACGCGTGGCGCAATATGTCCGATGAGCGGGTTGATCAGTGGCCGGTCGCTCCGCCGTTGTCACGGCGGTCGAGCGCGCGCTGCAGGGCGGCGGCGGCGTTCTTGCGGTCCGCGTCGGCCGTGGAGGAGCGGCGGACGCGGCGGGCTGCGGTGGCGGTGGTGGTCTTCATGGGTGATCGACTCCTTGAGATCACGGCGTGGCGGGGCCACGGATGAGGGGTTCCTTCAAGGCGCCGGAAGAGGCGGGGAGCAGTGCGCCGCAGGGGTTGCCTGCCGGGGCGCGCGCTCTCGACCGCCATTCGCCTGATCGGCGAGACGTTCGGCTCCTACAAAGCTAGGGCAGCTCCCGCTGTCTGTCTCCGCAATTACTCGGACTTCCTACTATCTGAGACGCCGGACCGCCCGGAAAGCCGCTCCGGGAGCTCCGTTTTCAGCTGCTTCCGGAGCGAAGTTCCCTGATCAGAGCCCTTACGGCCAAGGTGGCGGCGGATTCCGGCGTGGTGACGTATCCCACGCGCCTCACCGGCCCCCCGGGACCCAGACAGGTGATGTCGACGGCCTCGGTCGCCTCCCGCAGGGACAGCTCGGGCATGATCGCCATGCCCAGCCCGCGCCCGACCATGGTCAGCACCATCGCGTCGTCCTCCGCCTTGACGGTGGCCCGGGGGATCCAGTCCTGCGCCCGCCACCACGCACGGGTGTACGAGCCGCAGTTCTCGTCCCAGTCCATCAGCGGCAGCGTCTTCGGCTCGGGATGCCCTGCCGGGTGCACCAGCGCGTACGCCTCCTCCACCAGCACCCCGCTCAGCAGGCCCGGCGGCACGCCCTGCGCGACGCCCAGGGTGGCGATGCCGAGGTCCGCGCGGCCCGCGGCGACCTCCCCCGCCGTGCCGGGGCCGATCTCCCGGACCACCCTGACCTCGGGGCGGATGCCGGGGTGGCGGGCGGTGAGCCGTTCCAGGGCGGGCGGCAGCAGGTGCAGGGCCGCGCTGCGGAAGGCGGCGATGCGCAGCACCCCGTCCACCGGGTCCGCGTCCCGGCCCGCGCCGCGCACCTCCGCGCCCATCACCTCGTACAGCCTGAGGATCCGGCGGGCGTGGCCGGCGGCCCGCTCCCCCGCCGCGGTGGGCGTGGCGCCGCTGCGGCCGCGCTCGAAGAGGACCGCGCCGAGCTTGGCCTCGCTGCCGCGCACGGAGTGCGAGACGGCCGATTGGGTGAGCCCCAGTGTCTCCGCCGCGGCGGAGAAGCCGCCGCTCTCGGCGACGGCGACCAGGACCCGCAGCTCCTGCGGCGCCAACTCGCCGGCTGCCATGGCCTTCACCTCGTTCTATGAGCGCTGTTCATGGATGTGCCGCTTCCATGAGCCAAACCCTCTGCCCGGCCCGCTGATTCCTTCCTAGCGTCTGCGCCATGACCACGAACACCACCGCCCACGCCGTCCACCAGATCGCCCGCCCGACCGGCTTCCCCCGGGCCTGCGACTTCACGTACGTCCGCACCCCCGTCCCCGAGCCGGGGCCCGGCACCGCCCTCGTCAAGAACCTGCTGCTCTCCGTGGACCCGTACCACCGCGGGATGATGGACGGCGGCGAGGGCGGCTTCGAGCTCGGAGCCCCGCTCGAAGGCCGCTCCGTGGGCCGCGTGATCGCCTCCCGCGACCCGGGCCTGGCCGAGGGCGACCTGGTCTTCCACCGCGAGGGCTGGCGTACGCACGCCCTCGTCACCCTGGGCGCCGGCGGTACGCGCAAGCTGCGCGGCCACGAGGGCGTCCCCCTGGAGGCGTACCTCTCCGTCCTCGGCGGCACCGGCCTGACCGCGTACGCCGCCCTGACCCGGACCGCGGCCCTGCGCGAGGGCGAGGACCTCTTCGTCTCGGCCGCCGCGGGCGGGGTCGGCACGGCCACCGGCCGCATCGCCCGGCTGCTCGGCGCCCGCCGGATCATCGGCAGCGCCGGCTCCGCGGCCAAGGTGCGCCACCTCACCGGGGTCCTGGGCTTCGACGCGGCCTTCGACTACCACGACGGGCCCGTCGGCGAGCAGTTGGCGAAGGCCGCCCCCGACGGCATCGACGTCTACGTGGACAACGTCGGCGGGGAGCACCTGGAGGGCGCGATCGACGTGCTGCGCGAGTACGGGCGGATCGCGTGGGTCGGCGGCCTCTCCCTGTACAACGGCGACCGGTCCCCGGCCGCGCCCCGCAACCTCTTCGAGGTCGTACACAAGTCGCTACGGCTGGAAGGGGTATTGGTTCGCAATCACACCAATCTGCAGGACGAGCTGGAGGACTTCCTCGTCCCGCACCTGCGCAGCGGCCGGATCGGCACCGACACCACCGTTGTACAGGGCTTCGATCACACGGTGGATGCCTTCCTGGGCATGTTCCGGGGGGACAATCTGGGCAAGATGCTCGTGCGGATCGACGACTGAATCCAGCCACCCGGATGTTCACCGAGTTCTTACCGCACGGATGTAGACCTTTGCATCGGCTGCCGCCACTCTATGCGTCAATGTGCCAACCGGGCACTGGAGTTGGAGGCGAGGACTCAGTGACACCGATCAGCCGCAGAGGTTTCGTGGGCATCGGCGCGGGACTGGTGGCCGGGGCGGCCCTGCCTCCGCTCCTGCCGACGACGGCGGCCGCGGCCGCCGCGACCGGCACCATCACCGACGTGAAGCACGTGGTGATCCTGATGCAGGAGAACCGCAGCTTCGACCACTACTTCGGCAGGCTGAAGGGCGTCCGCGGCTTCGGCGACCGCGCCGCCGGCAACATCCCGGGCGGCTGGGGCACCTTCAACCAGTACAACTGGGGCGGCCGCCAGTACCCGTTCAAGCTGTCCTCCACCCCTCCGGCCGGCGGCGCGGACAGCGAGACCCTCGCCCAGTGCACCGGCGACCTCCCGCACAGCTGGAGCTCCCAGCACGGCGCCTGGAACAAGGGCCGGATGGACAACTGGGTCACGGCCGTCGGCATGACCCACACCCTCGGCTACCTCGACCGCGGCGACATCCCCTTCCACTACGGGCTCGCCGACAACTACACGATCTGCGACGCCTACTTCTGCTCCACGCTCAGCGCGACCGGCCCGAACCGCACCTTCCTGTGGAGCGGCAAGGTCGACGCGGGCAGCAAGGACGGCGGCGACGAGTCCGGGCTGACCTGGGAGACGTACGCGGAGGCCCTCCAGCGGGCCGGCATGACCTGGAAGGTCTACCAGAACGCCCAGGACAACTACGGGGACAACGGGCTCGCCTACTTCAAGAAGTTCACCGACGCCAAGCCGGGCGACCCGCTGTGGGACCGCGGCATGGGCTCCGTGCCGAAGGTGACCGGCTCCACCCCGGACGACATCGCCGCCGCCATCCGCGCCGACGTCGTCGCCGGGACCCTCCCGCAGGTCTCCTGGGTCGTGGCGAACGAGGCCTTCTCCGAGCACCCCTACGCCCCGCCGGGCGACGGCGCGCACTTCGTGGACCTGGTCTACCGGGCGCTCGCCGCGAACCCGGAGGTCTTCGACTCCACCGTCCTGTTCCTCAACTACGACGAGAACGACGGCTTCTTCGACCACGTGGCGCCGCCGGTCGCCCCGCCCGGCACTCCCGGCGAGTACATCGACGGCACCCCGATCGGGCTCGGCTTCCGCGTCCCCATGATCGTGATGTCGCCGTGGACCCGGGGCGGCTGGGTCAGCTCCGAGGTCTTCGACCACACCTCCGTGCTGCGCTTCATGGAGACGTGGACGGCCGCGCTGGGCACCCCCGCCACCTGCCCGAACATCAGCGCGTGGCGCCGCAAGGTCACCGGCGACCTGACCGGCGTCTTCGACTTCGCGCACCCGGTCTACGGGGTGCCCGCGGGCCTGCCCGGCACGGCCAAGGTCATCGGCCAGTCGACCTGCGGCCCGCTGCCCAACCCCGCGCCGCAGGACAACGCCCTGCCCGCGCAGGAGCCCGGCACCCGCCCGGCGCGCGCCCTGCCGTACCAGGTGAACGGCAACATGGACCGGCTGGAGTTCGGCGCGGCCGGAAAGATCCTGGCCTGGTTCTCCATGACCAACCAGGGCGCCGAGGCGAAGCGGCCGGCGCACTTCTCGATCCACCCGCACCAGTACCGGGACACGGCCGCCTGGCAGTACACGGTGGACCCGGGTGCCACGTCGAGCGACTACTTCAACATCGGGCTCGGCAGCGGCTCCGGCAAGTACGACATCTCGATGTACGGCCCGAACCGCTTCCTGCGCCGCTTCCTCGGCGACGCCACGAAGCCGGGCAAGTCCCTGGAGGTCGCCGCCCGCTTCGCCGTCGAGGCGGGCACCGGCAAGACCGCGATCTGGTTCAAGATGACGAACGCCTCGGGCTCCCCGGTCACCTTCACGATCCGGTCGAACGCCTACCGCACCGACGGCCCGTGGACCTACACCGTCCCGGCGAACTCCTCCACCGAGGACTACTTCAATGCGGTGGCGTACAGCAACGGCTGGTACGACTTCACGATTCTCGCCGACTCCGACGGCACCTGGTCGCGCCGCTACACGGGCCACATCGAGACGGGCGCCCCGAGCATCAGCGGAAGCTAGGGCCGTCCCCGTCCCGCCGGTCGGCGTCGGGCCGCCCGGCGGGGTCCGTCACTGCTCCAGCCATGCGGTGTACCGGGCGCGGAAGTCCGGGCTCTCGGGCACGCGGCTGCCGAAGTCCTGGTCCACGTGCCGGACCTGGCCCGCCGGGGGGCCGGTGACCACGAGCCGCGAGTAGGTGCCGCAGCCGTGGTCGGCGAGGACGAGCGTGCCCCGGGTCAGCCCCTCGCGCGCGTCGAACCTCCGGTCCGCGCCGAACGGCCGCGGCTCCGTGATCGGACAGGGCGCGGCGAGGCGGCCCGGCCTGCGGTCGTCCTCCCACTCCGCCTCCGCGGCGCCGTCCTCGTCGGCGTCCGGGCGCGGGGTGACCAGGGGCATCAGCCCGTACCCGGGACCGGCGGGCCCGTCGCCGACGGCTGGGCGACCGCATTGCGGACGCGGAACGCCGTCCACCGGCCGCCTCCGGGCCGACGCGGCTCTGGCGGTCTGGACCATTGCCCCGGCAGACTCGCCCCATGTCGCCCGATACCGAAGCCTGGACCCCGATCCACGGCCTGCCGTACCGTCCTGCGCCCTACCGCCCCGCACGGATGCCCGCCGGGGAATCCCTCGCGCGCGCCGCCGAGTTGCGGGCGCGGATGGACGAGCGCAGGACCGTGCGCCACTTCTCCCCCGACCCCGTGCCCGAGCAGGCGGTCCGCGACGCCGTCGCGTGCGCCACGACCGCACCCTCCGGGGCGCACCAGCAGCCGTGGACCTTCGTCCTGGTCAAGGACCCCGCCGTACGGCAGCGGATCCGGGCCGCCGCCGAGCAGGAGGAGGAGCTCTCCTACGACGGCCGCCTCGGCGACGAATGGCTCGCCGCCCTGCGCCCCCTCGGCACGGACGCCGTGAAGACCCACCTCACGGACGCTCCGGCCCTGATCGTGGTCTTCCAGCAGCGCTACTGGCTCGGCCCGGACGGTACGAAGCGCAAGCACTACTACGTGGACGAGTCGGTCGGCATCGCGGTCGGCATGCTGCTGTCCGCCCTCCACCTGTCGGGCCTGGCGGCGCTGGTCCACACGCCGAGCCCGATGCGCTTCCTCTCCCAGGTGCTGGACCGCCCGGAGAACGAGAAGGCCTTCGCGGTGATCCCGGTGGGCTACCCGGCGGACGACTGCGAGGTCCCGGACCTGGTCCGCAAGTCCCTCGACCAGGTCATCGTGGAGGTCTGAGCACCTCAGGGCCCCGAAATGGGGACCGCCCCCGCTCCGGACTTGGGGGTACCGGAGCGGGGGCGGGGTTCTGCGGGGGCGGTCAGCCCATGTGGGGGTAGCCGTACTCGGTCGGCGGGACCAGGGTCTCCTTGATGGAGCGGGTCGAGGTCCAGCGCTGGAGGTTGGTCGCCGCGCCGGCCTTGTCGTTGGTGCCGGAGGCACGGCCGCCGCCGAAGGGCTGCTGGCCGACCACGGCGCCGGTCGACTTGTCGTTGATGTAGAAGTTGCCCGCCGCGAAGCGGAGCTTCTCCATCGCGTCCGCGGCCGCGTAGCGGTCGGCGGCGATGATCGAGCCGGTCAGGGCGTAGGCCGAGACGGACTCCATCTGGGCCAGCATCGCGTCGAAGTCGGCGTCCTCGTAGACGTGGACCGCCAGGATCGGGCCGAAGTACTCGGTCGTGAAGACCTCGTTCTCCGGGTCGGTGCACGCGATGACGGTCGGGCGGACGAAGTAGCCCTCGGAGTCGTCGTACGTGCCGCCCGCGACGATCTCGCAGGTCGGGTCGGCCTTCGCGCGGTCGATGGCGGCCTTGTTCTTCGCGAAGGACCGCTCGTCGATGACGGCGCCGATGAAGTTGGTCAGGTCGCGGACGTCACCCATGGCGATGCCGTCGACCTCGGCCGCGAAGGCCTCCTTGAAGCCGTCGTTCCAGATGGAGGCCGGGACGTAGGCGCGCGAGGAGGCCGAGCACTTCTGGCCCTGGAACTCGAAGGAGCCGCGGGTCAGGGCGGTCTTCAGGATCGCGCGGTCCGCGGACGGGTGCGCGACGACGAAGTCCTTGCCGCCGGTCTCGCCGACCAGGCGCGGGTAGGACTTGTACTTCTCGATGTTGTTGCCGACCGTCTTCCACAGGTACTGGAAGGTCTTGGTCGAGCCGGTGAAGTGGATGCCCGCCAGCTCGGGGTGGTTCAGGGCCACCTCGGAGACGGCGAGGCCGTCGCCCGTCACCAGGTTGATGACGCCCTTCGGCAGGCCCGCCTCCTCCAGGAGCTCCATGAGGAGGACCGCGGAGTGGGTCTGCGTCGGGGACGGCTTCCACACGACCACGTTGCCCATGAGGGCGGGGGCCGTCGGCAGGTTGCCGGCGATGGCCGTGAAGTTGAACGGCGTGATCGCGTAGACGAAACCTTCCAGCGGGCGGTGGTCGCTGCGGTTCCACACGCCGGCGGAGTTCGCGACCGGCTGCTCGGCCAGGATCTGGCGGGCGAAGTGGACGTTGAAGCGCCAGAAGTCGACGAGCTCGCACGGGGTGTCGATCTCGGCCTGCTGCGCCGTCTTGGACTGGCCCAGCATGGTCGAGGCGGCGAGCTTCTCGCGCCACGGGCCGGCCAGCAGCTCGGCGGCGCGCAGGATGATCGCGGCGCGGTCGTCGAAGGACATCGCGCGCCAGGCCGGGGCGGCGGCCAGGGCGGCGTCGACGGCCTCCTGCGCGTCGGCCTCGGTGGCGTTGGCGTAGGTGCCGATGACGGACTTGTGGTCGTGGGGCTGGACCACGTCGAAGCGCTCGCCGCCGCCCATCCGCTTGACGCCGTTGATCGTCATCGGGAGGTCGATCGGGTTCTCGGACAGCTGCTTGAGCTGCGCTTCGAGACGCGCGCGCTCGGCGCTGCCGGGGGCGTACGAGTGGACCGGCTCGTTGACCGGAGCGGGGACCTGGGTCACTGCGTCCATGGCTCTGCTAACTCCTTGACCTGGTTCTGGACTAGTTCTTGGTGATCATCGAGCGGACGAAGAAGAGGAGGTTGGCGGGCTTCTCCGCGAGGCGGCGCATGAAGTAGCCGTACCAGTCCGTCCCGTACGCGGTGTAGACGCGCATCCGGTGGCCTTCGGCGGCGAGCCGCAGGTGCTCCTCGCTGCGGATGCCGTAGAGCATCTGGAATTCGTACTCGTCCAGCTTGCGCCCGGCGGCCCGGGCGAGCTCCTGTGCGATGGCGATCAGGCGCGGGTCGTGCGACCCGATCATCGGGTAGCCCTCGCCCTCCATCAGGATCTTCATGATGCGGACGTACGCCTTGTCGATCTCCGCCTTGTCCTGGTACGCGACCTCGGCGGGCTCCTTGTAGGCGCCCTTCACGATCCGGACGCGGCTGCCGGCGGCGGCCAGGCGCCGGGCGTCGGCCTCGGTGCGGAAGAGGTACGCCTGGATCACGCAGCCGGTCTGCGGGAAGTCCCGGCGCAGCTCCTCGTGGATGGCGAACATCGAGTCGAGGGTGGTGTGGTCCTCGGCGTCGAGGGTCACGGTGGTGCCGATGGCGGCGGCGGCCTCGACGACCGGGCGGACGTTGGCGAGGGCGAGCTCGTGGCCGCCCTCCAGCGCCTGGCCGAACATCGACAGCTTCACGGACATCTCGACGGTCTCGCCGAGGCCGAGGACCTCGAGGCGCTCGATGAGCCGGAGGTAGGCGTCGCGGGCGGCGTGCGACTGGGCCACCTCGGTGATGTCCTCGCCGACGACGTCGAGGGTGACTTCCAGGCCCTTGCGCGTGAGGTCCTCGACGATCGGGATCACCTGGTCGACCGTCTCACCGGGGATGAACCGGTTCACCACGGGCTTGGTCACCGGGGCGGCGGAGACGATTCGGCGCATCTTGTCGCTGCGCGAAGCGGCGAGGATCACGGGACCCAGCACGGGGGCACCTCCAGCGGGTGGCAGAAGAAAAGCTCAAGTAAAACCTCCGTGAAACCTAAGGATCGCTTCGATGCTCTGCCATCGACAGCTGTCACGCATCCGTGTCCCGGATCTCATACATCTGTCTGAAGAGCCGCTCGCCGAGTGGGAGAATGTCCGGGTGAAGGGCGATTACCAGGACCTGGTGGACGAGATTTCGGCGCTGCTCGGCGCTCCGGCGACGCTGGAGAACCGGGACTTCCGCCTCATCGCCTTCGGCGCGCACGACAGCGAGGACGACTCGGCGATGGACCCGGTCCGGACCCGGTCGATCCTCACGCGGCAGTCGACGGCGGCCGTCCGGTCCTGGTTCGAGGGCTTCGGCATCGCCCGCGCCACCGGGCCCGTCCGGATCCCGGCGGCGCCCGACGCGGGGGTCTTCCGGGGGCGGATCTGCCTTCCGGTGCGCTACCGCGGCATCGTGCAGGGGTACGTGTGGCTCCTCGACCAGGAGCCCGGCCCGAGTGCCGCGGCGCTGGACGCGGCCATGGAGGTGGCCGAGCGGATCGGGGTCCTGCTCGCCGAGGAGGCGAAGGCGGGGGCCGACCTCTCGCGGGAGTTCCTGGCGGTGCTCACGGCCGGCCGGGGCTGGCAGCAGGACATGGCGGTGTCCGCCCTGCGGCTCGCCCTGGGCGCGGGCGGGGACGGGCTGCACGCGACGGTGTGCGTGGGGCCGTGGGCCGGGGAGGCCCCGGCTTCGGTGCCGGGCGCGGCGGCGGTGTGCGTGGTCCCGCGCGCGGCGGGCAGGGGTGGTGATGCGGGCGGGGCCGAGGGCGGTGCGTCCGGGGGCGGCGACCTGGCGGTGCTGCTGCGACTGCGCTCGCCGGACGCCCTGGATCCGGCCCTGGCGGCGGTGGCCCGGCTGCTCCCGGGCCCGGCCGCACCGGGAGCGCGCCCGGCGACCGCAGGCGTGGCCGAGCCCGTCCGGGGCCTCGGGGCGCTGCCCGCCGCCTGGGAACAGGCCGTCGCGGCGGCCCGCGCGGCCGCGGCGCAGCCCCGGCTCGGCCGGGTCGCGCGGTGGTCGGCCATCGGCCCGTACCGGCTGCTGGCCGCCCTGGCCGCCGACCCGGTGGACGATCCGGCGGCCCGGGCCCTGCTGGACCCGGCCCACCGCGAACTGGCCCGTACGGCCGAGGTGTTCCTGGACTGCGCGGGCCAGGCGGGGCGCGCGGCGGCGGCGTTGGGGATCCACCGGCAGACCCTGTACTACCGGATCTCGCGGGTGGAGCAGCTGACGGGCCTGGACCTGGACGAGGGCGAGGACCGCCTGCTGCTGCACATGGCCCTCAAGACGGCCCGGCTGCACGGCTGACGGCGGAGGCCGGGCCGGGGTCTCCCTAGGGGCTCTCCCCGATACCGGTGCGGCCGCAGGTCCCCTAACGTCGCGAACACGCGACTCAAGGAGGCCAGATGAAGGCGATCGTCCAGGACCGGTACGGCTCATCCGATGTTCTGGAGTTCAAGGAGGTCGACCGGCCGGCCCCCGCGGACGGCGAGGTGCTCGTGCGGGTGCGCGCGGCCTCGGTGAACGCCCGTGACTGGCACATCATGCGCGGCGATCCGTACGTGGCGCGCCTGGCCTTCGGGCTGACCAGACCGAGACAGCCGATCCAGGGCTCCGACTTCGCGGGCGTCGTGGAGGCCGTCGGCACGGGGGTCACCCGGCTGCGTCCCGGTGACGAGGTGTACGGCGAGGCCGAGGGAGGGGCTTTCGCCGAGTACGTGTGCGCCCCGCAAGGTGTGGTGGGCCCGAAGCCGGCCGGCCTGACGTTCGAACAGGCCGCGGCGGTGCCGCTGGCCGGGAACACCGCCCTGATGGGCCTGCGCGACCTGGGGCGGCTGCAGCCCGGGCAGCACGTCCTGGTCAACGGCGCCTCGGGCGGGGTGGGGACGTTCGCCGTGCAGATCGCCAAGGCGCTGGGCGCGGAGGTGACCGGCGTGTGCAGCACCCGGAACGTGGACCTGGTCCGCTCGCTCGGAGCGGACCACGTCGTCGACTACAAGCAGGAGGACTTCACCCGGACGGACCTGCGGTACGACCTCGTCCTCGACCTGGTGGGCAACCGCACGCTGGCCGACCAGCGGCGCGCGCTGACCCCCACGGGGTGCCTGGTCCTCTCCGGCGGCGGTGTGTCCGAAGGGGGCAGCCTGTTCGGCCCGATGGGCCTCCTCATCCGCGGGACGCTCATGTCCCGCTTCGGGAACCTGCGGATCCACGTCCTGACGGCGAAGCCGAGCGCGGACAACCTGGCGGCGCTGCGCGAGCTCGTCGAGCGCGGTGCGGTGACGCCGGCCGTCGACCGGGCCTACCCGCTGAGCGAGGGGGCCGAGGCCATCCGCTACCTCGAGGTGGAGCACGCGAGCGCCAAGGTCGTCATCACCTGCTGACGGGGCTTCAGCGGCGCCTGGTCCCCCGCTCCAGCGGTGCGCCGCTCGCGGAGTCGACGACGAGCCGCTCCCCCAGCGGCCGGGTGAGGGTGACGGGGACGCTCTGCTCGTACATCGCGGCGTTGCAGCCCTCGCCGGGGCCGAGGTCCTTTCCGGGCAGGATCCGTCCGGCGAGGACCACGGTGTCCGCGCCTTCCAGGACGTCGACGGCGACCCCGCCGTCACAGCCGCCGTGACCCGCCGTCACCTCGAAGGAGGTCACGTCCGGGGAGGCGGCCGAGTGGCCGAACAGCGGGGCCGTGCCCCCGTCGAAGGTGGGCAGCGGTTCGATCGGGGGCTCGGGCAGTTCCTGCGGCCGGATCGCGATCCGGGCGAGCGGGGTGTCGTAGCCCCCGACCGTGAACAGCCACGCGGGCACCCGGGCCGGGCCGCGGCTGGTGCGCACGGTGGTCTCGCCGAAGGCGGCGGCCGTGACGGTCAGGGCGTGACCGGGCTGCACGGCGGCGCCGTCCGCCCGGACCAGTTGCCCGTACGCCTCCTGCGCGCTCAGCAGGGGCAGGGTGAGCTCGGCGCCGCCGGAGTCCCAGCGGACCGGGGTGGCGGGCGGCGGACCGGCCGGCAGCCCGGTGCCCAGGACGAAGGCGCCGTTCACCGCGGCCGCCTTGTCCTCGCCCGAGCGGAATCCGCCCGGCGGCGCCCAGTCCTGTTCGCCCAACGGGTGGAAGCCTTCCCGCCACTGCCGCAGGGCCGCCGAGCCGGTCCAGGCGGCGGCCACCCGTTCCATGCGCGGCCGGGTGTCCGCGGGAGCGGTCCGCTCGGCCCCTCCCCCTCCCCCGCGCGCCGTTCCGCATCCGGCCGTCAGCAATGCCGCCGCCAGCAGGCCGCACAGCGCCGCTCCGGTTCCGGTTCTCCCTGCCGCCATCGCAACTCCCCCTCGTCCCGGTCGGATTCGGGGGTGGGACGGGGCCGGCCGGGCGGTGGTTCCGGCTCCGCTTGCGCCGCCGGGCGCCGCGCACCACTGGGCGCCTTGCACCACCGGGGGTCTCGGTCCGGCCGGCGCCCTACTCTGCCGGACGCGCCAGCGCCGCCGTGGCGGCGGCCCGCATGCCCTCGGTCAGCTCCTGGGCGCTGGGCGCCGACTCCGGGTCGAAGAGCCACTGCAGCATGAGGCCGTTCAGCAGCGCCTGGTAGAAGGCGCCGAGCGTCCGCTCCTCCCGCTCGGTGATCTCCTCCTCCGGGGTCCCGGTGAGCATCGCGATCAGGCCCCGGCGCCCCTCGGTCTGGGAGGCCGCGAGCATGGCCCGCAGGTCAGGCATCCTGTCGCCGGCCAGCGCGACCTCCAGGCTGGCCGACCAGACCGGTCCGGCTTCGTCCCGGTGCGCCAGGAAGCCCGCCCAGACGCCCTGGAACCGTTCCAGCGAGCCGCCCTCGCCCCCCACACCCTCCTTGAAGACATCTCCGAGCTCCTGCATCAGCGCGATGAAGGCCTCGGCCAGCAGGGCGTCCTTCGAGCCGTAGTGGTAGCCGATCGAGGCCAGGTTCGCGCCCGACGCCTTCACGATGTCGCGCGCGGTCGTGCGCACGAAACCCTTCTCGACCAGGCACTTCTTGGCGCCTTCAAGCAGATCTTCGCGATGTCCCATGGCGCCACCGTAGCAAGACGGGCGTCACAGACGGAAGTCCAAGACGATCGTCATGTACAGATGTCATAGACAAACGTTTATTACGTCTGTACATTCCTTCTCATGACGAACCCCAGCGCCACCGCGCGACTCGCCGGCCGCCGCGAGTGGACCGCGTTCACGGTCCTCCTGCTGCCCCTGCTCCTGGTCTCGATGGACGTCTCCGTCCTCTACTTCGCCATCCCCGCCATCACCGAGCAGCTGGACCCGAGCGCCACTCAGCAGCTCTGGATCTTCGACAGCTACGCCTTCGCCCTCTCCGGCCTGCTGATCACGATGGGTTCGCTGGGCGACCGGATCGGGCGCCGCAGGCTGCTGCTGATCGGCGCGACCGCCTTCGGCCTCGCCTCGGCCGGCGCCGCCTACGCCACGAGCGCGGAGATGCTGATCGCGGCCCGCGTGCTGCTCGGCATCGGCGGCGCCACCCTGATGCCCTCCACGCTGGCGCTCATCCGCAACCTCTTCCGGGACGACAAGCAGCGCGGCCAGGCCATCGCCATCTGGTCCGGGGCCATGACCGGAGGGATCGCCCTCGGCTCGGTGCTCAGCGGCGTGATGCTGAACCACTTCTGGTGGGGCTCCGTCTTCCTGGTCAACGTCCCCGCGATGCTGCTCCTGCTGGCCCTGGTCCCCCTCCTGGTCCCCGAGTTCAAGGACCCGGCCCCCGGCCGCTTCGACCTGCTGTCCGTCCCGCTGTCCATGGCGGCCGTGCTGCCGGTCGTCCACGGGCTCAAGGAGATCGCCGCCGAGGGCCTCGAGCCGCTCCGCCTCGGCTGCCTGCTCGTCGGCCTGGCCTTCGGATACCTCTTCGTCCGCCGCCAGCGCTCCCGCGAGGACGCGATGGTCTCCCGGGACCTGTTCCGGGGCCGCGGTTTCGGGGCCGGCGTCGGCCTCAACACGATCGCCGCCTTCGCCATGATGGGCTCGGCCTACTTCACCACCCAGTACCTGCAGTCCGTGCTCGGCATGGGCACCCTGGAAGCCGCCCTGTGGAGCCTGGCCCCCTCGGTCGTCATCGGCGCCGCAGCCCCGGTGTCCGCCGCCCTCGCCCAGAAGGTGGAGCGCGCCTTCGTCATCGCCGGCGGGTTCGTCCTCGCCTCCGCCGGATTCACCCTGATGGCCCTGGTCGGCACCGACTCGCTGTGGCTGCTGCTGACCGGGGCCGGGGTGCTCGCCTCGGGCATCGTCACCGTGATGTCCCTGGTCTCGGACACGGCGCTCGCCTCGGCCCCCGCCGAGAAGGCCGGTTCCGCCGCGTCCCTGCTCGAGACCGGCCAGGAGTTCGGCGGCGCCCTCGGCATGGCGGTCCTGGGCAGCCTGGGCACCGCGGTCTACCGCAGCGACCTCGCCGCCGCCGACCCGGCAGCACGGGAGACCCTGGGCGGAGCCGTGGCCGTCGCCCACCGGATCGGCGGGGAGGCGGGCGGGCAGCTGCTGGCCCTGGCCCGGGAGGCCTTCGTGCACGGAATGCAGTACGCGGCCTGGGGCGGCACCGCCCTGCTGCTCGGCGCGGCGCTGCTCGCCGCGGCTCTGATGCGGGGAACCGCCACCCCGGCCGCAGCGGCCGCCCCCACCCCCGCCACCCGCACCTCCAGCCCCACGGCCGGCACCTCCAGCCCCGCCGGCGTTTGAGGCGCAGGGTCCGGGGCGGAGCCCCGGGGAACGGTGGAAGGGCGGATGGGGACGAGCCCCGCAGAGACCGGGCCCGAGCCGACGCACGGCCGCCAGGACACGGGAAAGGGCCCGGGGGAAGATCCCCCGGGCCCTTTCCCTCTGGTCCGTACCGGTCAGCCGAGGCTGACGGTGCGCGCGGAGACGGCGCCGATCTCGGTGGCGATGTCCGCGAGGACGTTCGCCGGGACCTCGGCGTCGACGGTGAGGACCGCGAGCGCCTCGCCGTGCTCCTCGGCGCGGGCGACCTGCATGCCCGCGATGTTCAGACCGGCCTCGCCGAGCAGCTGGCCGACCTTGCCGACCACGCCCGGACGGTCGGTGTAGCGCAGCACGACCATGAAGTCGGCGAGCGCCAGGTCGACGTCGTACTCGCCGACGCCGACGATCTTCTGAAGGTGCTTCGGGCCCGCGAGCGTGCCGGAGACCGAGACCTCCTGGCCGTCCGACAGGGTGCCGCGGACGGTCACCACGTTGCGGTGGTCCGGGGACTCCGAGCTGGTGGTCAGGCGCACCTCGACGCCGCGCTCCTGCGCGAACAGCGGGGCGTTGACGTAGGAGACGGTCTCGTCGACGACGTCCTCGAAGACGCCCTTGAGCGCCGAGAGTTCGAGCACCTTCACGTCGTGCTGGGTGATCTCGCCGCAGACCTCGACGTCGAGCCGGACCGCGACCTCGCCCGCCAGGGCGGTGAAGATGCGGCCGAGCTTCTCGGCGAGCGGCAGGCCCGGACGGACGTCCTCGGCGATGACGCCGCCCTGGACGTTGACCGCGTCCGGCACGAGCTCACCGGCGAGGGCGAGGCGCACCGACTTGGCGACGGCGATACCGGCCTTCTCCTGGGCCTCGTCCGTGGACGCGCCGAGGTGCGGGGTGCAGACGACCTGGTCGAGCTCGAAGAGCGGGGAGTCCGTGCAGGGCTCCTTCGCGTACACGTCGAGTCCGGCGCCCGCGACGCGGCCCTCCTTGATGGCCGAGTACAGCGCGGCCTCGTCCACGATCCCGCCGCGCGCGGCGTTGACGATGCGGACGGACGGCTTCACCTTGTGCAGGGCCTCGTCCCCGATGAGACCGAGGGTCTCCGGGGTCTTGGGCAGGTGCACGGTGATGAAGTCGGCGACTTCGAGGAGCTCGTCCAGCGCCAGCATCTTGACGCCCATCTGGGCGGCGCGCGCGGGCTGCACATAGGGGTCGTACGCGACGATCTTCATGCCGAAGGCCGACATGCGCTGGGCGACCAGGACGCCGATGCGGCCGAGGCCGACGACACCGAGGGTCTTCTCGCTGAGCTCGACGCCCGTGTACTTGTTCCGCTTCCACTCGCCGTTCTTCAGGGCGGTGTTGGCCTGCGGGATGTTGCGGGCGGTGGCGACGAGCAGGCCGCAGGCGAGCTCGGCGGCCGTCACGATGTTCGAGGTCGGGGCGTTGACGACCATCACGCCGGCCTTGGTGGCGGCGGAGACGTCCACGTTGTCCAGACCGACGCCGGCACGGGCGACGACCTTCAGCTTCTTCGCCGCGGCGATGGCCTCGGCGTCGACCTTGGTGGCGGAGCGCACGAGGATCGCGTCGACGTCGGCGATCGCGGGCAGCAGCTCGGCGCGGTCCGCGCCGTTGCAGTGCCGGATCTCGAAGTCCGGGCCGAGCGCCTCGACGGTCGCGGGCGACAGCTCTTCGGCGATGAGTACGACAGGTTTCGAGCTCACGTGGGTCATCCTCACAAGTCCAGTGCGGACGGCCGTCCCGACGGCCGCAGGCGGTGGAGGGGGTAGCCGCGTGGAAGACGCACGACACTGTGGGCCTGACGCGTATGTGTTGAGCAGTGTAGTGGCGGCAGCGGACCGGATTTCCGCCTGTACGGAAGGATCACCCGTCCGTGGTTGGCCGCGTTGGACAAGCCGGGGCCTCGGGGCCCGTCCGGTGATGCGCGGCGGGGCCGGGACGCAGTGTCCCGGCCCCGTCACTCAGCCGATCAGCTCTCGTCGCTGTCGACCCAGCTCATGAGCTTGCGCAGCTTCTTGCCGGTGGTCTCGAGCAGGTGCTCGGAGTCGGCCTTCTTGTACTCGTTGTACTTGGGCAGACCGGCCTTGTACTCGGCCATCCACTCCTCGGCGAACTTGCCGGACTGGATCTCCTCCAGGACCTTCTTCATCTCGGCCTTGGTGGCGTCGGTGATGATGCGGGGGCCGGTGATGTAGTCGCCCCACTCGGCGGTCTCGGAGACCGACCAGCGCATCTTCTCCAGGCCGCCCTCGTACATCAGGTCGACGATGAGCTTCAGCTCGTGCAGGCACTCGAAGTACGCGATCTCCGGCTGGTAGCCGGCCTCGGTCAGCGTCTCGAAACCGGCCTTCACCAGCGCGGAGGCACCACCGCAGAGAACGGCCTGCTCACCGAAGAGGTCGGTCTCGGTCTCCTCGGTGAAGGTGGTCTTGATGACACCGGCGCGGGTGCCGCCGATACCGGCCGCGTAGGAGAGGGCCAGGGCGAAGGCGGAACCGGAGAAGTCCTGCTCGACGGCGGCGATGCAGGGCACGCCGCGGCCTTCCTCGTACTGGCGGCGGACCAGGTGGCCCGGGCCCTTCGGGGCGACCAGGGCGACGTCCACGTTGGCCGGGGGCTTGATGAAGCCGTAGCGGACGTTGAAGCCGTGGCCGAAGAAGAGCGCGTCGCCCTCCTCCAGGTGCTCCTTGATCGACTCCTCGTAGATCTCGGCCTGGAGCGGGTCCGGGGTCAGGATCATGATGACGTTCGCCCACGCGGCCGCCTCGGCCACGGGGACGACCTTCAGGCCCTGCTCCTCGGCCTTCGCCTTGGACTTCGAGCCCTCCTTCAGGCCGACGACGACGTCGACGCCGGAGTCACGGAGCGACAGCGCGTGGGCGTGGCCCTGGCTGCCGTAACCGATGACCGCGACCTTGCGGCCCTGGATGATGGACAGGTCGGCGTCGTTCTCGTAGAACAGCTCGGCCACTGGGATATCTCCTTGGTGCGCTGGTGTTGCACCCACCGTACGGCGGGGAACGGAATCTGAGTTTTCGGTCTCGCTATGCGAACGTGCCGTGTCGACGCGTCAGGCGGTGCGGTCGAGCGCCCGCAGGCTGCGGTCCGTGATGGACCGGCCGCCACGCCCTATGGCGATCGTGCCGGACTGGACGAGCTCCTTGATGCCGAACGGCTCGAGCATCTTGAGCATCGCGCCGAGCTTGTCGGCGCCGCCGGTGGCCTCGATGGTGACGGCCTCCGGGGAGACGTCGACCGTCTTGGCGCGGAACAGCTGGACGATCTCGATGATCTGCGAGCGGGTCTCGTTGTCGGCGCGGACCTTCACCAGAACGAGTTCGCGCTCGATGGCGTTGTGCGGCTCCAGCTCGACGATCTTGAGCACGTTGACCAGCTTGTTGAGCTGCTTGGTCACCTGCTCCAGCGGGAGGTCCTCGACATTCACGACGATGGTGATGCGGGAGATGTCGGGGTGCTCCGTCACGCCGACGGCGAGGGAGTCGATGTTGAACCCGCGGCGGGAGAACAGCGCGGCGATCCGCGCGAGGATGCCGGGCGTGTTCTCGACCAGGACGGAGAGCGTGTGCTTGGACATGTGGGGCGTTCTCTCTCTCGGCTCTCTCGGCTCAGTCGTCTTCGTTGTCGCCGAAGTCGGGACGGACGCCCCGGGCGGCCATGACCTCGTCGTTGGAGGTGCCGGCGGCGACCATCGGCCACACCATGGCGTCCTCGTGGACGATGAAGTCGACCACGACCGGGCGGTCGTTGATCGCGTTGGCCTCGGCGATGACCTTGTCCAGGTCGGCCGGGTCCTCGCAGCGCAGCGCGACGCAGCCCATGGCCTCGGACAGCTTGACGAAGTCCGGGACGCGGGTGCCCATGCGGGGGGCGGCGGACTCGCCGAGCTGGGAGCCGACGGTGTCGTGCCCGGTCTCGTCCGCGTGCAGCACGGTGTTGGAGTACCGCTGGTTGTAGAACAGGGTCTGCCACTGGCGGACCATGCCCAGCGCGCCGTTGTTGATGATAGCGATCTTGATCGGGATGTTGTTCAGCGCGCAGGTGGCCAGTTCCTGATTGGTCATCTGGAAGCAGCCGTCGCCGTCGATCGCCCAGACCGTGCGGTCCGGCATGCCGACCTTGGCCCCCATGGCCGCGGGGACCGCGTAGCCCATGGTTCCGGCGCCGCCGGAGTTCAGCCAGGTGCGGGGCTCCTCGTAGTTCACGAAGTGCGAGGCCCACATCTGGTGCTGGCCGACGCCGGCCGCGTAGATGGTGCCCTTCGGCGCCAGCTGGCCGATCCGCTCGATGACCTGCTGCGGCGACAGGGTGCCGTCCTCGGGCAGGTCGTAGCCCAGCGGGTAGGTCTCGCGCCAGCGGTTGAGGTCGTTCCACCAGGCGGCGTAGTCGCCCGTGTTGCCCTCCGTGGCCTCGGCCTGGACGGCCTGGATCAGGTCGGCGATGACCTCGCGGGCGTCACCGACGATCGGAACGTCCACGGCGCGGTTCTTGCCGATCTCCGCAGGGTCGATGTCCGCGTGGATGACCTTGGCGAACGGAGCGAAGCTGTCCAGCTTGCCGGTGACGCGGTCGTCGAACCGGGTGCCCAGCGCGACCAGCAGGTCCGCCTTCTGCAGGGCGGTGACGGCGGTGACGGCACCGTGCATGCCCGGCATGCCGAGGTTCTGCGGGTGGGTGTCCGGGATGGAGCCCAGCGCCATCAGGGTGGTGACGACCGGGAGGCCGGTGAGCTCGGTGAGGACCTTCAGCTCGGCGGTGGCGCCGGCCTTCATCACGCCGCCGCCGACGTAGAGGACCGGCCGCTTGGCGGCGGCGATCATCTTGGCGGCCTCGCGGATCTGCTTGGCGTGCGGCTTGGTGACCGGCCGGTAGCCGGGCAGGTCCTGGCTGGGCGGCCAGGAGAAGGTGGTCTGGGCCTGGAGGGCGTCCTTCGCGATGTCGACCAGGACCGGGCCGGGGCGGCCGGTGGAGGCGATGTGGAACGCCTCCGCGATGGTCCTCGCGATGTCATCGGCCTTGGTGACCAGGAAGTTGTGCTTGGTGATCGGCATCGTGATGCCGACGATGTCCGCCTCCTGGAAGGCGTCCGTACCGATCGCCTTCGACGACACCTGGCCGGTGATCGCGACCAGCGGGACCGAGTCCATGTGCGCGTCGGCGATCGGCGTGACCAGGTTCGTGGCGCCCGGCCCGGAGGTGGCCATGCACACGCCCACCTTGCCGGTGGCCTGCGCATAGCCGGTGGCGGCGTGGCCGGCCCCCTGCTCGTGGCGGACCAGGATGTGACGGACCTTCTTGCTGTCCATCATCGGGTCGTACGCCGGGAGGATGCAGCCGCCGGGGATGCCGAACACGGTGTCGCACCCCACCTCTTCGAGAGAGCGGATGAGGGACTGCGCACCCGTGACGTGCTCAACTGCGGCGGACTGCTGTCCGCCGGAACGGGGCCGCGGCTGCGGATGGTGGGCCCCGGTGGCCTGCTCGGTCATCGGCATTCTCTTCTCGAAGCTGAGGGTTTTACGGGATTCGGCTCTGTGCCAGTGCAACAAAAAACCCCTCGTGCCGTTGGGCAAGCGAGGGGAGCGCGTCGGGTGCGTTCAGCGGGGACATGCTGGTCCCGGCTTCAGCCGACGCGCTTTCCAAGTACGAGAATTCGGGTGCGCATGGCACCGACCTTCCCTCCGGCGGGAGGTCGATGTCAAGTAGGTGGGACGGCCGTCTCATTATGTGAGCCTCTGTGGATGACCATGGAGCCCGTGGGGGAACCACCGGCCAGGGCCGGCTGAACCGCTCCGCCCGGTACTGGGAACGTACCTCGCACGAGCGCGCGGCGCAGCCGGTATTCGTCCAGCGGGCCGGAGAAGGCCATTCCCTGGCCGTGGGTGCAGCCCATCGCGCGCAGGGCCATCACCTGCTCCGGCAGGTCCACTCCGTCCGCCACCGACCGCATGCCGAGATCGTTCGCGATCCGCAGGAGGCCGGCGGTGATCTTGTGCAGGCGGGGGGACTCGACGACGCCCTCCACCAGGCCCCGGTCCAGCTTGAGCATGTCCACGGGCAGCCGGCGCAGGGCGCTGATGGCCGCGTAGCCACTTCCGAAGCCGTCCAGGGCGATACCTACGCCGAGCCGGTGCAAAGCCGTCAGGCGGCGCTCCAGGTCGTCGAACGGCACCCTGGGGTCGGAGACGGCCAGCTCCAGGACGAGGGCCCCGGAGGGCAGTCCGTGGCTGGTCAGCAGAGCCTCGACGGAGCCCAGCGGCACGGCGCGGTCCAGCAGCCGCTGGGCGGTCATCCGCACGGCCACCGGTACGTCGTGCCCCGCGCGGTGCCGGTCCGCGGCCTCCTCCACGGCCTGCTCCAGCAGCCAGCGCCCCAGGGCGGTGCGGGAGGGGTCCGGACCGGCGGCGGGGCCCGGGGCGGCCTCGCTGTGCTCGGCGACCCGGAGGAACTCCGCCGGGGTGAAGAGGATCCCCTGCGCCGAGCGCCAGCGGGCCTGCGCGGCCACTGCGGCGATCTCGCCGGTGGCCAGCGAGACCACGGGCTGGTGCAGCAGCGCGAACTCCCCCTCGTGCAGCGCGGTCCGCAGCCGCCCCGCGAGCTCGGCCCTGCGCACGACCTCGACCTGCATCTGCGGGGCGTACAGCTCCACGCGGTCCTTGCCGCCGGCCTTGGCGCGGTACATCGCGAGATCCGCGTTGCGCATCAGGTCCGAAGGGGTGATTCCGGGGTCGGCGAAGGCCACGCCGATGCTCGCGGCGACCCGGACCTCGCTGCCCGCGATCCGGTACGGCTGGGACAGGGTGGTGCGCAGCCGGTCCGCGATCTCGTGGACCTGGTACTCGCGGGCACTGCGGTCGCGGCTCCCGTCGCCCAGGATCAGCGCGGCGAACTCGTCGCCCCCGAGGCGGGCGGCCGTGTCCCCGGCGCGCACCGAGTCCTGGAGCCGGCGTGCGGCCTCGACGAGCAGTTCGTCGCCGGCCTGGTGGCCGATGGTGTCGTTGACCGCCTTGAAGCCGTCGAGGTCGATGAAGAGCACGGCGGTGCTGTGGTCCCCCGCCCGGCGGCCGGTCAGCGCCTGGCGCACGCGGCGGGTGAAGAGGGCCCGGTTGGGCAGGTCGGTCAGCGGATCGTGCTCGGCGCTGTGCTGGAGCTGCGCCTGGAGCCGGACCCGCTCGGTGACGTCCCGGCTGTTGAGGATCAGCCCGCCCTGGTGTCGGTTGACGGTGGACTCCACGTTGAGCCACTCGCCGGCGCCCGACTTGAAGCGGCACTCGATGCGGGTGGTGGGCTCCTCGGCGGGCGGCGCGGCGAGGAAGCGGCGCACTTCGTGGACCACCCGGCCGAGGTCGTCGGGGTGGATCAGCGTGGCGAGCTCGGTGCCGACCAGCTCCTCGGCGTCGCGGCCGTAGACCCCGGCGGCGGCGGGGCTGACGTAGCGCAGGGTGCCGGTCGGTGCGGCAATCATGATCACGTCGCTGGAGCCCTGGACCAGGGAGCGGAAATGGTTCTCCTTCTGGGCCAGTTCCTGGGTCAGCGCGATGTTGTCGAGCAGCATGATGCCCTGCCGGACGACGAGGGCGAGCACGACCGTGCTGCCGGTGACGACGACCACCTTGTCGACGCTGCGGCTCTCCAGCACGTTGTAGAGGATGCCGAGGGTGCAGACGGCCGCGGCGAGGTACGGGGTGAGGGCCGGCAGCGACCGGGCGATCGGGCGGCTGACGGGGTGCGGTCCGCGCGGCTCCGCCTGCTCGTGGACGGCACCGATCCGGCGGGCGCCCCAGGGCGCGTAGGCGAGCAGCAGGGATCCCGCGAACCAGCCGGCGTCGAGGAGCTGTCCGGAGCGGTACGTCTCCTTGAGCAGCGGCGAGGTGAAGATGGCGTCGCAGAGCACCGTCAGGGCGAGGGCCGCGATGGCGGTGTTGATGGCCGAGCGGTTGGTCGCGGAGCGCCGGAAGTGCAGCACGAGCACCATGGAGACGAGCGCGATGTCCAACAGCGGGTAGGCGAGTTCGAGCGCGGCTCCCGCCACGCTGCCGGCGCTGTGCGAGCGGGCCGCCTTGGCGAGCGCCAGGCTCCAGGAGAGGGTGAGCAGCGAGCCGGCGATCAGCCAGGAGTCGAGGGCGAGGCAGACCCAGCCCGCCCGGGTGACGGGCCGCTTGGCGAGGACGAGGAGGCCCACGATGGCGGGCGGCGCGAAGCAGAGGAAGAAGAACTGGGCCGGGGACGGACTCGGCATCTCCTCGTGGATGACGACCTCGTACCAGCCCCAGACCGCGTTGCCGCAGGCCGACATCAGGGACGAGAGAGCAAAGAGCACCCAGGCGAGCCGGTCTCGGTTCGCGTGGGTGCGCGCGTACTGGTAGCAGGATGCGGCGGCGATGAAGGCCGCGGCGGCGAGGCCGAAATCGCCCATGGCGTCGGCGAGTTCGCTGCCGCCCCAGCCGAAGCCGGCGCCCACCGCGTAGCCGCACCACACCACGGCCAGGAGCACCTGGACGGCCACCGCCCGGCCGTCTCCGCCCCGCGGGACGGACGGCCGGTTCAGGAGCGCCGCCCCCGGGGCACTCACCGGTCCCCCTCGCCCACTGCTTCCGGCGCGTTCCAGTCCCGGCAGCGCCGCCTCCGGCGGCTCTGCCGCATCGGATCCTTTGTCCATTGGCCGTACATCGCCCGTCGCCCCCCAAAGTGTCCGATCACTCCCCAGCGCCAGACGTTCACGGCGCAGCCCCTTCTTCCGGACGATACACCACTTTCGTCACTCAGCGACATAGGTTCTCTACTCTCCGTCACCAATACGGGAGTTAGGCCGCCCGGGTGCACCTGCGCGGACGCAGAGCGTGCGCGCCCGGCGTCACTCGGTGACCAGCACCGTGTGCTCCACGGGCTCCCCGGCGGCGAACCGGCCGAGCTGACGCACCAGCAGCCGCTTGGCCCGCGGCTCGAACGCCGAGCTGCTGCCGCCGACATGAGGGGTGATCAGGACATTCGGAGCATGCCAGAGCGGGTGGCCGGCAGGCAGCGGTTCCGGGTCGGTGACGTCGAGCGCGGCGCGCAGCCGTCCCGACTCCAGCTCGGCCAGCAGGGCCTTGGTGTCGACGACCGGGCCGCGCGAGACGTTGACCAGCAGGGCGCCGTCCTTCATGCGGCTCAGGAATTCGGCGCCGGCCAGACCCCGGGTGGCGTCGGTCAGCGGGGTCACGAGGATCACCACGTCCGCCGCGGGCAGGAGGCCGGGAAGGTCGGCGAGGGCGTGCACGGGACCGCGCTCCGCGGTCCGCGCGGAGCGGGCGACGCGGGTGACCGGCCCGCACTCGAAGGGCACCAGGCGGTCCTCGATGGCCGAGCCGATCGATCCGTAGCCGGCGATCAGGACGGACTTGTCCGCGAGGGCGTCGTAGAAGCCGCCGCGCCATTCCTCGCGGTCCTGGCCGCGGACCATGCCGGGGATGCCGCGCAGCGAGGCCAGCGTCAGGGCGAGGGCGAGCTCGGCGGTGCTGGCCGTGTGGACCCCGACGGCGTTGCACAGCCGGACGCCGGGGCGCAGGTCGCCGAGGCCGCCCAGGACGTGGTCGATGCCCGCGGTCAGGGTCTGCACGACCTCCAGGGCCGGCATGGCCGCGAGCGGGCGCACGGTGACCTCGGCGGACTTCATGTACGGGGTCACGTAGAAGACGCAGTCGGCCGGGTCGGCCGGGAAGGTCTCCTCGCCGTCCCAGAGGCGGTAGCGGAGGGAGTCGGGCAGGCCGGCGATCTCGTCGGCGGGGAAGGGGAGCCAGACGTCCCCGGTCTTTGAGGTCATGATCACGAGGCTATGCCAAGCCATCGCGATCAAGCCGTTAGTTTGTTTTCCGGAGCGGGAGGGGGACCCAGGGGTGGAGCGCAGGTCGATCGGGGCGGGGGCGCTGGCGGTGGGGGCCGTGGGCCTCGGCTGCATGCCGATGAGCTGGGCGTACGCGCCTTCGCGGCGGCGGGGGCAGGAATCGCTGGCCGCCGTGCACACCGCGCTCGACCTGGGGTCGAACCTGCTGGACACCGCCGACGTGTACGGGCCCTTCACCAATGAGCTGCTGCTCGGGCGGGTGCTGCGGGAGCGCCGCGCCGAGGCCTTCGTCTCGGCGAAGGTGGGGCTGCGGGCGGGCGATCAGCACGTGGTGGCCGACGGGCGGCCGGGGTATCTGCGGCGGGCCTGCGACGCCTCGCTGCGGCGGCTGCGGACCGACGTCATAGACCTCTACCAGCTGCACCGGGTGGATCCGGAGGTGCCCGTGGAGGAGACCTGGGGGGCGATGGCCGAGCTGGTGGGCGCGGGGAAGGTGCGTGCGCTGGGGTTCTGCGCGCTGGGTGCGGGGGCCGGGCCGGGGGCGGGGCGGCGCGGGGACCGGGCGTACGGGACGACGCTGGCTCATCTGGAGCGGGCACAGCAGGTGTTCCCGGTGAGCGCGGTGCAGGCGGAGCTGTCGGTGTGGTCGCCGCAGGCCGCGTGGCAGCTCCTGCCGTGGTGTGCGGCGCGGGGGGTGGGGTTCCTGGCGGCGATGCCGCTGGGCAGCGGGTTCCTCACCGGGACGCTGACACCGGGCGAGGGTTTCGAGTCGCAGGACGTGCGGGCCAGGCATCCGCGGTTCACGGCGCACGCGATGGCGTCGAACCAGGGGCTGGTGGCGGGCCTGCGGCGGGTGGCGCTGCGGCACGGGGCGGAGGTCACCGCGGCGCAGGTGGCGCTGGCGTGGGTGCTGGCGCAGGGGCCGCAGGTGGTGCCGGTGCCGGGGGCGGACCGGTCGCACTGGGCGGCGGAGAACGCGCTGGCGGCGGAGGTCCGGCTCTCGGCGGAGGACCTGGCCGAGATCGCGGCCCTGCCGGCGGCGGTGGGAGCCTGGGACTGACCGGTCCGGAGTCGGCCCGACAACCACTCGATCGAGTGTACGAAGGGTGGAACCCGGGGTACGGCCGGAGCTGTTGAGACAGGTGTAGGGCACGAGTGGTGCACGGGAGGGGAGCAGGGCGATGCGGTACGGATCGGGGATGTACGGGGGCGGGGGCGCGCGGCGCCGGAGTGTGCTGGCGGCGGTGGCGGCGGCCGGGTGCGGCGCCCTGCTGGCGGCCGGGTGCTCGCCTCCGGGCGGTGCCGTGGCCGGGCCGAGCGGCTCCCCACCGGGCGCGACCGCCGCGAGCCCGGGGTCGCCGGGCCCGTCGGGGAGCCCGTCCGGGTCGCCGGCGGTCTCCGGCCCCCCGGCGAAGGGGTCGGTGACGGTGTCCGGCGAGATCGCCAAGGGCCTGGAGGCTCCGTGGGGCGTGGCCCCGCTGCCCGGCGGTGACCTGCTCGTGGCCTCGCGGGACAAGGGGACGATCAGCAGGGTCGCGGTGGGCTCGGGCACGGTGACGGAGATCGGCGAGGTGCCGGGGGTGGCGCCGGGCGGAGAGGGCGGACTGCTGGGCCTCGCGCTGTCGCCGTCCTTCGCCTCGGACCGGCTGGTGTACGCGTACTTCACGACCGAGTCCGACAACCGCATCGCCCGGATGCGCTATGACGAGCACAGACCGCCCGGCCAGCAGCTGGGTGCTCCGGACACGGTGTTCCGGGGCATCCCCAAGGGCTCGATCCACAACGGCGGCCGGATCGCGTTCGGCCCGGACAAGATGCTCTATGCGGGGACGGGCGAGACCGGTGACACCGGGCTCGCGCAGGACAAGAAGTCGCTGGGCGGCAAGATCCTGCGGATGACGCCGGACGGGGATCCGGTGCACGGGAATCCCGAACCCGATTCGGTCGTGTACTCCTACGGGCACCGCAATGTGCAGGGTCTCGCCTGGGACAAGGACAAGCGGCTGTGGGCCGCCGAGTTCGGGCAGAACACGTGGGACGAGCTCAATCTCATCGAGCCCGGCGCGAACTACGGCTGGCCCGAGGCGGAGGGGAAGGCGGGCCGGCCGGGCATGCGGGATCCGGTGGCGGTCTGGCGGACCGACGAGGCCTCGCCGAGCGGGATCGCCTGGGCCCAGGGCTCCATATGGATGGCCGGGCTGAAGGGCGAGCGGCTGTGGCGGATTCCCCTGGCCGGTGCGGAACCGATCGCGGCGCCCGAGGCGTTCCTCGAGGGGAAGTACGGCCGGCTGCGCACGGTGGTGGCGCTCGGCGGGGACAGACTGCTGCTGGTCACGAGCGAGACGGATGGGCGGGGGTCGCCGGAAGCGGGCGACGACAGGATCCTGACACTGACGGTGCAGTAGCCGGTCCGGGCCCGGGCCCGGCCTGGCGGGGAAGGCACGGTGGGCACGGTGTTCAACATGATCGAGGAGCTGTTCAATCCGGGCCGCAGGCACACGGACGAGGAGAAGAAGCGGCTGGAGCTGTCCCGGGTCGACGCCAGCGACGGCGACCCGGGACGGGGCCCGATAGACCTGGACTCCGGCAAGGTGCTCATACGCCTCGAAGAGGAGCCTCCGGCCCCGCGCTGACGGGCACGGGCGGGGCGAAGAGCCTCAGCCGGTGGGCGAGGGCGGCGGCCTCGCCCCGGCCGGCGACGCCCAGCTTGGCCAGGATGTTCGAGACGTGCACGCTCGCCGTCTTCGGGGAGATGAACAGCTCCTCCGCGATCTTGCGGTTGGTGCTGCCGGCAGCCACCAGGCGCAGTACGTCCCGTTCGCGGCTGGTCAGGCCGAGCGCCTCGGCCGGGTCTGTCCGGGGTGCGGGGGTCGCCGGGTGCGCGTCGGCTGCGGTGAGGGGGAGCCGGGCGCGCTGTGCGAGCAGGGCCAGGTCCTCGCGCAGCCGGCGTGAGCCGAGCCGTTCGGCGGTGGCATAGGCCTCGCGGAGCAGGGCGGTCACGGACTCCCGGTCGCCGCCGGCGGCCAGCATGGCCTCGGCGAGCCGGTGGCGGGCGCGGGCCAGCAGGTACGGGCGGTCCAGCGGGCGGACGGCCTCCTCGACGGCGGTCCAGTCGGCGACGGTGTCCCGGGCCTCGGCCCGCAGCAGCTCGGCGCGGACGTACTCGGCGTGGGCACACCAGACCGGGGCCGGAGTCGACAGCTGACGGGCGGCCTGCCGCAGGACGTCCAGGGCGGCCTCCCGGCCGGCTTCGGCTGCGGGGAGTCCCCGGGCGTCGGCCTCCGCTGTGGCGGAGGCGAGCAGCACCGGCCAGGCGTAGCGGTGCTGCCCGAGCGGGAACCCGTAGGCGACGGCGGCGGCCGTCTCGGCGCGGACGTCGTCGATCCGGCCCTCCCCCGCGGCCACGCCGACCGCGAGGCGGTACAGCGGTATCCGGTGCTGGGGCTGCATGTCGTGGGTGCCGAAATGGGCATGGGCGGCAGCCAGCTGCTGGGCGGCCTCGGTCAACTCGCCCCGCGCCAGCGCCAGATAGGCCAGCCGGGAGGCGGCGGAGCCGCGCGGGGCGGCGCTCTGCCCGACGAGCAGGGTGCGCAGGGCGGCCTCGGTGGCCTCGTCCCAGCGGCCGAGGCTGTACAGGCTCTCCGCCATGTTGCCGCGCACCCAGGCCTCGGTGTCCAGCAGCCGGGACTTCCGGACCAGTTCGGCCCCTTGTTCGGCCAGTTCCACGGCTTCGCGGGACCGGCCCATTCCTTCCAGCTGAGAGGTGAGATTGATATGCGCACGTCCCGCGAGCACGATGAGGCCGAGTTCGGTGGCCCGTTCCCTGACCGCGTGGATCTCGGCCAGGCCCCGTTCGGGGTCGCCGGAGTCGGTGAGCAGGCTGCCGACGGTGATCCGGGCGTTGAGCTCGATGTCCTCGGCGCCGACCATCCGCGCGTACTCGACGGCCCGTTCGGCGGCGACGATGTTGCCGGGGCCGGGGTCGTGGAGCATGCCCCAGCCCGCGGCCCGGACGAGGACCTCGGCGTGCACCTGGGACGGGGGCAGCCCCTGCACCAGCTCCTGGGCCTTGGCGATCTCGTCCCATCCGTCGCCCCGCCCGAGGCTCGCGACGAGCCGGGAGCGCTCGGTCCAGAACCAGGCGGCCCGCAGCGGGTCGTGACCGTCGTCCAGCATGCGCACGGCCGTCTTGCAGAACTTCAGGGCCCGTTCGCGTTCACCGCCGTAGCGGGCCGCCACCGTCGCCTCGGCCAGCAGGTCGAGGCGCTGGAGCGGGGTGTCCGGGTCGCAGCCGCACGGCGGGTACACGTCGGTGTAGTCCGCGGGGCGGAGCTCCTCCCGGAGCGCCTCGGGGACGCTGTCCCACAGGTCCATGGCGCGCTCCAGCAGGCGCAGCTGCTCGGAGTAGGCGTGCCGGCGGCGGGCGGCCACGGAGGCGGACAGCACGGCCGGCAGCGCCTTGGAGGGGTCGTTGGCGTGGTACCAGTAGCTGGCCAGCCGGATGACCCGCTCCTCCGCGCGGATCAGGGAGCCGTCGGCCTCCAGGGCCTCGGCGTAGCGGCGGTTGACGCGGGCGCGCTCACCGGGCAGCAGGTCGTCGCTGACGGCTTCCCGGACCAGCGAGTGGCGGAAGCGGTAGCCGTCGCCGTCGGGGGTGGCGAGCAGGATGTTGGCGCCGACGGCGGCCCGCAGCGCGTCGATCAGCGCGTCCTCCCCCAGCCCGGCGACGGCGCGCAGCAGCGGGTACTCGACGGTGGATCCGCCTTCGGCGACGATGCGGACCACGCGCTGGGCCTCGTCGGGAAGGACCTCGACGCGGACGAGGAGGAGGTCGCGCAGGGATTCGGTGAGCCCGGCACGGCATCCGTTCTCCCGGGAGGCGACGAGTTCCTCGACGAAGAAGGCGTTGCCGTCGGACCGGTCGAAGACGGAGTCGACGAAGTCCTCGTCGGGCTGAGAGGCGAGGATGCCCTCGAGCTGGCGGCGGACCTCGGCGCGGTTGAAGCGGGGCAGTTCGATGCGCTGGACGGTGCGGAGCCGGTCCAGTTCGGCGAGGAGCGGGCGCAGCGGGTGACGACGGTGGACGTCGTCCGCACGGTAGGTGGCGACGACGACGAGCCGGCCGCCGGCGAGGGTGCGGAAGAGGTAGGAGAGCAGGTGCCGGGTGGAGGTGTCCGCCCAGTGCAGGTCTTCCAGGACGAGGACGACGGTGCGGTCGGCGGCGAGCCGTTCCAGCATCCGTGCCGTCAGTTCGAAGAGCCGGGCGGTGCTCTCCTCGTCGTGCGGGCCGCGCGGGGTGTCGCCGAGTTCGGGGAGGATCCGGGCGAGTTCGTCCTCCTGGCCGGCGGCCGCGGCGGCGAGCTCCTCGGGGAGTGCGCGGTGCAGGCTGCGCAGGGCAGTCGAAAACGGGGCGAAGGGAAGTCCCTCCGCCCCGATCTCCACGCAGCCCCCGACGGCGACGACGGCGCCGCGGCGGGCGGCCTCGCAGAGGAACTCCTCCGTGAGGCGGGTCTTGCCGACCCCTGCCTCTCCCCCGATGAGCATCGCCTGCGGCTCATGGCCGGCGGCTCGCGTCAGTGCGTCGGTGAGTACGGCCAGTTCGTCGGCTCGGCCGACGAACACCGGGCTGACAGATCTGGTCTCCACGTCGCCGAGCATGGCACATGCGTACGGCCCGGCGGCACTCGATTTCGTTGCGCTCCTCATCACGTGTCAGTCCACGGGTGTCGCGTCGTGGGTCACGCGGCGCGGGCGAAGCGGCTCCGGTGTGCGCTCACCGCCCCTTCGGCTTCCCCGCTTCGGGAGGCGGCGCGCCGCGCCTTCCTGGCCTCCCGGATCAGGCGGTACTCGTCGGCCTCGCGGATGAGGTCGGCGCGGCGGGCGGTGGCGATCTCGTACTCGAACATCTCGTACTCCCTGGTTGCTTTTCCCGGTCACCTCGTTCGGTGTGATCCGAGTTTCGCGTCCCAGGGGGTACCGGCACATCGGTCGCATGCCGCATCCGGGAGGGGCAGGGGGCCTTAGTCCCGGACCTGAGCGCCCTCGGCCGGGCCGAGGGCGCCTAAGGCGGTGCTTAGCCGGCGGCGGGGGGTGCCTAGCCCGCCGCCGGCGCCGGGATGGTGAGGAGGAGGTCGAAGTACATGAGGACGAAGAGCAGGACGCCGATGGCACCCAGGGCGACGCCCGCCCAGGAGACGGACCGGACCCAGGCGGGGAGGGTGCGCTGGGGGGAGCCGAGGGCGGGCAGGGCCAGCACGAGGATCCCGATGATCAGCGCGAGAGCGGAGAAGATGCCGTTCACCAGGGCGGTGGTGTGCCACGGGTCGACGAACTGGGCGGCGATCTGCGCGTTGACGTCGGCGGCCTGGCTCAGCTTCAGCTGGCTGGTGACGCGGGCGCGTTCGGCGACTATGCCACCGATCCAGCTTCCGCTGAGGGCAACGGCACCGAGGCCCGCGGCCACGACCGCGGAGGCCGCGGATCCGACGTGGCCCGGCTCCTCGGCGTCTTCCTGCTCGTCGGCGAACTCGTCGTCGGCCAGGTCCGCGTCGGTGAGCTCGGCGGCGGCCGGCTCGATGTCGGCAGGTTCGACGGCGGCGGGCTCGACGGCGGCGGGCTCGACGGCGGGTTCGGCCTTGGTCAGGTCGGCCGGGGTGGTCTCCGCCTCGGGGGCGTCGGGGGTCTTGGTGGTCTCCATGCGGGGCACCGTAGGTGCCTTGTCTGAGAGTTTTCTGAGAATCCGCAGGTCGTGGCCGTTTCGGGCCCCGCGGTCCTCGGGGCCCGTCCGGAAACGGGCCTCAGGCGGACCGGGCCGCGGCCCACTCGTCGGCGAGGACCGACCAGACCTCGGTGCTCTGGCGGACGCCCCGGTGCAGGTGGTTCTCGCGCATCACGCCCTCGCGGGTGAGGCCGAGGCGCTCGGCGACGGCGATGCTCTTCTTGTTCCCGGTGGCGACGTGCCACTCCACGCGGTGCATGCCCCGCCCGTTGAAGGCCCAGTCGATGAGCACCCGGCAGGCGGCGGTGACCAGTCCGCGGCCGGCCGCGGCCGGCTCCAGCCAGCAGCCGACCTCGCAGTTGCCCGCGGCGGCGTCGAAGGCCGGGTAGAGCACTCCGCCGACGAGGGTGTCGTCGACCCAGATGCCGAAGAACCGGGTGCCGTCGTTCGCCGCCTTCTCGGCGTTCGAACGGAGCAGCTCGCGCGCCGAGTCCAGGTCCGTGGCCCGGTCGGGGAAGCCGACGTACTGGCCGATGAATGCGCGGCCGCGGTCGATGTGGGCGAGGAATTCCTCCGCGTGCCACACCTCGAGGGGCCTCAGCTGGGCGTCTTCGGCCAGGTCTATCGCGAACATGAGTGTGGTCCTTACGGCTGGTCAGCTGGACACGGGTACGGAGTCAGCCGGCTCCGCGCTGTCTTCGCTCGGCCGCTGTTCCGGAAGTTTCCCATGCGGGTGCTGCTCCGGGGGCTCGATGCTGATCTTGGGCAGCCGCCGGTCGAGCCAGGCGGGCAGCCACCAGTTCGCGCCGCCGAGCATGTGCATCAGCGCCGGGACGAGGAGGGTGCGCAGCACGAAGGCGTCGAGGGCCACGGCCGCGGCGAGCGCGATGCCGAACATGGCGATGATCCGGTCTCCGCTGAGCACGAAGGCCAGGAAGACGGAGATCATGATGACGGCCGCCGAGTTGATGACCCGGCTCGTCTCGGCGAGGCCGACGCGGACGGCCCGCCTGTTGTCGCCGGTCTCCAGCCACTCCTCGTACATCCGGCTGACGAGGAAGACCTGGTAGTCCATCGACAGTCCGAAGAGGACGGACACCATGATCACGGGCAGGAAGGGTTCGATGGGGCCCGCACTGCCCAGGCCCAGCAGCTCGCTGCCCCAGCCCCACTGGAAGATCGCGACCACGACCCCGAAGGAGGAGGCGACGGCCGCGATGTTCATGGCCGCCGCCTTGAGCGGGATGCCGATGGAGCGGAAGGCCAGCAGCAGGAGGACGCAGCCGAGGGCGACGACCACCGCGACGAAGAGCGGCAGCTTGCCGACGACGACCTCGGCGAAGTCGTCGTAGCCGGCCGTCACGCCGCCGACGTGGGCCTCCATGGAGTTGCCGCGCTCCGCGCGAGGGACCACGTCCTCGCGGATCCGGTCGACGAGCTCGCTCGTGGCCCGGGACTGGGGGGCGGAGTCCGGGACGACCGTGATGACCGCGGTGTCGCCGCTGCGGTTGAAGACGGCGGGGCCGGCGGAGGCGACGCCCTTCGTCCTGCCGAGCGCCTCCGCCAGGTGCTCCACGGCGATCCGGTCGCCGGCCCCGTCGAGGCGGGCGACGACGGCGAGCGGGCCGTTGCTGCCGGAGCCGAAACCGTCCGCCAGCAGGTCGTAGGCCTGCCGGGTGGTGGACCCGGCCGGGTTGTTGCCCTGGTCGGAGGTGCCGAGGTGCAGGGAGAGCGTGGGCAGGGCCAGTACGACCATCACGGCGGCGGCGAGGGTGCCGAGCAGCTTCGGGTGGCGCTCCACGAAGGCGGACCAGCGGACGGCGAAGCCCGTGGTCTGCTCGGGCAGCGGGCCCTCCTCGGCGAGCCGGCGGCGTTCGCGGCGCGACAGGGCGCGCATGCCGATCCAGGAGAGGAGCGCGGGCAGCAGCGTGACCGAGGCGGCGACCGTCAGGACCACCGTCACGGAGGCGGCTATCGCGACGCCGTTCAGGAAGTTCAGCCGCAGGACCAGCATGCCGAGCAGCGCGATGCAGACGGTGGCTCCTGCGAAGACGACGGCCCGGCCGGTGGTGGCCACGGCGCTCTCGGCCGCCTCCCCGACCGGGACCCCGCGGGCGAGCGCCTTGCGGTGCCTGGTGACGATGAAGAGCGCGTAGTCGATGCCGACGCCGAGCCCGATGAGGGTGCCGAGCATCGGCGCGAAGTCCGCGACCGCCATCGCGTGCCCGAGGAGGGTGATCCCGAAATAGGCGGTGCCCACGCTGACGAGGGCGGTCGCGATGGGCAGCAGGCTCGCGGCGAGCGAGCCGAAGGCGAGGAAGAGGACCAGGGCCGCGACGACCACGCCGATGACCTCGGCGAGGTGGGTGGCGGGGGCCTCGGTCAGGCCGATGGCGCGGCCGCCGAGTTCGACCTGGAGGCCGCCGGCCTCGGTGGCCGGGTTCTTCGCCGCGTCGACCACGGCCTTCGCCTGGGCCTTGGGTACGGAGTCGGCCTGCCGGTCGAAGGTCACCACGGCGTACGCGGTGCGCCCGTCGGGGCTGATCTGCGCGGCGCTCTCGGGGCCGGAGCCGTAGGGGCCGGCCACCGACCCGACCCCGGGGAGGCCGGCGATGGTGTCGAGTGCGCGGGTCATGCGCTGCTCGATGTCAGGGGTGCGGGCGTTCTGATGCTCCGGGGCCCGCCACACGACGGTGTCGGTGTCGCCGCCCTGGCCGTGGAAGCCCTCGCGCAGGAGTTCGTGCGCCTTGCCGGACTCGGTGCCGGGGACCTCGTAGTCGTTGGAGAACGCCGATCCCGCGGTCCCGGCGGCCACCGCGGTCGCACCGAGGGCGAGCAGCCAGATGAGGACGGCGAGGAGACGGTGGCGGATGCACCACCGTGCTATTGCTGCCAACGGACGTGCTCCCTGGTGGTTCGGATCTTTACCGGGGACGGCCCGTCGCAAAGAACGCTGGAACTCGTGAAGGCCCGGCTGCGTGTTCGGGGGGTGGCCCCGGGGCGCGCCGAGATGGTCTGCAGGGCAACGATCGCAGCGTTTCGTGATCGTTGGCCCGTTTCGTGTGCATCGTCACAGACGTGCGGGGGCGTCACCGGGGTGCGGGACCGTCAGCGGGGTGCGGGACCGTCAGCGGGGTGCGGGACCGTTCGGTTCGCCGTCGCTTCCGCCGTCGGGTTCGTCCGCGCTCCCGCCGTCGGGTTCGTCGTCGGGTTCGTCGACCCGGTAGCCGGGGATCGAGGGCCAGCGGACCGTCAGGACCACGGCGTCCTCCTCCGCGTACCAGGAGTGGTCGACCCCTCGGCCCCACAGCACGTAGTCACCCTGTTCGGCGAGGACGACGGTCCGGCCGGGGAACTCCAGCCGGAACCGCCCGCTGATCAGGACCAGCAGCGCGGTGCGCTTCTCCGCGGTCGCCCACCGCTCCCGCGCCTCGCCCTTCGGGTGAACACCCCATTTGATCTCCACGTCCTCGCTGTGACGGGGATCGCCGGGGTCCTTGAAGTGGCCGAGGAGCCAGCCCCGGTCCACGGCGGCGTCCGGTCCGGCCTTGCCGGTGTGGATGATCGAGTCGTGGTTCACGGGCCGAGGCTAATGCAGTTGTGCGGTCCGCTCCGACACTGATGATCTGGGGTGATGACCATGGATCACGATGAACTGATGAAGGTGCGGGCCCGCTTCGACGCGGAGATGCGCGAGGGTGCACAGCCGGACGCGGCGCAGGCGCGCGTGGAGCGGGTGGGCCCGGTGGACGCCGCCGGCGCGGTGGTGCGGCAGATCATGCCGGGGCTCGGCTGGAGCGGTGTGCTCTGGTCGGACCTCGACGAGGAGACCGCGGACGCCGCGATCGCGGCCCAGGTGGCGTTCGCCGCGGAGTGCGGGGCGTCGGAGTTCGAGTGGAAGCTGTACGACTACGACCGGCCGGCGGACCTCGGGGACCGGTTGCGGGCGGCCGGCTTCGTGCCGGAGCCTCCCGAGACGCTGATGATCGGGCCGGTCGCCGAGCTCTCGCGGCTGCCGCTGGACCCGCCGGACGGCATCACCCTTCGGGTGGTGACGGACGAGGCGGGGGTGGACCTGATGATGGAGGTCCACGCGCGGGCCTTCGGGACCGAGCGGCCGCGGATCCGCGAGCAGATGCTGGGCCTGCTGCGGGACGAGCCGGAGACCATCGCGGCGGTGCTGGCGATGGCGGGCGACACCCCGGTGAGCTCGGCCCGCATGGAGATGCGGCCAGGCACGTCGTTCGCGGGCCTGTGGGGTGGCGGCACGGTCCCCGAGTGGCGCGGCCGGGGCATCTACCGGCTGCTGGTGGCCCACCGCGCCCGTATCGCGGCCGATCTGGGCATCCCGTACCTCCAGGTGGACGCCTCTGACGACAGCCGCCCGATCCTGGAGCGGCTGGGCTTCTCCCGACTGGGCGTCACGGTGCCGTACGTTCTGGCCGACCCGGCCGCCTGAGCCGCCGCCCGGCGCTTCGGCCGCAGCCCCCTTCCCGGGGCTCCGCCCAGGACCCCGCGCAGCGGCCCGCACCCGACGGGCCGCCGGGGCCGGGCGCGCGGTGTGCGTACGGGAGGGTTCCCCGGGGCGGGGGGCGAGGGGCAAGATCGTCGCATGGAACGAATCGACCCGCCCTTGGCAGGCGGCGAGCGCGAGACGCTGCGGGCCTACCTCGACTACCACCGGGCCACCCTCGCCCGGAAGTGCGAAGGCCTCACCGACGAAGAGCTGCGGCGTGCCTCGATGCCGCCGTCCACCCTGTCCCTGCTGGGGCTCGTCCGGCACATGGCGGAGGTCGAGCGGCACTGGTTCCGGCGGGTGCTGAGCGGTGAGGAGCTGCCGCACGTGTGGTCGGACTCCCACGACTTCCAGGCCGCCTACGACGCCTCCGGCTCCACCCGCGCCGAGGCGTTCGCCGCCTGGGAGGCCGAGATGGCCCACGCGCGCCGCATCGAGGCGGACGCGGAGTCCCTCGACGTGACGGCGTACGTGCCGAGCTGGAAGGAGGAGGCCTCGCTGCGGCTGCTCATGCTCCACCTCATCCACGAGTACGCCCGCCACAACGGCCACGCCGACTTCCTCCGGGAGGCGATCGACGGCACGACGGGGGCTTAGGCCCGCCAGTATCCGAGGGCGTTGACCCGCTGCTTCGGCAGCGCGAGCTCCTTGCGCAGGTACGCCGTCAGGGTGCGGGTCGTCGCCGTGTCGCAGGCCAGCCAGACGTACACCGAGTCCGGGTCCCCGGCCAGCGCCGGGAGCTCGGCCTTGACCCGGTCGACCAGCGCGGCACCGTCCCGCGGCACGCGCCGGACCTCGTGCCGGACCGGGTCCACCCGCAGCGGCAGGTCGGCGTCCGAGGCGTGCTGCGTCTCGAACCAGATGGTCGCCGGGGTCCGCGGGTAGGCGTCCAGCAGGGAGTTGACCGCCGGGAGGGACGCCGGGTCGCCGATGACCAGCAGACACTGCGGGGCGGGCTGCGGGGCGGTGAAGCCGGTGCCCTGCATGGTGGCGTCGATGGTGTCGCCGGGGCGGGCCGTGCGCGCCCAGGCGCTGGCGACCCCGTCGTGCAGGGCGAACTCGAAGCTGAACGTGCCCGCGGCGGGGTCCGGATCGACCAGCGTGTAGGCCCGCTGGTGGGGCCGGCCGGCGCCCTCGAACCAGACCCGTACCCACATCGTCGGGTGCGGGGCCTCCCCGGCCGCGGCCAGCAGCCCGCCGTCCGTGAAGGAGACGCGGCGGTAGTCCGCCGTGACGTCCTCCGCCCCCGTCACCGTGAACGTGAAGTCCTTGCCCTTCATGAGCTTGAGGACCACGCCCTCCCAGCCCTTGCCGCCGGCCATGTCCGAACCCCTCCCCCGACACCTCTATAGTTAGGTCAGCCTAACCTAATTCACGATCGGCTTCGGGGGAGAGTGTGAGCAGCGACAGCGGTGCGTACGAGGTCTTCCGCGACCCCTGGGGCATCCCCCACCTCCGCGCGGACGGCCACCTCCGGCTCGCCTACGCCCAGGGCCGCACCACCGCCTTCGACCGCGCCTGGCAGCTGCAGGTCGAGCGCCACCGCGCCCAGGGCTCCAGCGCCGCCTTCCTCGGCGCCGGGTCCGTTGCCTGGGACCGCTTCGCGCGCCAGTGCCGCCTCGCCGACACCGCCCGGCGGTGCCACGAGGCGCTGGACGCGGAGACCGCCGCCTGGGTGCGCGCCTACGTGGACGGGGTCAACGACGGGCTCGCCGCCGGCGCGGGCCGCGACGGGCGCTTCGCCCGCACCGGCCTGGCCCCGGATCCGTGGGAGCCGTGGGTTCCGCTGGGCATCTGGATCGCCACGCACATCCTGTTCGCCGGCTTCGCCACCAAGCTGTGGCGCGAGCGCGCGGCCCGCGCCCTCGGCGACGAGGCGGCCACCCTGTTCGCCACCGACGGTCCCGGCACCGCCGGCAGCAACGGCTGGCTGGTGCCGGGCGACCGGACCGCGACCGGTTCGGCGATCATCGCGGGCGACCCGCACCGGTTCATCGAGGACCCGGGCGTCTATCAGCAGATACGTCTCTCCTGCCCGGACTACGACGTCCTCGGCCTCGCCGTCCCCGGCGTCCCCGGCCTCGGCCACTTCGGGCACGCCGGCTCCGTCGCCTGGGCCATCACCAACGCGATGGCCGACTACCAGGACCTGTACGCCGAGGAGCTGCGCGGGTCGGGCTCCGCCGTGGAGGCACTGGGCCCGGACGGCGAGTGGGAGCCGGTGCACCGCCACACGGAGACCGTCCGCGTGGCCGGCGGCGGCGACATCGAGGTGGAGGTCCTGGAGACGGCCCGGGGCCCGGTGATCGTCCGGGGGCATGCGGCCGCCGCACCCGGAGCCGGGTCCGACGAGCAGGCGCTCTCACTCCGCTACCCGCCGCGGGTCCGCGAGGACCTCGGGTTCGCCGCCCTCCCCGCCCTGCTGCGGGCGCGGACCGTCGCCGACGTCGACCGGGCCCTCGACGGCTGGGCCGAACCCGTCAACGTCGTCCACGCCGCCGACTCCGAAGGCGGCCTGCTGCACCGGGTCGCGGGCGCCGTCCCGCTACGCGACCCCGCGAACCGGCTGCGCCCCGTCCCCGCGGGCGACCCGCGGCATGCCTGGCAGGGCTGGGCGGAGACCCCCGGCGAGCCGGTGCAGGGCTTCGCCGTGATGGCGAACGCGCGCGGGATCGCCTCCCCGCTCGGCGTGGAGTTCGCTCCCCCGCACCGCGCCAACCGCATCCGCGAGCTGCTCAGCGGCCGGACCCGGTGGTCCCCGAAGGCGATGGCCGACGTACACCGGGACACCTATCTGGGCTCGGCCGCACCGCTGCTCGGCCTGCTGCCCGGCTTCGCGGACCTGACCCCGGCGGCGCGGGCCCTGCGCAGCCGGCTGCTGGCCTGGGACCGGCACATGGACGCCGGCAGCGCCGACGCCACCCTCTTCGCGGCCTTCCGGACCGCGACCGTCCGCCGGCTCGCCGCCGATCCCGTCTTCGCCGGCCTGTGGGGCGCACCCGCCGGACCGGAGGTCTTCCACCCCTGGCTGTACCTGGTCCCCCGGATCGGTTACGCCCTGGAGGGTCTGCTGGCCAGCCCCTTGCTGCCCGGACTGGACCGCGCCGCGCACGTCCGCGCCGCGCTGGAGGAGACGGCGGCGGCCGCCGCCCCCGACACCCCGTGGTCCGAGGTGCACCGCCTGGCCCCCTGGTCGGCGCTGCCGGATCCGCAGGCCGGGTGGCCCGGTCTCGGCGGCGACCACGACTGCGTGAACGCGACCTCCTCGGTCCCCGGCCTCACCGACCTCACCGCCCGCGCCTCGGCGGCCCGTTACGTCTGGGACCTCGCCCGCCGCGAGGACAGCCTCTGGGCGGTCCCGCTGGGCGCGGACGGTGTCACCGGCTCGCCCCACCACCGCGACCAGCTGCCGCTGTGGGCGCGGTGCGAACTCGTCCCCGTCGTCACCGACTGGACCCTTCTCACCAAGGATTCGACATGAGCACCGCCTCCACCCGCCGCCCCGTGTACAGCCGCCCCGTCGAGGGCTTCGGCACGGTCACCATCACCCCCGTCGACCCGGCCGCCGACTCCGCCCTGATCCACGGCTGGGTCACCGAGGACCGGGCCCGCTTCTGGGGCATGCGCGAGGCCAGTCGCGAACTCGTGCAGGAGATCTACGAGGACGTCGACCGGCGTACGACGCACCACGCGTTCCTCGCCCGCCGCGACGGGGTGCCGGTCGCGCTGTTCCAGACGTACGACTGCGCCGAGGACCGGGTGGGAGAGTGCTATGAGGTGCAGCCCGGGGACGTCGGCGTGCACCTGCTGCTCGGCCCGGCGAACGGTGCGGCCGAGCACGGATTCACGGCGGCCCTGATGACGGCCTTCATCGGGTTCGTGTTCTCGGACCCCTCCTGCCGCCGTGCGGTCGCCGAGCCGGACGCCCGCAACGAGAAGGCCGTCTCCCTCCTGGAGCGCACCGGATTCGTGCTCGGACCCGAGATCGAGCTGCCCGAGATCGACCTGCCCGAGGTGTACCTGCCGGCGAAGCGGGCCCGCCTCGCCTTCATGGACGCACCGGCCTGAGTGGCGGTCGTATCGTCACGTCACCCTAACGGGATGCCGATTCCCATTGACCGTGCGTGCCCGCCGCCGGGAAGCTGATCCCCACTCAAACCATCGGCGCTGGGGGGAAATTGACCAGCCAGAACCTGCACATCGGGCCGGACGCGGCCGCCGACCGGTACCGGCTGCTCCGGTCGATCGGGCGCGGCGGGGAGGCCGTGCTCTATCTCGCGGAGATAGAGCTGGCCGGGGGATCCGAGCCCGTGGTCGTCAAGGTGCTCGATTCCAAGACGACCATCACCCCGGACGTCTTCGACCGGATCAGCCAGAAGTGGAACGAGCAGGCGGAGCTGCTGCGGTTCGTTCACCGGCCCGGCGTGGTGGGCGTACGGGAGCACTTCGAGGGCCCGCCGATCCACCGGCCCGGGGAGTCCGGGACGCTGACCGGGCGCGCGCTCGTCCTCGTCATGAACCACGTCGACGGACTCGACCTGCGGGACTGGCGGGCCGAGCGCACCCTCGCGACGGCCGCCGAGCGCCGCGAGGTGATGCGGACCCTGGAGCAGCTGGCCGACGTACTGGACTGGCTGCACTCGGGGAAGGCGACGCCGTCCGGGCGTCAGGTGATCCACGGTGACCTCTCCCCCGGCAACGTGATGGTCGACGCCCACGGGCAGGCCACGCTGGTGGACTTCGGACTCAGCAAGCTGACCGCCGACCACCAGACGGCCGAGGTGTGGTTCACCCCCGGCTACGCGGCGCCCGAGGTCTTCGACGGCAAGCGGACCCCGGGCACGGACCGGTACGCCTTCGGGGCCATCGCGTACTTCCTGCTCAGCGGGGAGTCCCCGCCCCCGACCCCCGAGTTGCTGGCGCGGGCCCTCGTCCAGCTGCCGCAGTTCGCCGTGCTGGACGCGGAGCAGCGGGCGCGGATCGCTTCGATCTACGCCGCCGATCCCGGGCAGCGGCCGGTGAACCTGGCGGGCTGGATGAAGGACATCCGGCACGCGGTGGTGTCCACGACCACATCCACCTCGCAGCGGGCCGTGCAGGACGCGGTCCCGGCGAAGCCGGTGCTGCCGCCCGCTCCGGCGACACCGCCGCAGCCGGCGACGCCTCCCCCGGCCTACACGCCGGCCCAGGCCGCGCCCGCCCAGGCCCCGCCGGCCCAGGCCCCGCCCGCCCAGGCCGCGCCGCCCGAGGTCCCGGCGACGGCCCCGGTGACGGTCCCCGAACCGGTCCGGCCGACCGTCCCGGAGGGGTACGGCCCGCCGCTCGCCCAGGGCCCGACCCACCCGGTGCCCGCGGCGACGCCGGTGCCCGCGCCCGCGCCGCCCGCGCCGCCCGCGAAGAAGCGGCGGACCGGGCTGATCGTGGGCTCGGTGGCGGCCGTGCTGGTCATCGCGGCGGCCGCGGTGGTCGGCGTACAGCTGCTGAACGGCAAGGACAAGGACAAGGGCACCCAGGCCGCGGGCGACACGGCGGGGGCGACCGCACCGGCCACGCCCGGGGCCCCGAGCCCGTCCGCGTCTCCGGCGCCCAGCGCCTCGGCGTCCTCGGGTGAGCCCCTGGAACAGCCCAGCGCCACCGCGTCGAAGCTCCCCAACGGCATCGCGCCGGGTGTCAACGCCGCCGATCTGACCGTCATGAACCCGGTGAACGGGCTGGGTGACTTCACGGTCGGGGCAGCGAAGATCAACACCAAGCAGTACGGTGCCGCGTTCATCGCCGACCTGGGCTGCAACGGCGACGCGATCGCGGAGTTCGACCTCAACCGCGAGTGGAAGTACCTGGACTTCACGGCCGGGATCGACGACGGCTCCACCCACGAGAAGGGCCGGGTCAGCATCTCGCTCGACGGCCAGCCGGCCGCCTTCTCCGAACTCGTCGAGCTCGGCAAGCCGATCACGAAGAGGGTGGAGGTCAACGGCGCCCTGCGCCTGCGCCTCAAGGTGGACGCCGGCTGCGACATGGGCAAGGTGGTCATCGCGGGCCCGCAGCTGACCCGCTGAGACGCGAGCGGCCCCGCACCGGGAATCCGGTGCGGGGCCGCTGTCCGTGCGTGCGGAGCGACTACTCCGAGACGCCCAGGCGCTCCAGGATGAGCTCCTTGACGCGGGCCGCGTCGGCCTGGCCGCGGGTGGTCTTCATGACCGCGCCGACCAGGGCGCCGACGGCGGCGACCTTGCCGCCGCGGATCTTGTCCGCGATGGCCGCGTTGCCCGCGATGGCCTCGTCCACGGCCGCGCCGAGCGCGCCCTCGTCCGAGACGACCTTCAGGCCGCGCTTCTCGACGACCTCGTCGGGGGTGCCCTCGCCGGCGAGGACGCCCTCGATGACCTGGCGGGCCAGCTTGTCGTTGAGCGAGCCGTCGGCGACGAGGGCCGCCACCCGGGCCACCTGGGCCGGGGTGATCGGCAGCTCGTCGACCGAGACGCCCTGCTCGTTGGCGTTGCGGGCCAGCTCGCCCATCCACCACTTGCGGGCGGCGACCGAGTCGGCGCCCTCCTCGATGGTGGCGACGATGGAGTCCACCGCGCCCGCGTTGAGGATCGACTGCATGTCGTGCTCGTTCACGCCCCACTCCTCGCGGAGCCGGTTGCGGCGCACGCGCGGCATCTCGGGCAGACCGGCACGCAGCTCCTCGACCCACTCACGGGCGGGGGCCACCGGGACCAGGTCGGGCTCCGGGAAGTAGCGGTAGTCCTCGGCGTTGTCCTTGATGCGGCCGGCCGTGGTGGAGCCGTCGTCCTCGTGGAAGTGCCGGGTCTCCTGCACGATCGAGCCGCCGGACTGCAGGACGGCCGCGTGGCGCTGGATCTCGAAGCGCGCCGCGCGCTCGACGGAGCGCAGCGAGTTGACGTTCTTCGTCTCCGAGCGGGTGCCGAATTCCTTGGTGCCGTTCGGGCGCAGCGACAGGTTCACGTCGCAGCGCATCTGGCCCTTGTCCATGCGGGCCTCGGAGACGCCGAGCGCCTTGATGACCTCGCGCAGCTCGGCGACGTACGCCTTGGCGACCTCGGGGGCACGCTCGCCCGCGCCCTCGATCGGCTTGGTGACGATCTCGATGAGCGGGATGCCGGCGCGGTTGTAGTCCAGCAGGGAGTGGGACGCGCCGTGGATGCGGCCGGTGGCGCCGCCGACGTGCAGCGACTTGCCGGTGTCCTCCTCCATGTGGGCGCGCTCGATCTCCACGCGGAAGATCTCGCCGTCCTCCAGCTGGACGTCCAGGTAGCCGTTGTAGGCGATGGGCTCGTCGTACTGGGAGGTCTGGAAGTTCTTCGGCATGTCCGGATAGAAGTAGTTCTTCCGGGCGAAGCGGCACCACTCGGCGATCTCGCAGTTCAGCGCGAGACCGATCTTGATGGCGGACTCGATGCCGATCGCGTTGACGACCGGGAGCGCGCCGGGCAGGCCCAGGCAGACCGGGCAGGTCTGCGAGTTGGGCTCGGCGCCCAGCTCGGTCGAGCAGCCGCAGAACATCTTGGTCCTGGTGCCGAGCTCGACATGGACCTCGAGGCCCATGACGGGGTCGTACATCGCGAGCGCCGCGTCGTACGACAGCAGTTCGGTGAAGGTGGTCACGGTGAAACTTTCCCTCTCAGCCCAGCAGGACGTCGTCGTCGCCCAGGCGCTTCAGCTCGCGGTACAGGATCGCGAGGCCGGTGACGATGGCGGCGGCGGACACCACGGCGTCGACCAGCTTCAGCGTGTCGTGCTCGACGCGGGCCTTCTTGACCTGCTTGATCACGCTGATGGCGCCGAAGGCGGTGGTGCCCATCGACAGGTAGGTGCCGGACTTGGACTTCTTGAAGCCCTTGGCCTTGGACAGTGCACTGGAACTCACAGCGACGGAGCCTCCTCGAGCAGCGGGTGGCCCCAGCGCTCGACGAAGGCGGCCTCGACGGCCGCGCCCACCTTGTAGAGGCGGTCGTCCTTCATCGCCGGGGCAATGATCTGCAGACCGACCGGGAGACCGTCCTCCGGGGCCAGGCCGCAGGGGAGCGACATGGCGGAGTTGCCGGCCAGGTTGGTCGGGATGGTGCACAGGTCCGCGAGGTACATGGCGAGCGGGTCGTCGGAGCGCTCGCCGATGGGGAAGGCGGTGGTCGGCGTCGTCGGGGAGACGATCACGTCGACCTTCTCGAAGGACTTCTCGAAGTCCTGCGAGATGAGGGTGCGGACCTTCTGGGCGGAGCCGTAGTACGCGTCGTAGTAGCCGGAGCTGAGCGCGTACGTGCCGAGGATGATGCGGCGCTTGACCTCGTCGCCGAAGCCGGCTTCGCGGGTCAGGGCGGTGACGTCCTCGGCGGACTTCGTGCCGTCGTCGCCGACGCGCAGGCCGTAGCGCATGGCGTCGAAGCGGGCCAGGTTCGAGGAGCACTCGGACGGCGCGATCAGGTAGTACGCGGCCATCGCGAGGTCGAAGGACGGGCAGTCCAGCTCGACGATCTCGGCGCCGAGCTCCTTGAGGAGCTCCACCGACTCGTTGAAGCGCTGGACGACACCGGCCTGGTAGCCCTCGCCGGCGAACTGCTTGACCACGCCGACGCGCATGCCGGCGACGGAGCCGTTGCGCGCCGCCTCGACGACCGGCGGGACCGGGGCGTCGATGGACGTGGAGTCCATCGGGTCGTGGCCGGCGATGACCTCGTGCAGGAGGGCCGCGTCCAGGACCGTACGGGCGCACGGGCCGCCCTGGTCGAGGGAGGACGAGAAGGCCACCATGCCGTAGCGGGAGACGCCGCCGTAGGTGGGCTTGACGCCGACGGTGCCGGTGACGGCGGCGGGCTGGCGGATGGAGCCGCCGGTGTCCGTGCCGATGGCGAGCGGGGCCTGGAAGGCGGCCAGCGCGGCCGCGGAGCCGCCGCCGGAGCCGCCGGGGATCCGGGTGAGGTCCCACGGGTTGCCGGTGGGGCCGTACGCGCTGTTCTCGGTGGAGGACCCCATGGCGAACTCGTCCATGTTGGTCTTGCCGAGGATGACGACGTCGGCTTCCTTCAGCTTGCGCGTCAGGGTGGCGTCGTAGGGCGGGATCCAGCCTTCGAGGATCTTCGAGCCGACGGTGGTCGGGACCCCGACGGTGGTGAAGATGTCCTTGAGGGCGAGCGGGACGCCGGCCAGCGGGCCGAGCTTCTCGCCGCGCTCGCGCTTGGCGTCGACGGCCGCGGCCTGGGCGAGGGCGCCTTCGCGGTCGACGTGCAGGAAGGCGTTGACCTTCTCGTCGGTCGCGTCGATGCGGGCCAGGTGGGCCTCGGTGACCTCGACGGCCGTGAGCTCGCCGGAGGCGATCTTCTCGGCGGTCCGGGCTGCCGTGAGCTTGATGATGTGGTCGGTCATGGCTGTTAGTCCTCCCCCAGGATCTGCGGCACCTTGAAACGCTGCTGCTCCTGGGCGGGAGCACCGGAGAGCGCCTGCTCGGGGGTGAGCGAAGGACGGACCTCGTCCGCGCGCATGACGTTCGTCAGGGGCAGCGGGTGGGAGGTCGGCGGTACGTCTCGGTCGGCGACCTCGGAAACGCGGGCGACCGCGCCGATGATGTCGTCGAGCTGTCCGGCGAAGTGGTCCAGCTCTTCGGCCTTGAGCTCCAGACGTGCCAGCCGAGCGAGGTGGGCGACCTCCTCGCGCGTGATGCCAGGCATGCAGCGATCCTCTGGGGGTGGTGAGTGTGTAGGTTTCGGGCCCAATCCTATGGGGCCCGGCCCCTGACCCGCTAAACGGTTAGCCACGAGTGCCGGGTGCGGTGCCGCTGCGCGGGGCCTTCCGGGCTCCGCCCGGACCCGCGCCTCAATCGCGGGCGGGGCTGGGATCGCCCTGTGGGCCATCCCAGCCCGCGCCGGGCGAGCTGCCCGCAGCAAACTCCAGCCCCGCCGGCGTTTGAGGCGCGGGGGCTCGGGGGCGGAGCCCCCGCAGCGGCGCCGTGCCCGGCGGCTCGGGGGGGCTCAGACGGCGTCGGCCTCGGCGGCGGCAAGTTCGGCCGTGATGTCGGCCGGGCGGCGCCAGCCGCGTTCGCCGCGGGCCAGCAGCCAGGCCGTGGCCTCCTGCGGCGGCATGGCCGCCGCCACCAGCCAGCCCTGGACCGCGTCGCAGCCCAGGTCCCGCAGGCGCTCCCAGGTCTCGTCGTCCTCCACGCCCTCGGCGACCACCAGCAGGCCCAGGGAGTGGGCCAGGTCCACCGTGCAGCGCACGATCTCCGCGTCCTGGGCGTCGACGGCGAGCCGGCCCACGAAGGAGCGGTCGATCTTCAGCTCGCTGACCGGCAGCCGCCGCAGGTGGACCAGGGAGGAGTAGCCGGTGCCGAAGTCGTCCAGGGACATCTTCACGCCGTGGCCGGTCAGCCCCGCCATCGTGTCGGCCGCCCGCTGGGGGTCCTCCAGCAGGACGTGTTCCGTTATTTCCAGCTGGAGACCGCTCGCGGGTACGCCGTGCCGGGCGAGGCGCGCCGCCACCGCACCGGCGAAGCCGGGGGTGTGGACGTCGCGCGGCGAGACGTTGACGGCGACCGGGACCTTCAGGCCCTGCGCGCGCCACCGGGCGACCTGGGCGAGGGCCGTCTCGAGGACGTACTCCGTCAGGTGCGGCATCAGACCGGAGGTCTCGGCGATGGCGATGAACTCGTCGGGGGGTACGCGGCCGCGCTCCGGGTGGACCCAGCGGACCAGGGCCTCGAGCCCCGCCACCTGGCCGTCGAAGCGGACCTTCGGCTGGTAGTGGAGTTCCACTTCGCCGGCGTCCAGGGCGCGGCGCAGATCGCCGAGGAGGCCGAGGCGGTCGGGCGTGTTGCTGTCCCGCTTGGACTCGTACACCTCCACGCCGGTCCGGTCGCGCTTCGCCTGGTACATCGCCACGTCCGCCCGCCGCAGCAGCCCCTCCGCGTCCAGCGCGTGGTCGGGGAAGACGGCGAGGCCGGCGCTGGCCTCCAGGACGAGGGTGAGGCCGTCCAGGTCGAGGGGGGAGCTGAGCTCGGCCACCAGGTGGCGGGCGATCCGCTGGGCGCTGGTGGTGGAGTCGGCCGTCGGGAGCAGGACGGCGAACTCGTCGCCGCCGAGCCGGGCCGCCTCGGCGTCCTCGGGCAGGGCCTGGCGCAGCCGCTCCGCGATCTGGAGGAGGAGCCGGTCGCCGGCGAGGTGGCCGAGGGTGTCGTTGACGGCGCGGAAGCGGTCCAGGTCGATCAGCACGAGGGCCGCCCGGGTGCCCAGACGTTCAGCCTCGTCCAGGGCGGTCCAGGCCCGCTCCAGCAGCCACTGCCGGTTCGGCAGCCCGGTCAGCGGGTCCCGCAGCTGCTCCTCCGCGCGCGCCCGGGCGATCCACAGGGTGGAGTCCAGCGCGATCAGCGGTACGGCGAACAGCGGCAGCAGCACCGGCTGGGTGACGGCGACGGCGCAGATCAGCGGCGCGATGCCGAGCAGCGCGACGGCGACCAGGGCCTGGCGGAGCAGGGCGGTGCGGGCGACGGTGGGCAGGCCGCCGCCGCGCGGGGCGAGCGCGGCCCACAGCAGGATCCGGGTGACGAGCAGGTAGGCGAGGGCGACGAGGATCACCTCGGGGACCGCGTCGAGCCCCCATCCGGTGGGCTTCCAGGGGGTCTCGACGGACGGCCGCTCGCCGAAGGCGGAGAGCACGAGGGCGCCGGCGCCGATGCCGAGGACGTCCACCGCGCCGTGCAGCAGTCCCTGCCGCCACCGGTGCCGGCGGGCGGCCCCGACCAGGGAGACCACGGCGAGGGAGACCAGCCCGGCCGGAACCCATCCGTAGAGGATGAGGACGCCGAGGGTGAGCGCGGCGCCCGAGCCGGTACCGCCCCACCAGCGGTCGCGGCCGAGCGCGACGAGGTGGCCGACGATGATGCCGGTGAGCAGGGCCAGGGCCCAGCCGACCGAGCCGCCGGGGAACAGTGCCTGACGGCTGGTCAGTGCGGAGACGATGCCCGCGGCGAGGAGCACGGCGGAGAGGCCCACGATGAGGAAGGGCAGCACGTTGCCCCGCCCCTGCCCGCCCGCACCCGTGTCGAGCGGTCGGGTCTCCGGTGTCCTGGCACCCAGGACACCGAGCCGGCCCGCCCGCATGGACGGGATGTCCCCGCCGAATTCAGGTGACGGGTCGGCGCTTTCGGTGGGTTTCATGCCCGTCCCTCTCACAGCCGGCGATGCCGATGTCACGCGATGGCCCCGATGTCATGCCATCACGGCCGGAAACGCATCCCGCTGCCGTGCACGACTGGCGCACCCCTCAACAGTAGGACGCGGGAGGCTTCCAGGGGCAGCCGTCGGCAGTGGTTGCCCGAATGCGTCCCAGCCATCCTCATCAGTACGGTATCCGCCGAACGGGTGAGTTTGGACCAGGACCCCCTGCTCACCCATCCGATGATCCGACAGGTCACCGCCCTGCGACCAGCCTTGTACCAGCCGTTTACCACCGACGGTCGCGCCTGGCGTGCGCCCGCCCGGACGGCCGCACGCCATGCATCCGTTCGCCTTCGCTACTCCGTCCTTACTCCTCGGCGGCTCCGCCGTCCACCGGGAGGGCGGCTTCGCGTGCCGCGTCCGGGCCCTGTTCCAGGAGTACCGCGAATCCTGCGTCGTCGAGGATGGAGAGCTTCAACTGCACGGCCTTGTCGTACTTGGAGCCGGGATTGTCCCCGACGACGACGAAGGAGGTCTTCTTCGAGACGGATCCGGTGACCTTGGCGCCGCGGCTCTGCAGGGCCTCCTTGGCCCCGTCCCGGGTGTGGCTCTGCAAAGTGCCGGTGACCACGACGGTCAGCCCCTCCAGCGGGCGCGGACCGGTCTCCTCGGCGGAACCTTCCTCCTCCATCCGGACACCGGCCTCACGCCACTTGCGCAGGATCTCCCGGTGCCAGTCGACGGCGAACCATTCCTTGAGGGAGGCCGCGATGATCGCGCCGACCCCGTCGGTGGCGGTGAGTTCCTCCTCGGTGGCCTGCTCGATGCGCTCGATGGACCGGAACTCGCGGGCGAGCGCCTCGGCGGCGACCGGGCCGACATGACGGATCGACAGGCCGTTGATGAACCGGGCGAGCGGGCGCTCCTTGGCGGCCGCGATGTTCTCCAGCATCGCCAGGGCGTTCTTCTTCGGCTCGCCCTTCTGGTTGGCGAAGACCGTGACGATCTTCTCCTCGCCGGTCTTCGGATCCCGCTTGGGCAGACCGCTGTCCTGGTCGAGGACGTACGCCTTGATGGGCAGGAGGTCCTCGATCGTGAGGTTGAAGAGGTCGCCCTCGTCGAGCAGGGGCGGCCGGGCCGGCTCCAGCGGGCCGGTGAGGGCGGCGGCCGCGACCATGCCGAAGTTCTCGATGTCCAGACTCTGGCGCCCGGCCAGGTAGGCGACCCGTTCGCGCAGCTGCGCGGGGCAGGTCTGCGCGTTGGGGCACCGGACGTCGATGTCCCCTTCCTTCATCGGCCGCAGCTCCGTCCCGCATTCGGGGCAGACGGCCGGCATGACGAACTCGCGCTCGCTGCCGTCGCGCAGATCGACGACGGGGCCGAGGATCTCGGGGATGACGTCGCCGGCCTTGCGCAGGACGACCGTGTCCCCGATGAGCACGCCCTTGGCCTTGACGACCTCCTGGTTGTGCAGGGTCGCGAACTCCACCTCGGAGCCGGCCACCGTCACCGGCTCCACCTGCGCGTACGGGGTGACGCGCCCGGTGCGGCCGACCCCGACCTTGATGTCGATCAGCTTGGTGTTGACCTCTTCGGGGGCGTACTTCCAGGCGATAGCCCAGCGCGGGGCGCGCGCCGTGGAACCGAGCCTGCCCTGGAGGGCGATCTCGTCGAGCTTGACGACGACACCGTCGATCTCGTGCTCCACCGAGTGCCGGTTCTCGCCGAAGTGGGTGATGAAATCGCGGACTTCGGCGAGCGAGGAGACCACCTTGTTGTGCTGGGCGGTGGGCAGGCCCCATTCGTGGAGCAGTTCGTACGCCTGCGACTGGCGCTCGATCTCGAAGCCCTCGCGGGCGCCGATGCCGTGGACCACCATGTGCAGCGGGCGGCTCGCGGTGACCTTGGGGTCCTTCTGCCGCAGCGAACCGGCCGCGGCGTTGCGCGGGTTGGCGAAGGGCTTGCCCTCGGCCTCGACGAGGCGGGCGTTGAGCTCCTCGAACTTCTCCATCGGGAAGTAGACCTCGCCGCGGATCTCGACGAGGGCCGGGATCCGGTCGCCCTTCAGGCGGTCCGGGATGTCGGCGATGGTGCGGACGTTGGGCGTGATGTCCTCGCCGGTGCGGCCGTCGCCGCGGGTTGCGGCCCGGGTGAGGCGGCCGTTCTCGTAGGTGAGGTTGACGGCGAGGCCGTCCACCTTCAGCTCGCACAGGTAGTGGAAGTCCGGGGTGTTCACGTCCCGCGCGACGCGCTCGGCCCAGGCGGACAGTTCCTCGTCGTCGAAGGCGTTGTCGAGGGAGAGCATGCGCTCCCGGTGCTCGACCGAGGCGAAGTCCGTCTCGTACGCCCCGGCCACCTTCTGGGTGGGCGAGTCGGGAGTGCGCAGCTCGGGGTACTGCTCCTCCAGCGCCTCCAGCGAGCGCAGCAGCTTGTCGAACTCGGCGTCGCTGACGACCGGCTGGTCGTTCACGTAGTACCGGAAGCGGTGCTCCTCGACCTGCTCGGCGAGCAGCTGGTGCTGCTCACGCACCGCCGCCGGTACTGCCGTGTCCTGCTGTTCGGCTGCCATGCCGTGTCCTCCCGTGCCCCGTCTCGACCGTCACTCAGGGTTGTCGGCGAGCGACCTCGCCGCTCTGACGCAATGCGCCTGCGCCGCGCGGGCGTAGGCGGGTGAAGCGCCCGCCAGACCGCACGACGGAGTGACCACGACGGACTCCGCCAGAGTCCCCGGGGCCAGTCCCAGCCTGCGCCAGAGCTTCCTGACACCCATGACGCTACCGGCAGGGTCCGACAACGGACCGTCGGTGCCCGGCACCACTCCGGCGAAGAGTTTCGCACCGCCTTCGACGGCCTCCCCGATGGCGTCGTCCTCGCGCTCGGTGAGCAGGGAGAAATCGAACGACACGCCCGTGGCGCCGGCCCGGCGCAGCAGCCCGAAGGGCACATCGGGCGCGCAGGAGTGCACGACGACCTCTCCGTCGTGCACCGCGAAGAGGTCCCGCAGCGCGCCCTCGACGACCTGCCGGTCGACGGCGCGGTAGGTCCGGTACCCGCTCGCGGACCGCACCCGGCCGAGCAGGACGGCGGTCAGCGACGGCTCGTCGACCTGCAGGACGATGTCCGCCCCGGGGATCCGCTTGCGCACGTCGGCCAGGTGCTCGCGCAGCCCTTCGGCCAGCGATCCGGCCAGGTCACGGCAGGCACCGGCGTCCTGGAGCATGGCCTCGCCGCCGTGCAGCTCCAGGGCGGCGGCCAGCGTCCACGGCCCCACGGCCTGGACCTTGAGCTTGCCGGTGTACCCCTGGGTGAACTCCTCCAGGGCGTCGAGGTCCTCCCCGAGCCAGGACCTGGCCCGCCGCGTGTCGCGTCCGGGGCGGTCGCTGATCCGCCAGCCGCTGGGCTCGACGTGCGCGTACATGTCGACGAGCAGGCCGAGGGAGCGGCCGATCATGTCGGCGCCGGGCCCCCGGGCGGGCAGTTCGGGGAGGTAGGGGAACTCCTCGAAGGATCCGGTGGCGGTCTTGGCGGCCTCGCGGGCGTCGCCGCCGGGCAGTGAGCCGACGCCGGTGGCGCTCGCGCTCATCGTCCGGGCCTGACGGTCAGGTCGTTGACCTCCGCGTCGCGGGGCAGGTCGACGGCCATGACGATGGTGGTCGCCACCGACTCGGGGTCGATCCAGGCGGTGGGGTCGTACTCCTTGCCCTCCTGGGAGTGCACCTTGGCCTGCATGGGGCTGGCGGTGCGCCCCGGGTACACGGAGGTGACGCGGATGCCGTTGGGCTTCTCCTCCGCGCGCAGCGAGTCGGCGAGGGCCTTGAGCCCGTGCTTGGAGGCGGCGTAGGCGCTCCAGTCGGCGTGGGCGGTGAGGCCGGCGCCGGAGTTCACGAAGACGACGGTGGCCTTGGAGGCGCGCAGGGTGGGCAGCAGCAGCCGGGTCACCTCGGCGGGGGCGATCAGGTTGACGTTGAGCTGCTGGTGCCAGGTCTTGGGCCGCAGCTCGCCGACGGGGCCGAGGTCGACGATGCCCGCGATGTGCAGGAGGGAGTCGATCCGCTCCGGCATCGCCTGCTTGGAGAAGGCCCAGGAGAGCCGGTCGGGGTCGGAGAGGTCGCCCACGAGCGCCCGTGCGCCGGGGAAACGCTCGACGAGCTGCTTGCCGCGGGCGGCGTCTCGGGCGAGCAGGACGAGGTCGTCGCCGCGGGCGTGCAGCCGGGCGGCGACGGCGGCGCCGATGCCGGAGCCGGCACCGGTGATCAGGTGAGTAGCCATACCGCCATGCTCGCACCCCGCCGGTGCGCGTCAGCCCCCGGCGGCCCTTCCGTACGCCGCCTCGATCGCGGCCCGCGCGGTGGCCGCACGCCGGTCCGTGACGGCGGGGGCGAAGGCGCTGCCGAGCACGATGTGCGGGTGCGCCGCCGCGAGCCGGGCCCGGGCGTCGCCCCGCGGCCCGGCCCACCGCTCCAGCGCCTCGTCCCGTACGGCGGCCAGCGCGGCGGCGCGGTCGGGGGCGGGCGGGTCGAAGCGGCCGCCGGAGGCCCGCCGGTGCTCCTCCCAGCGGTCCTCCCAGAACTCCACGGTCCAGCCGGGCCAGCGCGGGGCGGCCGGACGGGACCGGGCCGTGTTCAGCCACCAGCCGACCCGGCGCCGTCCGGCGTCCACGTGTATCCCCGCCTCCGCCCCCAGCCGGTGGCTCCCGTGGTCCGGGGCGTCGCGGAGCCGGTCCAGCAGGGCGGGTCCCTCCTCGACCGGGTGGTCCTCGATGTCGGCCAGGACGTGGCAGCGCCCGTCCCCGGTGGTCACCACGGCCACCATCGGATCCGGGTCGAGGATCTCCTCGTGGCCCGGCTCCAGCGCCGGGCCGGGGTACACGGCGGCGGCCTCCTCTCCGGGGTCGAGGCCGAGGTGGGCGCGCAGCCCGCGCTGGCCGTCGTACAGCCAGCGCACCTCCCACCCGGGCCAGGCGCCCCGCAGCAGTTCCAGGGCGGCGGCCCGGGTGCGCGGGGAGGCGGTCGGCCCCTCCCACGCGAAGAGCAGGAGCAGCCGGCGGGCCGGGTCGGCGAGGACGCCCGCCTCGACCATGTCGTCGGGGTACCAGCCCTCTTCCAGGGCGTGGTCGCGCAGGAAGGGCAGTGCCGCCTCCGGCCCGCCGAGCAGGTCGAGCGTCAGGTCGACCGCCCCGAAGGAGGAGCGGTGGCGGGTGTGGCCGCCGGGCCCGGCGATGACGAAGACGGCGCGGTTGCCCATCGTCAGAGACCGGCGGCTTCGCGCATCGCCGCGGCCGTCCGGGCCGCGTCGTAGCCGGCCGGGACGCCCTCGACCAGGATGACCTCGCCCGCGATGTGGCGGGTGCGCTGCGGCAGGATCGCCTGGTAGGCGTCCGAGGCGTACCAGGCGCGGGCGCGCTCGATGTCCGGGAAGCCGATCACGACGACGGAGCCGGGGAAGGGGCCCTCCAGGACCTCGACCTCCTTGCCGTGGACGAGGAAGCGGCCCTCGAAGGGGTCCATCGTGGACTGGACCCGCTCCATGTAGTCCAGGATCTCCTCGTTCATCGTCTCGGGGCGCAGGTGGCCGATGGCGTAAGCGGTCATGGCGTTTCCTCCACAAGTTCCTCGGGCGATCGGCTTGTTGAGCCGATCTTGTCAAGGAAGGACCGCGGTGGCGATTACCTCAGGAGTCATGTCCCGGGCCTGGAAGGTACGCCGGTAGCCGATCGGGGAAACGCCGAAGGCGGTGCGCATGTGCTGGCGCAGGGAGTTGCCGGAGCCGAAGCCGGAGCGGTGGGCGACCAGGTCGACGGCGAGGTCCGTGGTCTCCAGCAGATGGCGGGCGGCTTCCAGGCGCTGGCCGGTGAGCCACTGGACCGGGGTCATGCCGACCTCGTCGCGGAAGCGCCGGGTGAAGGTGCGCAGGCTCATCCGGGCGTGGGCGGCCAGCTCGGCGAGGGTCAGCGGTTCGTCGAGGTGGTCCAGGGCCCAGGCACGGGTGGCGGTGGTGGTGGCGACGGTGGGTTCGGGGACCGGCCGGTCGATGTACTGGGCCTGGCCGCCGTCACGCCAGGGCGGTACGACGCACATGCGGGCGGCGCGGTTGGTGACGGCGACGCCGTGGTCGCGGCGGATCAGGTGCAGGCACAGGTCGACCCCGGCGGAGACCCCGGCGGAGGTCAGGACGTCGCCGTCGTCGACGAAGAGGACGTCCTCGTCGATGCGGACCCGGGGGTAGGCGCGGCGGAACTCTGCGGCGAGGTTCCAGTGGGTGGTCGCGGGGCGGCCGTCGAGGAGCCCGGCGGCGGCGAGCACGTAGGAGCCGGAGCAGATCGAGACCAGGCGGGTGCCGGGGCGGATGCCGGCGATGGCCGCGGCCACCGTGGGCGGCAGCGGGCCCCCGTCGGCCAGCTCGGGCATGGCGTGGGTGGGCGGAACGATCACGGTGTCCGCGGTGGCGAGTACCTCGGGCCCGGCGGCCGGCTGGAGGGTGAACCCGGAGTCGCTGAGCACGGGGCGGCCGTCGGCGGTGCAGACGACGACCTCGTACAGCTCCTCGCCGGCCTCGTCCACGGCACTGCCGAAGACGCGGGAGGGGATGCCCAGCTCGAACGGGGGGAAGCCGGGCAGGGCGAGCACCGCGATCCGGTGCCGGTCCCGTCCGCCGGCCCGCTGCGCAGCCGCTGTACCGGCTGTCGCACCGGCTGTCGCACCGGCTGTCGCGCCTGCCGTCGGATCGGTCGTACCGATATCACCCGTTTCACCCATGGCCAGATTCTGTCACATAGTGGCCATCCGGCCAACACCACCAGGTGCCGCGCTGCCCGAATCTGGGACGTGTCGCCGGGGAAGGCTCCGGCGCCGACGTAGTCGAACGGAACGAGGAGACAGACATGCGCGCGATCGTCGTGAGCGAGTGGGGCGGCCCCGAGACCCTGGTCGAGCAGGATGTCGAGCGGCCCGAGCCGGGCCTGAACGAGATCCTGGTGCGCGTCCACGCGGCCGGCGTGAACCCGGTCGACTGGAAGACGCGGGCCAGCGGCGGCCTGATCGCCTGGGGCGAGGTCCCGATCGTCGGCTGGGACGTCTCGGGCACCGTGGAGGCGGTCGGCCCCGGCGTGACCCTCTACTCCCCCGGTGACGAGGTGTACGGGATGCCGAGCTTCCCGCGCCAGGCGGGCGGCTACGCCGAGTACGTGGTGGGCGCGGCCCGCCACTTCGCCCGCAAGCCCGCCTCGCTGGACCACGTGCAGGCGGCCGCGCTGCCGCTGGCGGCGCTGACCGCCTGGCAGGCACTGGTGGACACGGCCGGGGTCTCGGCCGGACAGCGCGTGCTGGTGCACGCGGCGGCGGGCGGCGTCGGCCACCTCGCCGTGCAGATCGCCAAGGCCCGGGGCGCGTACGTGATCGGCACCGCGAGCGCGGGCAAGCACGACCTGCTGCGCGAACTGGGCGCCGACGAACTGATCGACTACCGCGCCACGGAATTCGAGGACGCCGTGACCGACGTGGACGTCGTGATCGACGCACTCGGCGGGGACCACGGGCAGCGCTCGCTGAAGGTCCTGAAGCCCGGCGGGCACCTGATCACCCTGCCCGCTCCGGACGGCCTGCCGGCCGACCCGCAGGACGTGCGGGCCTCCTGGGTGCTGGTGGAGCCCGACCTCAAGGGGCTGGAGGAGATCGCGGCGCTCGCCGACAAGGGCCTGCTCCGCCCGCTGATCGACACGGTGCTGCCGCTGGAGCAGGCTGCGGAGGCCCACGAGATCGGCGAGCGGGGCCGCACCACCGGCAAGATCGTCCTGACCGTCGGTTAGACGACCTGGCACCGGGGGCGGAGCCTCACACGGAGGCGGCCGTGGCCCGGGTGGTCGTGGCGATGGTGGCGGAGCCGACCACGCGGGTGCCGTCGTAGAGCACGATCGCCTGGCCGGGGGCCACGCCGCGGACCGGCTCGGTGAAGGAGACGCGCAGCTCGCCGTCGACGAGCTCGGCGAAGACCTCGGTCTCGCCGCCGTGGGCGCGCAGCTGGGCGGTGTACGTGCCCGCCGCGGCGGCCGTGGAACCGCACCAGCGGGGGCGGATCGCGGTCAGGGCGGTGACGTCGAGGGCCTCGGCGGGGCCGACGGTGACGGTGTTGTTCACCGGGGAGATGTCGAGGACGTAGCGCGGCTTGCCGTCGGGGGCCGGGTGGCCGATGCGCAGGCCCTTGCGCTGGCCGATGGTGAAGCCGAAGGCGCCGTCGTGGGTACCGACCTTCTCGCCGGTCGCCTCGTCGACGATGTCGCCCTCGGCCTTGCCGAGGCGCTTCGCGAGGAAGCCCTGGGTGTCGCCGTCGGCGATGAAGCAGATGTCGTGGCTGTCGGGCTTCTTCGCCACGGCCAGGCCGCGGCGCTCGGCCTCGGCGCGGATCTCGTCCTTGGTGGTGACCGTGTCGCCGAGCGGGAAGAGGGCGTGGGCCAGCTGCTTCTCGTCGAGGACGCCGAGGACGTACGACTGGTCCTTGGCCATGTCGGAGGCGCGGTGCATCTCGCGGGTGCCGTCCTCCTTCTCCACGATCGTCGCGTAGTGGCCGGTGCAGACGGCGTCGAAGCCGAGGGCGAGGGCCTTGTCGAGCAGCGCAGCGAACTTGATCTTCTCGTTGCAGCGCAGGCAGGGGTTGGGGGTGCGCCCGGCCTCGTACTCGGAGACGAAGTCCTCCACCACGTCCTCGCGGAAGCGGTCGGCGAGGTCCCAGCAGTAGAAGGGGATGCCGATGACGTCGGCCGCACGGCGGGCGTCACGGGAGTCCTCGATGGTGCAGCAGCCGCGGGCGCCGGTCCGGAAGGACTGCGGGTTCGCGGAGAGCGCCAGGTGGACGCCGGTCACGTCGTGCCCGGCTTCGACCGCGCGGGCGGCGGCGACGGCGGAGTCCACTCCGCCGGACATGGCGGCCAGGACGCGGAGGGGGCGGGCGGTGCGCGGCAGGTTCTCAGTCATAGCACCGTCCAGGGTACGGGGAACCGCAAGGGGTCACAGCGCGTTATCGGCTGTGGGGGGGGGTGCATCACATGGTGAAGCAGGACAGCGGGGGGAAGAAGCCTCCGGGCGGGACCCGCAGGGCGGTGCTGTTCGGGGGGCTCGGGATCTTCACGGTGGCGGCGATCGCCGGGCGGGACGAGATCCGCCGGGCCTGGTGGCTGGTGCCCGGGGTGGCCAAGCCGCGCAAGGAGGGCGAGCTCGACCACGCGGGCGCGAGCTGGACGGCGGCGTCGCCGGCGAACTGGCGGATGGCGGACCGGCCGGACGACTACCGGGTGGACCGGATCGTCGTACACGTCACGCAGGGCGGCTTCGAGACCTCGGTGGACGCCTTCAAGAACCCGTGGCACAAGGCGTCGGCGCACTACATAGTGCGCGGGGACGGCCATGTGGAGCAGATGGTGCGCGAGCTCGACGTGGCCTTCCACGCGGGCAACCGCTCGATGAACGAGCGCAGCGTCGGCATCGAGCACGTGGGCTACGTGGACCGGCCGAAGGACTTCACGGACGCGATGTACGAGGCCTCGGCCGTGCTGGCGGCCGACATCTGCCACCGCTACGGCATACCCGCGGACCGCAGGCACATCCTGGGCCACTCCGAGGTCCCGGGCGCGGACCACACGGATCCCGGCCCGCACTGGGACTGGGACCGGTACATCGCCCTCGTGCGGTCGCACATACCGTCGTGAAGCCCGGGGGCCTCAGCTGAGGCCCGCCGTGCGGGCGCGTTCCACCGCCGGGCCGATGGCTGCGGCCAGGGCCGCCACGTCCTCCTCGGTCGAGGTGTGGCCCAGGGAGAAGCGCAGGGTGCCGCGGGCGAGCTTCGGGTCGGTGCCGGCGGCCAGCAGGACGTGGCTGGGCTGGGCCACGCCTGCGGTGCAGGCGGAGCCGGTGGAGCACTCGATGCCCTGGGCGTCGAGGAGCAGCAGCAGGGAGTCGCCCTCGCAGCCCGGGAAGCTGAAGTGGGCGTTGGCCGGGAGCCGGTCGTCGGGGTCGCCGCCGAGGACGGCGTCCGGGACGGCCGCGCGGACGGCGGCGACGAGCTCGTCGCGCAGGGCGCCGATCTCCGCGGCGAAGCGCTCGCGCCGTTCGGCGGCGAGTACGGCCGCCACCGCGAAGGAGGCGATGGCGGGCACGTCGAGGGTCCCGGAGCGCACGTGCCGCTCCTGGCCGCCGCCGTGCAGGACGGGTACGGGGGTCTGGTCGCGGCCGAGGAGCAGGGCGCCGATGCCGTAGGGGCCGCCCACCTTGTGGCCGCTGACGGTCATCGCGGCGAGCCCGCTGTCGCCGAAGCGGACGTCGAGCTGCCCGAAGGCCTGGACGGCGTCGGAGTGCAGCGGGATCCCGTACTCGCCCGCGACGTCGGCGAGTTCGCGGACCGGCATGACGGTGCCGATCTCGTTGTTGGCCCACATGACGGTGGCCAGGGCCACGTCTTCGGGGTTCCGCTCGACGGCCTCGCGGAAGGCCTCGGGGTGCACGCGGCCGTAGCGGTCCACGGGCAGGTACTCGACCTGGGCGCCCTCGTGCTCGGCGAGCCAGTGGACCGCGTCGAGCACGGCGTGGTGCTCGACCGGGCTGGCGAGGACCCGGGTGCGGGCGGGGTCCGCGTCGCGCCGGGCCCAGTAGAGGCCCTTGACGGCGAGGTTGTCGGCCTCGGTGCCGCCGGCGGTGAAGACCACCTCGCTCGGGCGTGCGCCGATCGCCTCGGCGAAGGCCTCGCGGGCCTCCTCGACGGTGCGACGGGCCCGGCGGCCGGCGGCGTGCAGGGAGGACGCGTTCCCCGTCGCGGAGAACTGCGCGGTCATCGCCGCGGCGGCCTCCGGCAGCATCGGGGTGGTTGCGGCGTGGTCGAGGTAGGCCATGATCCGCGATTCTACGAGTCCCCGGGCGGGGTTCCGCCCGCGCGGGTGCGGCCGGGGGGCGGGCGCGGTACCGCCGGAGGGGCGGGCGCGGATGTACGCGGGGCGGGGCGGGGGCCGCTGCGCGGAGCCGGTCCCCGCCCCGCCCTTTCTCCGATTCCCTGGGCTCCGCCCCGGACCCCGGTCCTCGAACGCCGGACGGGCTGGAGGACCTCGGGGGCTCCGGCCTGGTCAGGCCTGGCGCGGGGCGCGGGCCAGTTGGCGGGACTGGGCGACCAGGTGGTCCGCGGAGTCCCAGACCTCGGCGTCCTCCTCCAGGAAGCCGCCGGCCAGGTTCCGGGTGGTGATGGAGACCCGGAGCGGGCCGGGGGCGGGGCGGCGGCGGATGTGGGTGGTGAGTTCCACCGTCGGGGCCCAGCCGATCAGGCCCAGGTCGAACACGGTCGGCGGCAGCGCGTCCACCGCGAGGAGCATGGACAACGGGTCGGCGTCGCGGCCGTCGGCCAGCTCGAACCAGGCCCGCATCTCGCCCTTGCCCGAGGGCGCGCCGACGGCCCAGCCCGCGGTCGCCGGGTCCAGGCGCAGCCGGAGCCGGTCGACGATCGCGGAGCTGCCGGGGATCGGGGCCGAGCCGGCCTCGGCGCCGAGGCAGTCCTCGTAGGCCGGCATCACGGGCAGGGTGGCGGTGGTGCGGACGTCCTCGGGGAGCGAGGCGAGGTCGCCGTAGGAGGCGAGGACGCGGATGCGCTCGACCTCGGCGCCGTTCTCGTCGTACTGGAAGAGGGACGCCTGGCCGGTGGAGAGGGTGCGGCCGATGCGGACGACCTGCGTGCGGATCACGGCGGGGCCGGGCACCGAGGACGTCAGGTAGTGCGCGGATACGGTGAACGGGTCCGGGTGCGGCAGGGCTGCCGACAGGGCCCGGCCGACGAGGGCCAGCAGGTAGCCGCCGTTGACGGCGGTGATGATCGTCCAGCCGGCGGAGAGTTCCGCGTCGTACACCCCGGGCTCGTCCGCGCGGGCGGTGACGGTGGTGTCGCGGTCGAACTCGCTGTCGCCGATGGTTGCCTTGGCAGCTGCATGTGACATGAAACCGACGGTACACCCGCTTACTACTAAGCGGTAGCTTTGTTTGGTTGCGGCTGCCGTTACGGCTCTTCGGCCACGGACGAGCGGCGGTTCCAGGCCAGCGGGGCCCGCCAGTGGTAGCGCATCGCGAGGAGCCGCAGGACGAACGTGGTGACGATCGCCAGGCCGGTGGTGAAGGCGTTGAGGACTTCGAAGCGGATGCAGAGGGCGACCATCGAGGCGCCGACCAGGGCGGGGACGGCGTACATCTCACGGTCGCGCAGCAGCGAGGGCACCTCGTTGACGAGCACGTCGCGCAGCACGCCGCCGCCGACGGCGGTCGCCACGCCCAGCGCGGCGGAGGCGGTGAGGCCGAGGCCGAAGCCGTAGGCCTTGGTCGTGCCCGTCACGCAGAACAGGCCGAGGCCGGCCGCGTCGAAGACGTTGATGGCCCGGTTGATCCGCTGGACCTCGGGGTGCAGGAAGTAGACGATGCCGGCGGCGACGAGCGGGGTGATGAAGAAGCTGAGCTCGCCGAAGGCGGACGGGGGGACGGCGCCGATGACGAGGTCGCGGAAGAGGCCGCCGCCGAGGGCGGTGACCAGGGCGAGCACGGCGATGCCGAAGACGTCGAAGTTCTTGCGGACTGCGAGCAGGGCGCCGGCGGTGGCGAAGACGAAGATGCCGGCGAGGTCCAGGGCATGCTGGATCTCCGCCGGGAAGAGATCGTGGGGCACCGGCCCATTGTCGCCCGACGGGGGACGGGGGCTCGCCGGGGGCGCCCCGTGCCGCGCGGCGCCCCGGCGTGATGCGCGTGCGGCCCCGCCGCCGGGCTCCGCCCGAACCCTCCCCCCAGCTACCGCTGGGAGGTGCCCCCCTGCTCAAACGCCGGAGGGGCTGGATTTTTCCCCCGCGGCGGAGGAGAAGCGCAGGGCGCGCCGCAGGAAGGCGGGAACGGCCGGAGCCGCGGCTCACCGCGCAGCGGCAAGGACCGCGACAGCGGGAACGCCGCGCAGCGGGGGCGGGCCCCGTGGCGGGGGCGGCTGCGGCTGCCGTGGGGTGGACCGGAGGGGCTCCGCGCAGCGGGACCGGCGGGGTCGGGGGTCGCCCGGCCCCGCCGGATTTCGGCCGCTACTCCGAAACCGTGTCCACCGCGTCCGACGCTCCCGGCAGCGGCTTGTCGCCCGGGGCCTGGTCGGGGGCGTTCTCCGGGTGGTGGCAGGCCACCTGGTGGCCCGTCTTCAGGGCCACCAGCGGCGGCTCCTGCGTCGTGCAGATCTGCGTCGCCTTCCAGCACCGCGTGTGGAAGCGGCAGCCGCTCGGCGGCGAGATCGGCGACGGCACGTCGCCCTTGAGCAGGATGCGGCCGCTCTTCGCGCCGCGCCGGCGCGGGTCCGGGACCGGCACCGCCGACATCAGGGCCGTCGTGTACGGGTGCATCGGCGCGTCGTACAGCGACTTGTTGTCGGCCAGCTCGACGATCTTGCCGAGGTACATCACCGCGATGCGGTCCGAGACGTGCCGGATGACCGACAGGTCGTGCGCGATGATCACGTACGTGAGGCCGAGCTCTTCCTGGAGGTCGTCCAGCAGGTTGACCACCTGGGCCTGGATGGAGACGTCGAGCGCCGAGACGGGCTCGTCCGCGACCACCAGCTTCGGCTTGAGCGCGAGCGCACGGGCGATGCCGATGCGCTGGCGCTGACCGCCCGAGAACTCGTGGGGGTAGCGGTTGTAGTGCTCCGGGTTCAGACCCACCAGGGACAGCAGTCGCTGGACCTCCGCCTTCAGGCCGCCCTCCGGGGTGACCTTCTGCAGCTTGAACGGCGCGCTGATGATGGTGCCGACCGTGTGGCGCGGGTTCAGCGAGCCGTACGGGTCCTGGAAGATCATCTGCACGTCGCGGCGCATCGGGCGCATGCCCGCCACGCCCAGGTGCGTGATGTCCTTGCCCTCGAACTCGACGGTGCCGCCGGTCGGTTCGAGCAGCCGCGTGATCAGCCGGCCCATGGTGGACTTGCCGCAGCCGGACTCGCCGACGACTCCGAGGGTCTCCCCGCGCCGGACGTCGAAGTCGATGCCGTCGACGGCCTTGACCGCGCCGGCCTGCCTGCGCAGCAGTCCCTTGGTGATCGGGAAGTGCTTCGTCAGCCCGGTGACCTTGAGCAGCACCTCGGGAGCGGCGACGGCTTCGGGGGAGCCCGTGGCCTGCGCCGGGATGGACGCGGTGGCCGTCTTCTTCTTGTCAGGCGTGTCGGTCACAGCTTCGGCGCAATCTCTTCGGTCCAGATCCGGGTCCGCTCCTCCGCCGACATGTGGCAGGCGGACCAGTGGCGGCTGCCGTCCTCTTCGACCAGCTCCGGCCGTACCGTGCGGGTCACGTTGCCCTTGGGCACGTCGGCGTACGGGCAGCGCGGGTTGAAGGCACAGCCGCTCGGGATGTTGATCAGGCTGGGCGGCGAGCCCTTGACCGGGATGAGGCGCTCGGTCTGCTCGCGGTCGATGCGCGGCATCGAGCCCAGCAGGCCCCAGGTGTACGGGTGGCGGGGCTCGTAGAAGACCTTCTCGGCGGTGCCCCGCTCGACGCACCGGCCGCCGTACATCACGAGGAGTTCGTCGGCCATCTCGGCGACCACGCCGAGGTCGTGCGTGATCATGATGACCGCGGAGCCGAACTCCTTCTGCAGATCCCGGATGAGGTCGAGGATCTGGGCCTGGACGGTGACGTCCAGGGCGGTCGTCGGCTCGTCCGCGATGAGCAGTTCGGGGTTGTTGACCAGCGCCATCGCGATCATCGCGCGCTGGCGCATGCCGCCGGAGAACTCGTGCGGGTAGCTGTCGACCCGCTTGTGCGGCTCGGGGATGCCCACGCGGTCGAGGAGCTCGATCGCCCGGGTGCGGGCGACCTTCTTGTCGACCTTGTGGTGGACCCGGTAAGCCTCGGCGATCTGCTTGCCGATGGTGAAGTACGGGTGCATCGCGGACAGCGGGTCCTGGAAGATCATCGCGATCTCCCGGCCGCGCAGCTTGCGCACCTCGTCCTCGTCGGCGGAGAGCAGCTCCTTGCCGTTGAGCCAGATCTCGCCGGAGATCTGCGCCCGCTGGCGGCCGTACTGGCCCACGCGGTGCAGGCCCATGATGCCCAGCGAGGTGACGGACTTGCCGGAGCCCGACTCGCCCACGATGCCGAGGGTCTTGCCCTTCTCCAGCGAGAAGGAGAGTCCGTCGACCGACTTGACCAGGCCGTCCTCGGTCGGGAAGTGCACCTTGAGGTCGCGGACCTCGAGGAAGGAGCCGGAGGGCTCCCCCAGGCCGCCGACGGGCTCGTTGAGAGCTCCGGTCTTGGTCAGTTCGGTCATGACAGCCTCACTCGGGGGTCGATCACCGCGTACATGAGGTCAACGATGAGGTTCGCCGCGACGACGAAGAAGGCGGAGATCAGGGTGATGCCGAGGATGACCGGCAGGTCGTGGTCGCTGATGGCGCGGACGGCGCTGTAGCCGAGGCCGTGCAGCGAGAACGTGGACTCGGTGAGCACCGCGCCGCCCATCAGGGCGCCGAGGTCCAGGCCGAGGACGGTCAGGATCGGGGTCATCGTCGAGCGCATCGCGTGCTTGCCGATGACGACCGGTTCCGTCAGGCCCTTGGCGCGGGCGGTGCGGATGTAGTCCTCGTTGAGGACTTCGAGCATGGTCGCGCGGGTGAGCCGCGCGTACATCGCCGCGTAGAGGAAGGCGAGCGAGACCCACGGCAGGACCATGCCGTTGAACCACTTGCCGGGATCGTCCGCGAAGGCCGCCTCGGGCCTGCCGAACCAGCCGAGCTGGTCGGAGAAGAGGGCGATGAAGAGCATGCCCGTGAAGTAGATGGGGAGGGAGACGCCGGCGAGGGCGACGCCCATCGCCGAACGGTCCAGGACCGTACCGCGCTTGAGGGCGGAGACGACGCCGGTGGCGACGCCGCCGATGACCCAGAGCACGACGGCACCGGCCGCGAGCGAGAGGGTGACCGGCAGCCAGTCCAGCAGCAGCGGCCAGACCTCCTGCTCGGTCTTGAAGGAGTAGCCGAAGCAGGGCGCGGCGCATTGCGTGACGTCGGAGCCGTTGGCGTACGTACGACCCGCCACCAGCCCGACGACGAACTTGCCGAACTGGACGAGGATCGGGTCGTTGAGACCCATCTTCTGCCGGATGCCCTCGATCGCGGCGGGGTCGGACTGCTTCCCGACGAAGTACAGAGCCGGATCGGTCCCGATCAGCTTCGGGAAGAGGAAGAAGATTCCGAAGGTCACCAGCGTGATGACCAACAGCATGACGATGACGGCGAACATCCGTCGGGTGAGATATGCAAGCACTGCGCTCGGCCTGGCTGCGGCCCGGGGGCGCCCCCTTCTGGAGGGCGCCCCCAAGCCGTAACCGCGGCCATCACCTGCCCTTCGTGCCTAGCGGGTGTGGCACTGGAACACTGGAAACTGGAACTGAACCTGGTCTGACGGGTGTTACTTGGTGACGCCGAGGGACGCGTAGTCGTAGCGGCCGTTGTAGGCGTCGGAGGTGTAGGCGTTCGTCAGACGGGTGGAGCGCCAGGTGATCGTCTTGTCGTAGACGAAGGGAAGGTAGACCGCGGCCTCGGAGACCTTCTGGTTCATCTGCTTGTAGATCTCGCCGGCCTTGACCGGGTCGGTCTCCGCGATCGCCTGGTCGAACAGGGCGTTGATCGCCGGGTCGTTCAGCTCGGAGAAGTTGTTGTTACCGCTCTGCAGGATGAAGCGGCCGTCGACCAGCGGCTGGGAGAAGCCCTGACCGGTCGGGAAGTCGGCGCCCCAGCCCATGATGATGATGCCGTAGTTCTTCTCCTTGACGACCTTCGGCGAACCGATGATGCCGGAGGTCTGGGCGCCGTCGAACTGGTCGACGTCGGCCTCGATGCCGACCTGCTTCAGGGCGTTCTGCAGCGAGACGGCGGTGGCGACCTCGACCGGCTTGTTGTTGCGGACCGCGATCGTGGTCTTGAAGCCCGACTCCTTGCCACAGGCCTTCAGCGCGGCCTTGGCCTTCTCGGCGTCCGGCTTGCCGTCGTTCTTCAGGACACCGTACGGGTCGTACGACGGGTCGGCGCCCTTGATGCCCGCCGGGAGCATGTTCGGGGCGATGTCGCCACCGGCCTGCGGGCCGCCGCGGGCGGTCTGCAGGGACTTGTGGTCGGCCGCGTAGATGACGGCCTTGCGGCACTCGACGTTGTCGAACGGCGCGACGGTCGTCGGCATGACGGCGTACCGGATGAAGCCGGTCTGGCCGTTGTCGAGGTTGCCCTTGTGGTCCTTCAGCGCGGTGGCGCGGGCCGCCTGGCCGATGCCGGTCGCGTTGAGGTCCAGGTCGAACTCGCCGTTCATCAGGCGCTTGTCCATGTCGTCCGCGTTCGCCATGAACGTGACCGAGATGGAGTCCGGGAGCGCCTTGCGGATGGTGTCCGACTCGGGCTTCCAGTTCTCGTTGCGCGAGAGCTTCATGCTCTTGTTGGGCTCGTACGAGTCGATCTTGTACGGGCCGTTGGAGAAGGGCTTCAGGCCGTACTTGGCCGCCGTGTCCTTCTCCGCCTTGACCGGGCTCGCCGCCGGCATGGCCAGCATCTGCTCGAAGTCACCGTTGGGCGCCGGGAGCTTGAAGATGATGGTCTTCGCGTCCGGGGTCTCGATCGCCTTGAGGCCGAGCTTGTCCGGGGCGGTGTCCTTGTACGGGCCCTGGTACTCGGTCTTCGGGTCGAGGGCCTGCATCAGGTAGACCGGGCCGCCGGAGATGACGTCCTGGGCCCAGGTGCGCTCGATGCCGTACTTGACGTCCTGGGCGGTGACGGGCGTGCCGTCCTCCCAGGTCACGTTGTCCTTGAGGGTGTACTTGTAGGTCTTGCCGCCGTCGGTGATCTCGGCCTTCGCGGTGGCGAGGTCGGGCACCAGCTCGGTGCTCTGCTCACCCGGGGCCGCCTTGTAGCTGACCAGCTGACGCGCGTAGTAGCGGGAGAAGTCCCACATGAAGCCGTAGTAACCGCGCTGCGGGTCCCACGAGTCGGCTTCCTGGGTGCCGACGAACTTGAGCTCGCCGCCCTTCTTGTCCGACGCGTTGGCGATCTTGCCTATGCCCGCGTTGAATCCTGCGGCGCCGGCGGGCTTGTCGTCCTTCTTGTCGTTGCCGCCACAGGCGGTGGCGGTGAGCATGGCCGCGAGCACGACGGCCGTGCCAGCGGCAAGCCTGCGCTTCGACGTGCGATGGGTAGTCACGATGCTCGCAACCCTCCGTTGTAGTTCCGGTGTACTGGTTACTGACGGCTCGAAACTCGAAGCCGGGATCTGGTGTGCGCCCTGCGGTGGCTAGCGGGAGCCCTTCGGGTCGAGGGCGTCACGGACGCCGTCGCCGAAGAGGTTGAAGGCCAGCACGGTGATGAAGATCGCTACGCCGGGGAAGATCATGAAGAGCGGATCGTCCTCGTAGGTCCGCACTGCCGTGGAGAGGGTCTCTCCCCAGGACGGCGTGGGCGGCTTGACGCCGACTCCGAGGAAGCTCAGGGCGGCCTCGGTCAGCACGTTGGTGGGGATCATCAGCGTCGAGTAGACGGTGATGGGCGCCACCAGGTTCGGAAGCAGTTCGCGGAAGAGGATGTACGCGCGGCCGGCGCCGAGGCTGCGGGCCGCTTCGACGTACTCGCGTTCGCGCAGCGACAGGGTCTGCCCGCGGACGATGCGGCCGATGTACGGCCACCCGAAGAAGCCGATGACCAGCACCAGCACCGCGATGCGCAGGCCCGATCCCTCGAAGCCCCACAGCTTGCTGGGGACCACCGAGATCAGCGCGATGATGAAGAGCAGCTGCGGGAAGGCCAGCAGCAGGTCCATGACGCGGCTGATGGCCGCGTCGACCCAGCCGCCGAAGTATCCGGCGATGATGCCGAACACGGTGCCCAGCGAGACCGCCACGAAGGCGGACAGGAAGGCCACCAGCAGCGAGATCCGGGCGCCGTAGACGATCCGGCTGAAGACGTCGCGGCCGTTGACCGGCTCGATGCCCAGCAGGAAGTCGCCGTTCATGCCGCCCCAGTCGCCGGCCGGCAGGCCGAGCAGCGGGTCCAGCAGGTCCTCGTGCAGCTCCTCCGGCGGGTGGCCGAAGGCCTTGACGATCAGCGGCGCGAAGATCGCGACGAGGATCAGCAGGAGCACGATCACACCGCCGGCCAGGGCGACCTTGTCACGCTTGAGGCGCAGCCAGGCGATCTGCCACGGCGAGCGCCCCTCGATCGCCTTCTGCGGAACTTCCGGGGCGGCCACGGCTGCGGGCTCGGCCGCGCTGGTGTCGTGCAGTGGTGCCGTCATCGTGGTGGGGACCCCTCTCGGCCGACTGTGGCCGGCCCATGCCCGCCGCTGTGGCGGCTTGGTTCTATCGGCGTCGCTGATGGTGCGATTGGCGCGAAATGCGTCTGAAGTGCACGTGAAGAGCTGGTGATTGCGGGACTGACCTGCCTTCGGTGGGGGGAGTCTTCAACGGCGTCTCGATCGGCCGCCAGACCCGCCGGGGATGTGATGCGCAACCGTGATCTGCGCCTACACCTTCCGTTATCCGAACGGCAAGATCTGTTGAGCGGTGAAAGACCGCCCCTTCTGCGCGGAACGGACATCCCGCCCAACTGCCATTTCAGGCAGGGATCTTGGGTTGATTCGGCGGATATGACGAAGGCCGCACCGATGGGATCGGTGCGGCCTTCGAGACGGATGTCTCAATATGCGGATGTACGGAAGCCGGGCGGGCACCCGTCAGTACGCGGGTGCCTGGCCCTCGCGGTCGTAGAAGGGGCGGGTCTGCGCGCGCAGCCACATCGCGACGGGGTCGTGCTCGTCCGCGAGCGCCACCGTGCACACGGGCACGCCCTCGGGGACGACGCCGACCGACTGGCGCATCATCTCCCGTACGGACTCCAGCGCGGGCGCGGAGGCGTCGTACAGGTCGAGCCCCACCGCGAGGTACGGGGACCCGAGCGCGGGCTGCACCCAGGCGCGGCGCAGCGAGCGGACGGCGGGCGTCCGGTGGGCGTGCTGGGTCAGCAGCCCGTAGAACTGCGGGAGCTCGATGGCCGGCTCGGACAGCCGCAGCGGGCCGGCCGGCATCCGGTCCAGGCCGGTGGCGATCCGGCGCAGGTCCGCCCACGGGATGCCGAGGCCGCCGCCCTGGGCGTGCGGGTTGAGCCAGAGCCCCCAGCGGTCGGGATACAGCGCGCGGGCGATGTCCCGGCCGGTGACGACCTCGTAGCCCCGGCCCCAGCCGCTGGCGGCCAGTTCCTGCGGGGAGGTCACGCAGGGCGCGTATCCGAGGCCCTCGACCTCCATGCCGCCGTACTGGGCGTCCGGCGAGCCCGACTGCCCCTGCCACAGCAGCATCCACAGCCGGCCCTCGGCGAGGGCGTGCAGGAGCGACTCGTAGCTTTCGTAGCGCCCGGGAGTCACCTGGCGCAGCATGTGCTCGACCTGCCCGGCCGCGGCCGTGCCTGACGCACTCACCCGGTACCCCTCTTCGTCTCTTCTTCCGCCCGACGTCAACGCGAGAACAGCTTAAGCCGCCCTACGGGAGGTAGAAGGGGCGTACGCGCTCACGAATCCACTCCGTGACCGGGTCCTCGGCGGCGTCCAGCAGGATCAACTGCACCGGCCAGGGCGCCGGTACACGGGTCAGGGCCCGTCCCAGGGCGTCCATCGGCGCGTTCCGGGTCTCCGGCTCCCATCCCACCAGTCGGACACCGATGAACAGTTGCGGCTCCCCTCCCTCGATGCTCGCGAGACAGCGGTACGCGGCGGAGACCACCCCGGTCGCCCGGAACTCCTCCGCGGCGGCGGTCAGGAAGTCCACCGGGTCCTCCTGCCAGTCGGGCTCGTAGAGCCGGACACGGCCGCCCGCGGCGGGGCCGTCGAGGGGGGTCCGGCCGCTGCGGCAGAGCTCCGCGACGGCCTGCGGGGGGAGGGGGACGCCGACGGCGCCCTCGGGGTTGAGCGCGATGCCGAGCTGCGGGGGAAGGCCGCGGGCGAACTCGACCGCGGGGGCCACCGCGAAGTCCGTGCCGGGGCCGACGCAGGCGAGGAACTGGGCCTCCGAGCTGTAGACCGGGACGTACGCGGCGCCGCCGATGTCCATGGTGGGGAGGGTCAGGCCCTCGGCGCCGCCCCGTTCGGTGCCGGCGCCGGCGGGCAGGGGCACCCACACCTGGCTCCGCCCGAGCACCTCCAGGATCCGCCCGCCGGCGTCCGGCTGCCCGAGCGCCGCCCCGAGCACCTGCTCGAGCTCATTCCCCGGCCAGCCGCCGCCGCTGTGCATGTACGTGCCTCCGTGATCCCGCGTTTCGTCGCCCCGCAGGGTACCGGCCCCCACCGACAGGGCTCCGCCGGGGTGCGGTGGTACGGAACGTGCCGCGCCGCTCCCGGGGCTACGGGTGGAACGCGATGCGGGTCACCGCGGCGGCGGAGCGGCGGTCCAGGAGGACGGCCGAGGCGCAACCCGCCGGGGGGCGGCCGGCTTCCGCTTCGCGCAGGAGGCGGCCCACCGCACCCCGGTGGCGGGCGAAGGCGTAGGACGAGACCCCCCGCCCCCGGGCCCGCTGGCCCGACAGCGCCTCCTCGGGGCTGCTGTCCAGCAGGAGGAGGTGCAGCGCACGCCCCCGCCGCCGCGCGGCCGCCGCGAGCAGCCCCCGCACCCAGCTCTGGGTACCGCAGTCGTGGACGACGAGGGAGCGCCCGGAACGCAGGTGCCGCCACAGCCCCCAGTAGTGCGCGGCCCGCACCAGCGGCCGGTACACCGCGTACGGCAGCGCCCCCGGCATCCGGCGTTCCCAGCGCTCGCGGGTGTCCTGGGAGTCGATGGCGCCGCCCTCCGCCCCGCCCTCGGCGGCCGCCCGCTTGATCAGCGTGCTCTTGCCGCCGCCCGGCAGGCCGGACACGACCACGATGTCGCCCTCGGCGAAGCGGAGCCGCTGCGGGCCCCGCACGCCCGGGCCGCGCAGGTCCCGTACGGGCCCGGCCCCGTGCCCGCGCGGGCGCGCGGGCGCACCGGCGCGCTGCGCCGGTACCGCACCCACGGTCCCCGTGGTTGCCGCCACACCTACGAATCTCCGCACAGTGTTCGCCTCCCCCGAATCGGGTCACCAGGACCCTTGCCCACTGAGTGTAAAGAGACGGTAATCCGGCGGCTTCGGTTCCGGTCCGGCCCCGTCCACCCCCTGGACACCCGGCAGGATCTTTCGGGCCCGCCCGCCCGATCACCACCATGGCGTGCAATGATGTGCGCCATCTGGACCAACCGCATCACCAACTGCATACCGGCCGCTTGAATCCGCGCGGGAGAGTCCCGGCACGCCGCAAGGCGGTGCGTGGGCGCCGAAGGAGCAAGAACCTCCCTTGAATCTCTCAGGCCCCGTACCGCGTGGATGAGGCAGATCTGAAAAGCGAGCTGTTCGGCAGCTCCACCCAAGGTGCAAGCCGGAGATTCCCGACGTGTCAGGAACTCTCGGCGAACCTCTCAGGTTCCGATGACAGATGGGGAGGACCCCTCCTCGTCATGTCATGCCCTGGGACCCGGGAGCCACACCCATGAGCACTGCCCCCCGCCTGACCGCCCTCGATGCGCTGCACCGTTCCCTCGGTGCGACCATGACCGACTTCGCGGGCTGGGACATGCCCCTGCGGTACGCGAGCGAGCGCGACGAGCACAACGCCGTCCGCACCAAGGCCGGTCTCTTCGACCTCTCCCACATGGGCGAGATCACCCTGACCGGGCCGGAGGCCGTCAAGGCCCTGGACTACGCCCTGGTCGGCAACATCTCCACCGTCGGCGTCGGCCGCGCCCGCTACACCCACATCTGCCGGGAAGACGGCGGCATCGTCGACGACCTGATCGTCTACCGCCTCGGCGAGACCGAGTACATGGTCGTCGCGAACGCCTCCAACGCCCAGGTCGTCCTCGACGCCCTGACCGAGCGCGCCGCCGGCTTCGACACCGAGGTCCGCGACGACCGCGACGCCTACGCGCTGATCGCGGTGCAGGGCCCGGAGTCCCCCGGCATCCTCGCCTCCCTCACCGACGCCGACCTGGACGGGCTGAAGTACTACGCCGGCCTGCCGGGCACCGTGGCCGGCGTGCCCGCGCTGATCGCGCGTACGGGCTACACCGGCGAGGACGGCTTCGAGCTGTTCGTCTCCCCCGAGCACGCCGTGGAGCTGTGGCAGGCGCTGACCAAGGCCGGCGAGGGCGTCGGCCTGGTCCCGGCCGGCCTGTCCTGCCGCGACACCCTGCGCCTGGAGGCGGGCATGCCGCTGTACGGGCACGAGCTGAGCACCTCGCTGACCCCGTTCGACGCGGGTCTGGGCCGGGTCGTGAAGTTCGAGAAGGAGGGCGACTTCGTCGGCCGCGCCGCCTTGGAGGCCGCCGCCGAGCGCGCCGCCACGAACCCGCCGCGCAAGCTGGTCGGCCTGGTCGCCGAGGGCCGCCGCGTCCCGCGCGCCGGCTTCCCCGTCGTCGCCGACGGTCAGGTCATCGGCGAGGTCACCTCCGGCGCCCCGTCCCCGACCCTGGGCAAGCCGATCGCGATGGCTTACGTCGACGCGGCGCACGCCGCGCCCGGCACCTCCGGCGTCGGCGTCGACATTCGCGGTACGCATGAGCCGTACGAGGTCGTCGCTCTGCCGTTCTACAAGCGGCAGAAGTAGTCCTTGTAGTCAGGCCTGCCGCCCGGGTGCCCCGTGCGGCGATGTCGCAGTACCCAAGACCACTGTTCGTTTCCACCCCCGCGCATCCAGGAGAATCAGGCCATGAGCACCCCCCAGCAGCTGCGTTACACCAAGGAGCACGAGTGGCTGTCGGACGTCGTTGACGGCGTCGCGACGGTCGGCATCACCGAGTTCGCGGCCAACGCGCTCGGTGACGTCGTCTACGCACAGCTCCCCGAGGTCGGCGACACCGTGACCGAGGGCGAGACCTGTGGCGAGCTGGAGTCGACGAAGTCGGTCAGCGACCTGTACTCCCCCGTCTCCGGTGAGGTCGTCGAGGCCAACCAGGACGTCGTCGACGACCCGTCCCTGGTGAACTCCGCCCCCTTCGAGGGCGGCTGGCTGTTCAAGGTGCGCATCTCGGAGGAGCCCAAGGACGTGCTCTCCGCCGAGGAGTACGCCTCCCTCACCGCCGGTAACTGACCCCAGGGGATCCTGATGTCCGTACTGAACACCCCTCTTCACGAACTCGACCCCGACGTCGCCGCAGCCGTCGACGCCGAGCTCGTGCGCCAGCAGTCGACCCTGGAAATGATCGCGTCGGAGAACTTCGCTCCGGTCGCCGTCATGGAGGCCCAGGGCTCCGTCCTCACCAACAAGTACGCCGAGGGCTACCCCGGCCGCCGTTACTACGGCGGCTGCGAGCACGTCGACGTCGTCGAGCAGATCGCGATCGACCGGATCAAGGCGCTGTTCGGCGCCGAGGCCGCGAACGTGCAGCCGCACTCCGGTGCGCAGGCGAACGCCGCCGCGATGTTCGCGCTGCTGAAGCCGGGCGACACGATCATGGGCCTGAACCTGGCCCACGGCGGTCACCTGACCCACGGCATGAAGATCAACTTCTCCGGCAAGCTCTACAACGTGGTCCCGTACCACGTCGACGAGACCGGCCAGGTCGACATGGCCGAGGTCGAGCGCCTCGCCAAGGAGTCCAAGCCGCAGCTGATCGTCGCGGGCTGGTCCGCCTACCCGCGCCAGCTGGACTTCGCCGCCTTCCGCCGCATCGCGGACGAGGTCGGCGCGTACCTGATGGTCGACATGGCGCACTTCGCCGGCCTGGTCGCCGCGGGCCTGCACCCGAACCCGGTGCCGCACGCCCACGTCGTCACCACCACCACGCACAAGACCCTCGGCGGTCCGCGCGGCGGTGTCATCCTGTCGACGCAGGAGCTGGCCAAGAAGATCAACTCCGCGGTCTTCCCGGGTCAGCAGGGCGGTCCGCTGGAGCACGTGATCGCGGCCAAGGCCGTCTCCTTCAAGGTCGCGGCCTCGGAGGAGTTCAAGGAGCGCCAGGTCCGCACCCTCGAGGGCGCGAAGATCATCGCCGAGCGCCTGGTGCAGCCCGACGTCACCGAGGTCGGCGTCTCCGTCCTCTCCGGCGGCACGGACGTGCACCTGGTCCTCGTCGACCTGCGCAACTCGGAGCTCGACGGCCAGCAGGCCGAGGACCGGCTCCACGAGATCGGCATCACGGTCAACCGCAACGCCATCCCGAACGACCCGCGGCCCCCGATGGTCACCTCGGGTCTGCGGATCGGTACGCCGGCCCTGGCCACGCGCGGTTTCGGCGCCGAGGACTTCACCGAGGTCGCCGAGATCATCGCGGCCGCGCTGAAGCCGGCCTACGACAGCGAGGGCCTCAAGGCGCGCGTCTCCGCGCTCGCCGCGAAGTTCCCGCTGTACCCGTCGCTCTAGGCAACGGCCTGAGAGGGCCCGGCCTTGGTTTCCACAGGGCCGGGCCCTTCTCATGACCAAAGCCCCAGGCGGATGCGGCCCATTGCCACTGAACCCACCAAAAATTGGCAAATAGGGTCCGAATAAGAGAAGTACGGCATCCCCTGGCAGGACGGAAACGCACCTCATGGACATGAGCGCAGCCAACAAGAAGGGACTCAGTCTCTTCGCGCTGGTCATGATCGGCATAGGCTCGATCTTCGGATCGGGCTGGCTCTTCGGCGCCGGCACGGCGGCCCAGGTCGCCGGACCCGCAGCGCTCGTGGCCTGGGTCATCGGCGCGGTCTTCATCGGCATGATCGCCATGTCCTACGCGGAGGTGGGCGCCGCCTACCCGATCCCCGGCGGCATGGCCCGCTACGGATCGATCTCGCACGGCCCGGTGCTCGGCTTCGTCACGGGCTGGGCGGTGTGGATCGCGGTCGCCTCGCTGATCCCGATCGAGTCGATCGCGGCCACGCAGTACATGTCCTCCTGGAGCTTCGGCTGGGCCGCGGACCTGGTGGACGCGCAGTCCCACCAGCTGACCGGCTTCGGCATGGCGGTGGCGCTGGTCCTGACCGTGCTGCTGTGGCTGTCCTGCTACTGGTCGGTCCAGCTGCTGGCGAAGATCAACTCGCTCCTCACCCTGGTCAAGTTCGCGATCCCAGTGCTCGCCGTCGTCGCGCTGATCGCCTCCGGCTTCCACACCTCCAACTTCACCGCCCACGGCGGCTTCGCTCCGAACGGCTGGACCGCCGTCCTGACCGCGGTCACGACCTCCGGCGTGGTGTTCGCCTTCAACGGCTTCCAGGCCGTCGTGAACCTCGGCGGCGCCGCCAAGAACCCGGGCCGGGCCATCCCGGTAGCCCTGGTCGGCGCGCTCGCGCTGGGCCTGGTCATCTACCTCGCCCTCCAGGCGGCCTTCCTGGGCTCCGTCCCGCCGGAGCACCTGGCGCAGGCCGGCGGCTGGTCGGGCGTGAACTTCAACTCGCCGTTCGCCGAGCTCGCCAAGCTGCTGATGATCCACTGGGTGGTGGTGATGCTCCAGTTCGGCGCCTTCATCTCCCCCGCCGGCTCCAACATCGCCAACGTGGCCTCGGCCGCGTACATGGTCCAGAACCTCTCCGAGACCGGCTTCTTCCCGAAGAGGCTCGCCCGGACCCATCCCGTGTACGGGACCGCGCGCCCGGCCATGTGGATGAACCTCGGCTTCTCGGTCCTGCTGCTGGTCACCGTCGGCCACAGCTGGAAGACCCTGGCTCCGATCATCTCGGCCGCCATGGTGATCTCGTACCTGATCGGTCCGGTCGCGGTGGGCGTCTTCCGCCGTACGAAGCCCGGTCTGCCCCGCCCGTTCCGCCTCCCGGCGGCGAGGATCCTGTGCCCGCTCACTTTCGTCTTCGCAGCCTGCGCGCTGTACTGGTCGAAGTGGCCGAACACCGGCATCGTCACCGCCCTGACCCTGCTGGCCGCCCCGATCGCGGCGCTGGTGCTCTCCCGCAAGGGCGAGCGGAACCTAGCGCAGCAGTTCGCCCCCGCCTGGTGGATCGTCTTCTTCCTCGGCTCCCTGTCCCTCCTCTCCTGGCTCGGCTCCGCCGACTTCGGCGGCCGCGGCGCCATCCCGGGCGGCGTGGACATCGCCCTGGTGGCGGCCATGGCCCTCGGTACGTACTTCTGGGCCGTGCGGGCGGGCGTACGCGCCCACCGCGCGGGCCTGGCCGGCCCCGACCCGCTCCTCGACGCCGACACGGCCGCACGCGGCGACGTACCGGCTCCGGAGCGTGAACTGACACCCGCCTGACCCGTCCGCGTAACGCACACCACCTCGTCCGGCAGACCAGCCGTTCACCTCACCGCGATAAGCTCGCCTGCCGGACAAAATCCGCAATACACCTCTCCTGCCCCCTCCCACCCCACGAGCAGACAAGGGAGTCCGCCAGTGGCCATCTCCGTCTTCGATCTCTTCTCCATCGGCATCGGCCCCTCCTCCTCCCACACGGTCGGTCCGATGCGCGCGGCGCGCATGTTCGTGATGCGGCTGAAGAAGGACGGCGTACTCGCCCAGACGGCGTCCGTGCGCGCCGAGCTGTTCGGCTCCCTCGGCGCGACCGGCCACGGCCACGGCACCCCCAAGGCGGTGCTGCTGGGCCTGGAGGGCCACTCCCCCCGCACGGTGAACGTGGAGACGGCGGACGACGAGGTCGAGCGCATCCGCAAGAGCGGCCGCCTGCGCCTCCTGGGCACGGAGATAGGCGAGGTCCACGAGATCGACTTCGACGAGCCGAACCAGCTGATCCTGCACCGCCGCCGCTCGCTGCCGTACCACGCGAACGGCATGACCCTCTTCGCGTACGACGAGGCCGGCACCCCGCTGCTGGAGAAGACGTACTACTCGGTCGGCGGCGGGTTCGTCGTGGACGAGGACGCGGTCGGAGAGGACCGGATCAAGCTCGACGACACGGTGCTGAAGTACCCCTTCCGCTCCGGCGACGAGATGCTGCGCCTCGCGAACGAGACCGGCCTGTCGATCTCCTCCCTGATGCTGGAGAACGAGAAGGCCTGGCGCACCGAGGAGGAGATCCGCGAGGGCCTCCTGGAGATCTGGCGCGTCATGCAGGCGTGCGTCGCCCGCGGCATGTCCCGCGAGGGCATCCTGCCGGGCGGCCTGCGGGTCAAGCGCCGGGCCGCCTCCACGGCGCGCCAGCTGCGCACCGAGGGCGACCCGATGATGCACCGCAGCGAGTGGACGACGATCTACGCGATGGCGGTCAACGAGGAGAACGCGGCGGGCGGCCGGGTCGTGACGGCCCCGACGAACGGCGCCGCGGGCGTCCTCCCGGCGGTCCTGCACTACTACATGAACTTCGTGCCGGGCGCGGACGAGGACGGCGTGGTCCGCTTCCTCCTCGCGGCCGGTGCGATCGGCATGCTCTTCAAGGAGAACGCCTCCATCTCCGGCGCCGAGGTCGGCTGCCAGGGCGAGGTCGGCTCGGCCTGCTCGATGGCGGCGGGCGCGCTGGCCGAGGTCCTGGGCGGCACCCCGGAGCAGGTCGAGAACGCGGCCGAGATCGGCATGGAGCACAACCTGGGCCTGACCTGCGACCCGGTCGGCGGCCTGGTGCAGATCCCGTGCATCGAGCGCAACGGCATGGCGGCGGTCAAGGCCGTCACGGCGGCGAAGATGGCGATGCGCGGCGACGGCAGCCACAAGGTCTCCCTGGACAAGGTCATCAAGACCATGAAGGAGACCGGCGCCGACATGAAGATCAAGTACAAGGAAACGGCCCGCGGCGGCCTGGCGGTCAACGTCATCGAGTGCTGACCTTTCATTCCGCGTAACCCCGCTCGACGCCGATGGGGCGTGACTCGAAGAGTCACGCCCCATCGGGTTTTCCGGCCTCAGGCCGATTTACGGAGGGACATCAGCGGCAAACTGATCTCACAGCTCCTGGAGGAAGCGACGGACGCGTTCCTGATGGTCGGCGATCCATCCGTCTTCGAAGACGATCGGGATGCGTACGGTCACCATCGAGATGGACTCGTCTTCCACCACGACCTCCTGACAATCCCGCTCGCCTTCGAGCTGAATGGTCACGGTAGGACCTCGGTCCGACTCCATCCACACGACGTCTTGTCCGAGAGACAGCCTCTCCAGCGCCTGGACCCATGCCTCGATCTTGGGACGTGACAGGACGAGGAGGGTGCTGCCCTTCACGAACATGCTGGTCACCTCGATCCTGGCTTCCCAGAACGTGGAGTCCATGGGTGACAGCACTACGATCCTGACCTCGTTCTCGAAGTCGGTCAGCCGGACTAGCTCAAACGGATACATGCACTGATCCTTTCACCCGACCAGGAACTGGGCGGCGGTGGACCAGCCATTGTCGTCGAAGGCATGGATGTCGACCCTGAAGGGAACATTCGATCCCGGCAGATATCGGGGTGTGGCCTGGAACAGAATGGTGTTTCCCTTCGCCACGTGCGCAGCGATCGAGTCGCCGAACGCCGCCATCGCCCCGTTGTCCGTCTTCGACTTCGTCTTGACCAGATTGGCGGCTATTCTCCCGTTGCCACCGAGGGACTGAGGCAGGAGGTGTCCCCTGGTGTGGCCAGGAGTGTTCTTCACGAAGCCAGGGGGAATGATGGCACGACTGGCCTTGAACCCCTTGACCGTGGCCGGCGTGACAATGGCTACGACACCCGTCCGACGTCCGTCCGCAAGGACCTTTCCATAGTCGACGTCACAGTTGTGGACAAGGACAGGAGCCGTCCCCGCGAACACGTAGTACGTGTGGAATTCATCGACGGTGAGGTTGTGCGTGGTGACCGCGTGCGCGTAGGAACGCGTCGCCGCCACCGTGAGGGTCGTGCCGTCCGGCTGACGAAGTTCTTCACCGACGGTGAGTTCGCCCGCATCGGTCCACTGGTGGCGGGTTTCGCTCCAGTAGGGGTGGTGGTAGGTAGAGGTGATCTTCGCGGGCGGGCCGCGGGGAGCTGCCTCGTCGGTAAGGGTGAGGTCCGTGAATTCCTTGTCGTCGGGGGTGGTGATGGTGGTGGTGACGGTCTTGGGACGCGTTTCGCCGGTCTGCGGGTCGGTGGCCATGACCACGTCGCCGTCCTTGACGTCCTCGATGGACTTGGCCGTGCCGTCGGCCATCAGGACCTGCACACCCGTGGGGAAGCTATTGCACTTGGTCACGCCCGATGCGGCCTCACCCCCACTGCCCCTGGCGTCGGCGCCGTCACCCTTCTTCGCGAGGTCGGCTTCGTCGGCCACTGATTTCGCCTGGGTGCCCGCGCTGTCGCTCGCCGATTCCTTGGCGGCCTTCTCCGATGCCGACTGGGCTGCCTTGGCCTCGGCGTCACGGGCCTCCTTCGCCGCCTTCTTCGCCGTGCTGTAGGCATCCGCGGCCTTGGCCGCTCCCCGTTCGGCTTCGTGGACGGCGTCGTAGGCCTTGTTGACCTCCTTGTAAATCTTGAAGGCCTTGATGCCGATCTTGACGGCCTTGAAGAGCTTGCCCCAGGGGACGAAGTTCAGGGCCGTGTTGATGCAGGCCATGACGTCGCCCTTGGTGAAGCAGTCGCGGGCGTCGTTGTATCCGATCAGGTCCCCGACCATGTCGACGACTTCGTCGATCAGCTTGTCGCGCTTCTTCTTGGCGTCGGAGACCTTCTTCGTGGACTCCTTGAGCTCCGTGTCCGACGGCTCGTCGTCGTCATTGCCGCCGTGCTTTTTGTCGTAGTCCGGGTCGAAGGTGGAGCCAAGGTCCGTTCCGTTGCTGCCCGAGCAGTAGGCGACTCCGTAGCAGCTCTCCAGGCCCGTCGGGTCGGAGGTGTTGATCGGGCTGTTGGTGGAGTAGGCGTAGGCGTTCCACTGCTGTGGGTCACCCGCGTCCGTGATGGGGTCGGGGCTGATGAAGCGGCCGGTGGCGGGGTCGTACTCGCGGGCGCCGAGGAGGGTGAAGCCGGTGGACTTCTCCTTGGTGCCGCCGACGAATCCCTTGTCTCCGGCCCAGGTTCCGGGGGCGGGCTGAGTACCACGCTCGTTGCCGAACGGATCCGATGCGCGGCGGATGTGGCTGAGGTCGGAGGCCTTGAACTGGACCCCGCCGGTGCCCTGGTGGTCCGAGCTCTGGTAGGTGAACGCGGAGCCGCTGCTGGTGCTGGTGGTGCGGGTGACGGAGAGGCCGCCGGGGGCGCCGTAGGTACGGACGTTGGAAACCTTGCCGCTGGCGGTGTCCAGGGTGATCTGGTCGGTACCGAGGTTCAGCGTGGTGCTGGCAGGATCGCGACGAATGAGCTGTCTGCCACCGGTGTCGTAGAGGTAGCTGGTTCCGGCGCTCTCACCGGTTCCGACGATCTTGTCGAGCTTCCCCTGGCCGTCCCAGGTCAGGGACTTGGTGCCGGCGGTGTTGGTGATGCCCGCGGTGTTTCCGACCGCGTCGTAGGTGTAGGAAGTGACCTTGGTTCCGGACGGGCCGGTTTCCGTGGACTTCATCAGCGCGTGCGGCCCGCCCGTGCCGCCGCCCGTCTGCGGGTCGGTGGACGGGACGTTGGGCCCGGCACCGAACGTCTGCGTGATGGTGACGTCCTTCGACGCGTTGCCGGTGACGTCCTTCTTCACCAGCTTCTTGCGGTTGCCGATCGCGTCGTACTCGTACTGCTGCCAGTAAGGGGTGGGACCGCCCACGCTGGGCTTCCCGGTGCCGTCGACGGCGGGGCCGGCTGCGTTGGTACAGCCGCCGATGCCGCGGACGCTGGGCGCGGCAGCCGTGGTCTGGGTGCCGGTGTCCGTCCAGGCCTGGGTCAGGCGGCCCAGGTAGTCGTGGGTGAAGCACTGCAGGTCGCGGCCGGTGCCGTCCTGGGTGTCACCGATCGAGGTGATCTGGCCGACCTTGTTGTAGGTGTAGTCCAGGACATCGACGCTCGCGGTCGCGGCGGTCTGCTTGTCCAGGGTCGAGCGGACCGGACGACCGCTGCCGGCGTCGTAGTCCGTCGTGGAGACGACCTGCATGCCGGTGTCACCGATCGTGCTGCGAATGGCCCGCCCGTAGGGGTCGTAGCGCATGTCCACGAGGTACGGGGTCCTGGTGAGCCCGATCTTGCCGCCGATGGAGGTCAGGTTCCCCGCGACGTCGGTGCCGTAGGTCACCGTCTCCACGCCCAGGCCGGCCTTGGGGATGCCGGGCATGGTCGTGGTTTTCAGCTGCCCGTAGGCGTCATACGTGTTGGTCGTCTCGTAGGTACCGGCCAGCTCCTTCTCGACGGCCGGGATGGTGACCTTAGTGCCGAGGGGGCGGTAGCCGCCGTCGTAACCGGTCACCTCCGAGACGTAGGCGCTGCCCGTCTTGCCACCCACGTAACGGGTGGTGGTGTCGGGCTTGCCCAGCAACTTCGCGTCGTAGGTGAACGCGCCGACCTGCTTGGCCGGGTCGACGGCCGTACCCTCGTACGTGGCGACGGCGCGGCCGAGGATGTCGACGACCGTCGTGGCGCTCTTGAGGCGGGCGTCCGTGGCGGTGACGAGGTTCTTCTTGTCGTCGTAGACCGTGGTGCTGGTTCCGGCATCCGGGTCGGTGGTCTTCACCACGCGGCCCAGGAGGTCGTAGGTGAAGGTCCACTCGTTGCCGGCGGAGTCCTTCCGGGACAGCTCCTGGTCTCGGCCGTTGGACAGGTAGGTCGTCTCGTCGTACGCACCAGTGGGCGTGTTGGCCTTGTACTGGCGCAGGATCGATGTGGTGCCGTTGGTGATCGTCGCCGTGGCGAAACCACCGGCCGGCGGGGTGTGACGCACCTCGTCCGCGCCCGGGTACTCGGTCTTGGAGCGGGACTGCTCCACGCCGAAGGACTGGCTGATCGTGTCGGTGACGCGGCCGAGGCCGTCGAAGACCTGGACGGTCTGGGACGGAATCTTACTGTCGGGCTGGACACCACCGTTGGGCAGGAACACTGCCGCCGACGGCGAGCCCTGGTCCGTGTAATAGGCCGAGCTGGTCTTGACCTGCCGACCATGGGAGTCGAACAGTGCGTCCGTGATCATCCGGCCGGCCACGCCCGAGGGGGGCGTCGCCTGGGTCTGACGAACACGGCCCAGGCCGTCGTAGATGGAGTAGCTGGAGGTGTAGGTGTTGTCGTTCATGAGCGCCTGGCTCAGAACGGCGGACGGCGCGTTGGTGCCGTTCATCATGTACGAGAACTTGCGGACCGGCAGGTCGCTCGTCGAGTCCTGGCCGGGCTGCCAGATCGACACGACCCGCCCCAGCGCGTCGTACGTGCGCTCCGTGACGCGACTGTTCTCATCGGTGATCTTCAGCGGCTGCGAGCGGCCGATGTCGAAGGTCGTGACCGACTTCCAGCCCAGCGGGTTGGTGTGGGTAATGGTGTCCGGCAGGACGCCGGTGGGCGGGGAATACGCGGTCGCGGTGACGGCGCCGCCCGGGTGGGCGGTGTCGGTGCGGACCTTGTTGGTGTTGCTGGTGACGCGGCCGTAGGCGTCGTAGGTGGAGGTGGAATTGAGACGGTAGACCGGCTTGCCGGCACTGTCGTACTGCTCCAGAACCTCGGTGCCCGTGCCGTCGGCGGTGGCTCCGACCTGGCCGTAGGCCAGACCGTCGAAGTACGAGCGCGTGTCACCGACGGTGTTGGCGGCGGTCGGCGTCTGGCCGCAGGTTCCGGAAATGACCAGGGTGCGGGAGGCCAGTTCGGTGACCGCGCCGCCGGGGCCGGTCGGGTACTCGAAGGTGGTGCACAGACGCTGGTCCGTGCGGGAGATGTCGCTGTTGTCGTCGACCTGGAGGGGCCGGGTAACGAGCGTCGTGTCGTAGGTGGACTTGCGCTCGCTCGTGCGCCAGCTGCCGTTGGCGAGCTTCGCGCGGGTGGTGACCTGAGCCGTGTTCAGCGCACGGGCTGTGATCGGCGGCATGCCCGCGGACTGGTTGCGGGTCGCGGTGATCGGGCCGATCCACGGAGTGGTGACCTCGTCCGCGATGACGGCGCCGCCGTCACGGTCATAGGTCTGGCTCTGACGGACGAACCCGGACAAGACCTCTTCGTCCTTGATCGTCCCGCCCTGGGCGTCAGGGACGTTGACGCTGCGCTTGGTGCCATTGGCCAGGACGTCACCGTCCATGCCGCGCAAGTACGTCACCACGCTCTTGGTCCGCGGCGCTTCGCTCGCGTTGCCGCTACCGGAGCGGGTGGTCACCGTGGCGAACCCGCGGAACTGGTCCCAGGTGCGGGTCTTGGCGTCGGTGAACTCGGAGTCGTTGCGGTGCCAGGCGATGCCGCCGCCGTACTCGTACTCGGTGACCTTGCTGACCTGGCCGCCGACCTTGTCCTGTTCGGTGACGGACTGCACGATGACCTTGTTGAACCAGTCGTTGACCGGGTCCGCGAAGGACTGCCCGGGCAGGTACCACTTGACCGGCATGCAGGCCATCGTGTTGCCGTCCTCGGAGGACGGCATCGTGCCGTTGAGGCGCGAGCACTCCGGGGCCTTGTAGGCGACGTTGATCTGGCCACCGGTCTCCGTGGTGATCGTCTGAATGCGCGGACGCCGGTAGCTCGGCGCCGAGGCATCCGTGCCGTCCGGGCGTCGGACGACGCCGTCGACGCGGTTGGGGAACTGCGTCGCCTGGAACGACACCGCGGGGAGCTTGATCGCGGTCTTGCCGTTCGAGCCGGTCCGCTCGATCTTGTCGAGCCACAGGGTCGGGGACGTGCCGTCACCCGGATCCTGGAACGACTGCGTCAGGTCGTAGGTGTCGACCGTGCGCCACGCCGTGCCCGTCCAGACCTGAGTCGCGATCTGGGTGAACTTCTTGGTCGTGAAGTACGTCGGGGACAGGTTCAGGCACTGGCCGGTGGCCGGGCATTCCTGGTCGATCGGGGTGTCCGGCCAGGACTTGGCGTTGGCCTTGGTGCGCTGCGCGGTGTCCGTGCAGGTGACGGTCCCGATCACGACGCAGCGTTCGGCGTTCTTGATGTTGATCTGGACGGCCGGCTTCGCAGCGCCCTTCGCCGCTATCTGCTCGGGCAGGCGCTGGCCGTAGCCGATCCAGGTCGGGTAGGAGCCGCGCTGGTACTTCGTGTTGGTGCCGGTGCCGCCGTTCTGGCCGCCGCCACGCCCGTAGAAGTTGTCCTCCTGCTCGTAGCGGTACGAGACCAGGTTCTGGTGCGGGTCGACGACGTAGTCGAGGTTCCACTGCCAGCCCAGCTGCTGCCACGTGCCGTTCGCGGGAGTGTCGGCGCCCAGGCACTTGTCCTGACCGCTGTTGAAGTACACAGGGACCGTCGAGACCGACTTGGCCTCCGGGTCGGTGCCGTCGCCGCCGGGCAGGCGGTTGGAGCCGAAGTAGTACTGGGTTCCGTCGGTCGTGGTGACCTTGAAGCCCTCACCCTTCCAGGCGGCATTGCGCTGCCCGGTCAGACGCTCGATCTTCGTGCCGTCCTCACCCTGGAGGTGGTAGACGCAGCTCGTGTCGTCGCGGACGATCTGGCCCGAGTGGCCGGCGAGGTTGAGGGACAGGATGTCCCCGGCCCAGCACTCGTCACCCGACTCCGCGATCCCCGCGTCCTTGCAGCCCTTGTACGAGCGGGATATCGAGCCCGGACTCCAGTCCCAGCCCTCACCGAACCCGGAGGCCTGCGCGTTCGTCGACGCCGTACGGCCGTCGATCGAGGACGAGTCGTAGGCCAGGCCCACGTCCGGCCCGGCGCCCGCGATGGAGGACGGGACCTCGACGGTGTAGCCGTAGGTGAAGTTCGCGGCGTTCGCGCCGGCCTGCCACGACATGGACGGCGCGATCGGGGTCGCGGTGAAGTCACCGCTCGCACCCGACGGACCCGCCTCCACCGCGAGCGCGACGGCCTGCGCCGCCAGCATCTGCGGAGCATCCGACGGGGCCGACTTCAGGGCGGTCGTCTTCGCCTTGGGGGCGTCGATCTCCGCGACCAGACGGCCTGAGGCGTCCTTGTGGGAAGCGACCGGGGTACGGGCCGTGCAGCCCTTCGCGCCCGGAGTCGTCAGTGCACAGTCGGGAAGACGGACGACGCGTGCGCGGTCCGCCCAGTTCGCGCCAGTCGTCTTCGCCCATGCCGAGACGTCGAACCCGACCTGGACCTTGCCGGAAGAAGCGCTGCCCGCCGCGTCGGTCAGAGCGACGAGGACGCCTCCGACACCGGCCGCACGCGTCTTCGCCTCGTCCTTCACCTCCACCCGGAGCGAGCCCTCACCGGAACCGGAAACGGAACCGGAATCGGAGGTTGCAAGTTCCGACAATTTCGCTGAATTCTTCGGACTCTTGGCAGGAGCGACCCAGACGGGCAACGTGCCGGCTTGAACCGACTTACCGGCGGCCGCCGCAGTCGCCGAAGTCCCGGCCGCATTAAGCGGAACGGTCGCGGAACCGGACGGGGCCTTCGCCTTAGCGTCCGGAGTCCACGCCTTGCCGACCGGCGCCTTCGCGTTGGCGGGCTTGGCATCCGAGCCCTTGACGGGCTTGGTCTGCGGGAGCGCCGTATTCGGCGGCACCCACACCTTCGGCGGCTTCGCCGCCGCTTCGACCGCGGGCAAGCCCAGGCCGGAGATGAGCACCGCGAGCGCGGCGACCATCGCAACACGTGGCCGTTTCGCGCGCGCGCGCGAAATCAGACCACCCTGACGAGACAACAAAATCCCCCCACTGAAAAGGAATAACGGAGTCCGGTTTCAACAGAGTCCGGAAGCCGCACCCTAGGGAAGGGGAGATTCATTCGTACAGATTCTCATTAACTTTTCCTTACATGATCAATCTCACTTGACGGTCACCGTGATCTTTATTTGCATGATTCGGATATATCGACCTGTTAAAGCGTTGACAGATTTTCGGCCAGCGAGGAACGTGCGCGTGACCTTCGTTCACCGACGCGCATAGCGAGGACCTCTGCCCATGAGGCCATCACCTTCACCACTCGACCCCAGGCCGGGGGCCCTCCGGCGTCGGCGGGCATCCGCGGCCGCAATGCTTCCCGTGGCAGGCGCCGTGGTGCTGTCCCTCGGGGCCGGGCTCATCACCGCTCCGAGCGCCTTCGCGAGCAACGGGCCCGCCAGCCGCGACTGGCCGGCCGCGACTCCCAAGCCCGCGCCGACCGCCCAGGAGAAGGCCGTGGACGCGGCCCTGGCGCAGGCCAGGAGCATGGGGAAGCGGGTGGTCATCGACCACCTGACGACCGGTAACTCTCAGACGTTCGCCAACCCGGCCGGCACCCTCACCGTGGACGCCGCCTCGGCGCCCGAGCGGGTGAAGCAGGCGGACGGGTCCTGGCGGGCGATCGACACCACGCTCCGGGTGAACGCCGACGGCACCATATCCCCGGCGGTCGTTCCCTCCCCGTTGAGCATCTCCGGTGGCGGCAACGGGCCGATGGCGACGATGACCACGGCCGACGGCAAGAAGCTGGCCTTCAAGACGCCCTTCAAGCTGCCCAAGCCGGTCCTCGACGGCAACGACGCCCTCTACAAGAACGTCCTGCCCGACGTCGACCTGCGCCTGACCGCCACCCGGCTCGGCGGCTGGAGCCAGGTCCTGATCGTCCGCACCGCCCAGGCCGCGGCGAACCCCGCCCTGAAGAAGATCCGCCTCGACGTCGACGCCCCCGGGCTGAAGACCACCGCCGATGCGGCGGGCAACATCAGCTTCGACGACGCCCAGGGCAAGGCCCGCTTCACCAGCCCCACCTCCTTCATGTGGGACTCCACGAAGAAGGACACCCCCGAGGCAGCGGCCGCGCCGCAGAGCGGCAGCAAGAGCAGCAAGTCCTCGGCCGCGAGCGGCTCCGACGCCCCGCCGTCCTCGGCCCCCGCGGCCGCCGACCGGGTCATCGCCTCCACCCCCGACGGTCCCGGCGACACCGCCAACGTCAAGCCGATCGGCGTCAAGGCCGATGCCACCGGCATCGATCTGATCCCCGACACCTCGCTCCTCGGCCAGGGCACCGGCCCCTGGTACATCGACCCGGGCGTCAACCCCTCCGCCGACAGCGCCAACCAGGCGTGGTCGCAGGTGCAGGAGGCGTACCCCGACACGAACGAGTTCAACGGGACCTCCGACGGTCAGAACACCCCGGCTTCCGGCTACTGCGGCTACTCGACGTGTACCCGCAAGGGCCGCGAGCGCGCGTACTTCCAGATCGGCATCAACACGGGCATCCACGGCGCCGAGGTCCTCGACGCGCGGCTCTACGCCACCGTCGTGTCCTCGTCCAGCCCGAGCACGGCCACCCCGATGGGCCTCTACCACAGCCCCACGGGCATCAGCAGCCCCACGTCCTGGAACCGGCAGCCCTGCGACAAGAACTCGCGCATGGGCGGCTGCACCAAGATCGGTGGCGCCACCATCTCGGGCACCGGTGAGATCCAGTACAACGTCACCAGCCAGATGAAGAACGCCGCCTCCGGCCGCTGGTCGACCTTCACCTTCGGCCTCGCGCCGGACGACGAAGGCAACATGTACTACCGCCAGCGGTTCAGCAACACCCCGCACGTCGTCACCACGTACGACTTCCAGCCCCACATCGGCAACCCCCGCACCGGCCCCACCCCGGGCTTCGCCGCCACCGGCACCTACTCCGCCTGCACCACCCCGGGTGCGGCCCAGCCCTGGGACAACCCGGGCTGGATCGGTGCCAACACCAACGTCTCCCTCACGTCCGAGACCTGGTCGCCCACCGGCCGCCAGCTCCAGACGACCTTCCAGATCTGGGACGACGACGCCGCGGGTGCGTCCGTGTGGCACCAGACCGGCTGGAACGGCTCCGCGGGCGACGCCGTCGTCAACGCCGGCTCGCTCATCGAAGGCCACCAGTACGGCTGGACCTCACGCACCACGGACGACACGCTGACCAGCACCGAGACCCCCTGGTGCTTCTTCCGCATCGACCGGACCCCGCCGTCCGCATCGGTGACCTCGACCGACTTCCCGCTCTCCGGCACCACCGGCGGGCACCCCAAGCGCGTCGACGAGGCGGGCACCTTCACCCTCGCCGGAGCGGACAACGCCCCGACCACCGGCACCAACCGCAGCTCGGGCCTGGCCTGCGCCCGCTGGACCACGGACCCAGTGAAGGCGGCTTCCGACTGGAACTGCACCGACTCCGACCCGCAGATCGTGAAGACCTTCACCGCGGGCCAGACGACCATCACGTACACCCCGCGCGCCTGGGGCACGAACTACCTCTATTTCCAGACCCAGGACAACGCGGGCAACATGTCCCAGCCCGTCGTCCACAGCTTCTACGTCCCGTCGAACCCGAACAGCCCCGCACCGATCTTCGGTGACATCAA